>JBIINB010000008.1:0-68873 GCA_044337705.1 Pirellulaceae bacterium | reverse complement strand
CTGTCCAAAAGAAGGGTGCGCGCCAGGAATCTGAAGCGGGTTTTCGGCGACGCCACCATCCTTATGGCGCTTCGCAACCCACTGGTTTTGCTGGAATCCGCCTACTTTCAGCAATTGAAGCGTGACAACGTCAGTCCGCGTCTGAAATGGGGAAGCCCACCCTACTATCGCTCGATGGATGAATGGTTGAAAGACAACTTTCAAGGGGAAGTGCTGCCGCATCTTCAGTACGGAGAGACGGTCGAGGCGTACGTGGAGCAATTCGGGATTGAAAACGTCCATGTCTTTCTTTTCGAGGACCTGATCGCCGACGAACAGCAGTTTTTTCGCCGGATCTGTGAAGTGATGCAAATCGACGCGGAGGAAGGGCTGCGACTGATTCAAGGGGAGCGGGACAACGAACGATGGACGACGCGTCAACTGGAGATCCTTCGCGAGATCGTCGATTCCCCCAGGCTTTCCTTCCTGTTTCGCATGACGCCCCACCGTCGACGACTTGCATGGCTGGAGTTGGAAGCGTTTGGTACTCCAAAGCATTCCGGAGAAAAGGCAAGAGCTCCGATCTCCGATTCGTGGAAGGAGCAGATCTTCAGGGCTGCAGAACCGGGGAATCGATGGCTTGAAAAGCATTTCGAACTTCCGCTGACCCGCCTTGGATACTGTGGTCAGGTGCAACAGTCATGACGCGGCACGAAGAAAGCTTGTTTCCCGATCAGCAGTTTGTCCTGCATATCGGGCTTTCCAAGACGGGGACCACAACGCTGCAGCAATCGGTATTCCTGAAGCATCCCGAGATTCGATATCTCGGGAAGGACCGGGATATGTTGGATATCCCACGGGAATGCACCAGCCTCAAGGCTCATGCCATTCTCAATCCACTTCTTTGGGACCACCAGGCGCCTTTGGATGCCTCCTCCTTCCTGGAAGCCATGGAGTCGATCTCGGAGATCCCGCTAGCGAAGACCTGTTTGTGGTTGGCATCCTGGGAGGAGTTCGGGAATCGTCCACTGCGGATCCACTTGCAATCGCTCCGGAGGATCCGACAGGTTTTCGGTACCTGCCGGATGCTGGTGTGTCTCCGAAATCCGCTCGATCGGCTCCCCTCGGAATACCTTCAGGAATTGAGATATCGCTACTTAGAGCTTCGGTCGGATTCATGGAGGAGTTGGTTCCATCCCTTCTACCGCAGCCTGGACTGCTGGATGCGTATCCAGCGACGTACCGGGCATCTTCAAAGACTGCTGGGGACCGGAGAGCTTGTCCGCGAGTCGATGGCGATCGTAGGGCCAGAGCATGTCGGTGTTTTACTTTATGAAGACTTCATCAAAGACCTTGCGAAATTCATGAATTCCCTGTCTGGTTTCCTGGGGGTGGAAGCTCTTCCAGCCCTTCAGACGTTGCATCAGGAGAGCGGTCATCTCAATGCCCGGATGACTCAGGGGCAGTACCAATACCTTCGCCAGCTACAGGGGTCGCTCTGGAAGAGATACCGTTGTCTTCGTCAGAAAAAACGAAGGCGGCGACGTGAATTTACAGACCATGGAAAAGATGGGATTCCGGAGCGCGCGGTCTTGTCCGAAAAGTGGCAGCAAATGGTCGCCAACGAAACGCGACAGGGGCATCGATGGCTGGCCGAGACGTTTCAGCTGCCTCTGGAAGAATATGGCTATCCGATGTGAAGTCCGTGGTTTCTTGTTGAACCGACCGGCTGGAGATCTGCGATGGCAGAACAACGAATACTGATCGAATGCACTCAAACCTTCTTTCATGGAGGGGGTAGCGGCATTCAGCGAGTCGTCAGAAATATCGCCAATCAGGCGATTGGATACGAGCATCCCAAGTGTCAGGTGATTCCGGTCTTCTGGGGTGGCTTTGGATTTTATGCCTTGCGAAACAAGATGGGGACGGAAAAGCACCTCCTGATCCGCATCCGTGATTGGCTGCGGCGACGGCGTGAGGGAAAACCAGGCCATTGGCTTTCGCTGGCGATTCGGATCCTAAAGCTTCCGCTGAAACTGCTGCGCCCCTTTCGACCCTGGAGGGGCCCCTTCGACTGGATGGTCCGCAAGATCCAAACACTGGTGCTGGGCCTTGGATACCTGCCAGCCCGCATTCTCTTCGGACCGGTCTTGCAGCTTCGGCCAGGAGACTCGGTCCTGCTGATCGACTCCACCTGGGGACTTCCCGACATGCTGGAGTCGCTCTTTAAGGCGCAGAGAGAGCAGGGGGTGCAGATCGCGCCGATGCTTCACGACCTGTTCCCGCTGACGCTGCCAGAAACCTGTGAAGAGATCACCGTCGACTTCTATACAAGGTGGTTCCACGCAGTCGTTCCCCATGCCGATTTCTTCATCACCAATTCGCAGGCGACTGGTCGATCGTTGGAACGTTACTTGACGAAGCACCCCGAGATCCGAAGACTTCCGGTGAAGCACGGCTCTTTTCGCCTGGGGGCAGAACTGGATCTGCTGGACAAGGGGCCGAAGAATCCGGAGGAACTGCAATCCCTTTGGGATACTCCCGGCAAGGCGATCCTTGCGGTGGGGACGATTGAGCCGAGGAAGAATCATCCGTTCCTGCTCGATGTCTTCGATCTGCTATTGGCCCGAGGTGTCAACGTGTCGCTGATCGTCATCGGACGCGTGGGATGGAAGAGTCGATCGGTGATGGAAAGGATCGAAAACCATCCTGCACTTCATACACGACTGCTGCATTTTTCCAAAGCCAGCGATCGTGTGGTGGCCGAGGCGATTGAGCGGGCCGATTGTCTGGTCTGCTCATCCATCGCCGAAGGATTCGGGTTGCCGGTCGTAGAAGGTCTGATGCGCGGATTACCGGTGTTTGCCAGTGATATCGAAGCGTTCCGGGAGATCGGAGAAAACCACTGCCACTTTTTTTCGCTCACCGATCCGTCGGATCTGGCCGCTCAACTGGAGAATTGGTTCAGCAATCTGGATCGGATGCCGCAGAATCAGAAGTCGGTGGAATTTCAATGGCCCGATTGGCGGGAGAGCACCGAGGAATTGGTGACCACAGCTCGAAGATTGATCCGTAGCCTGCGACAGAAAGAAACCAAAGACGGAGCCAATCGACTTGCCATCCACCCGAAGATGGATAATCCTTGATTGGTTGGCTCAACGCGATCACGAACGATACAGGATTCGAAAAGAGGTCCACTTTGCGTCCTGTGCAAACTCAACTTCCTCATATTGGCCTGGTACCTGATTTTGTCATGGATACCACGGAGAAATCCGGAATCGACTTCTATTCGACTGCCCTCATCCAGGCCTTGTCGAAGACGGGAACCACTCGAAGATTCACCATTTTTATTCCCCGCGAAAGACTGAAGGATTTTCCCGGTCTGGCGTCCCGCTTGCGGGTTGTCACAATTCCCAGAATCTTTGCCAGCGGCCTGCTGAATATCTTCTGGTATCTGTTCCTCCTTCCCTTCCAGGCGTACTGGTATCGAATCGATCTGCTGCACCTGTTTGCAGGCAATCGACGAATGACATGGTTTCCCAGAGGGAAAATGCTGGCAACGGTGCACGATGTGTTTCACTTCGAGCATCAGGAAATCTATTCCTTTCCCCGCTTTGTTTTCTTCCGAGCGATCATCGCACCGCTCTTGAAGCGGCAGAGACACTTGGTGGCCGACAGTCATGCGACCAAGCATGACATCGAGCGGCTGCTGGGAGTTCCGGGCAGCTCGATTGGGGTGATTCATCTGGGCTTCGATGCGGCCAGACTGTTGGCCCAAGAAACGGGGAACGAGGGGGTGCAGGTACGCAAAGAGTACAAGCTGACCCGCCCCTTTCTTCTCTATGTTTCAGCTTTGGACCACCCTCGAAAGAATCATCTGACGCTGCTGGAAGCCTACGAGATATTGCTCAAATCCAATCCTGATGTACCCGACCTGGTCTTTGTTGGCCCTGATTTTTTTCATGCGGAGAAGATTCATCACGCGATCCAGCGTCCATCGCTTGGGGGACGAGTTCATGCACTTGGGTATGTTCCGGACCAGTTGCTTCCAAGCCTCTATCGGGAGGCGATGCTGTTTGTCCATCCTTCGCCGCTGGAAGGATTCGGCTATCCACTGGTGGAGGCGATGGCATTTGGATTGCCGGTAGTGTGTGCCGATACCGAAATCTTTCGCGAGATCGGTGGTGAGGCTCCTGTGTTCTTCGATCCCAAGCACCCTGAAGATATTGCCTCTAAGATTGCGATGGTTCTTGCGGATCCCAAACTGCAGGAAGAACGTTGCCTGAAGGGATTGGAGCAGGCCAAACGATACCAGAGCGATGTGGGAGTCGGTGAGCTTCTCCGATTGTACGATGCCATTACGCAGCACCAGTCAAGGCAACGCGAGGATGCCAAGGCTGAGTCAGCCTCCAGCAGCCATTCGTCGCTGGATCGGATAGAACGTCGCACCACTGGGGCTTAGAGGCGATTTTGGCGTCAGGCGAGCGACCTGGTGTCGAGAAGGCTTGACGGGGAATCGAACGCGTAGGAGACCTGGATGAATCGATCGAAAGCGGCGCAACGACGGCTGCTCATGGGATGGTGTTGGACGTGGCCGCTCTTGGGCACACTGATCCTGTCGATTGGTTGGCACAACCCGGCTACCCTTCGGAATTGTGCTTCAGCGCTGTTCATTCCTGGACTGATTGGAACCTCAGCTTCAGTTTGGACCATCGCGCTCACCAAAGACTCTGTCTACTGGTTGCCCTGTATTGCGTCGGTGATCGTTCTAGCCCTGGGATCCTGGCGGTTTAGGTTGGTGGCTCCCTGACAATCTTCCCAGCAATCGATGGAAGCGACATGACCGCTCGATCGCTCGCTGGGGCTTTCCGAATCATGATGGTTGGCACCCGGAGGCGGGCAGCCTGTGGAGCGTGGTCCATGACCAAGTTCCACCTCGCCAAGTTCAGCGTAGAGTAGTTAAAGTCCGGTGGACTATCCGCCCATCGTCTTGGTCTGGAGATCGCATCCATGCGATCTCCAGATCCTCGATGGAACCGTCCGCCGTCGACGGGACTGGATGCCGAAAGGGCCCGTCTTCAGTCAGGATCACCATTGGGGCAGGTAGTGCCGCACCGGAAGTTTGCCGAAGCGAACGCGTTCTTTCCTCGCGAGGCGAGCTAGGACACCGCATCCAGCGCCTTCTTGGCAACTTGCACGCAGGCGCGGATATCCTCGACGGGATTGTCGGGATTTTCTTCGTACTCCAGCGACAGCGCGCCATCGGTCGGGAACTTCGCTGCGATCAGTGCTTCGAACACTTCCTGGCAGTTCAGATGACCTTTTCCGAGAATGACCCCTTTGGTGTTCTCCTTCATCTCGGCGAAATCCTTCAGGTGGATTCCGTAGAGGCGACCCTTCAGCGTGCGGATCACTTCGACCGGCTTTTCACCCGATCGGATGAAGTGCCCAAGGTCCGCGCAAGCGCCGATGCGATCGTCCTTCCCTTCGATTGCCCGCAGCACGTCGATCGCTTTGTTGTACCGATGGCTTGGGCCATGATTGTGGATCGCAACTCGAATGTCGAACTCCTTGACCAGGGCATTGAGGCTGTCGAAGGCTTTTGGATCTGGATCGGCCGAGACGGCTCGGATCCCAAGCTTTTTGGCGAACTCAAAGACCTTGCGGTTCGCTGCTGCATCGGCTCCAAAACCGTTGACACCGTGAGCCGAGATGGTCATCCCAAGCGACTCCACTTTCTTTCGCGTGGCAGCGATCTGTTCGTCGCTGGCATCCAGCGGCAGCATCCCGCTGTACAGTTCCACCTGCTGGAATCCCAGGTCCTTGGCATGCTGAAGCGCAATATCCAGAGGAAAGCCACGGAGGGAATAGAGCTGGATTCCCAGTTTGAGAGGTGAGGCTTGTTGGGCCAGCGGGAAGAGTGCCGACGCGTTCGCAGGGCGGAGCAGACTACCCAGGGTGGTGGACAATGCGGCGGCACGAAGGATCGAGCGACGGGAGAGGGGCATGGAATTCGCTTTCTTAGGGGAGGGTTAGGGGAGGAATCGCGACGGCTTTTCGGGCGTGTGCGAATGGGACTTTGGGATATGAACCATCGATGCAGGATAACGGACTGAAGAAGTCACAGGCAAGGCACCCGGCTGCGGGCTCCCGATAACTCCGGTCCCCGCGAACGCATCGCAACGATTACAATCGCCAGAGGAGTTTTCCATGGAAAGTTGGATGGAATTCGCCGAGAGCCGTGAGGGATGCGATCGAACCGGACCAGTCCCTTTCAACATCCTTGGGGTCTGCAGAGAGGAGTCGATCATGCGCTGTGTCTTGGGAAAGTGGGTCTTTTGGGGTGGGTTGCTAGGGTTGAGCTGGGGTGGGATCGGCGTGGCGGTGGGGGCTGAGCCGCTGGTGGCCGATTCGAAGGGGGATTGGAGATCCTGGCGAGGACCGACGGGCAACGGAAGCATAGAGCAGGGAAGTTTTCCTGATCGACTTGGTCCCCAGCAACTCCGCTGGAAGGCCTCTCTGCCCGGGAAAGGTTGTTCGACGCCCATCCTCGCCGATGGCCAAATCTGCCTTACGGCTCCTTCCGAGGGGGTCGACAGTGTACTGGCGTTCGATCGCCGGGGAGAGTTGCTTTGGACGACCAAGCTGGAGGCAGAAGACCCAGGCAAGCACCGCAACGGTTCGGGCAGCAATGCATCGCCGGTGTCCAACGGAAGGCAGCTATTTGTCTACTTCAAGAGTGGCACCCTGGCGGCGCTGGATCTGGATGGCAAGCTCCAGTGGAATCGCAACCTGGTGGAAGAGTATGGCAAGGATACCCTTTTCTGGGACCATGGGACATCGCCAGTTCTGACGGCAAAGCACGTTGTCATGGCTCGCATGCATCAAGGAGAATCATGGTTGGCGGCTTGGGATCAAACCACCGGCAATCTCATCTGGAAAGTGCCTCGCAACTACCAAGTCCCGACCGAATGCGATCATGGCTACAGCACGCCTCTGGTGATCGACTACCAGGGGGAAGAAGCGATCTTGGTTTGGGGAGGAGAGCATGTGACGATCCATCGGTCGGCCGATGGGAAGGAGTTATGGTCTTGCGGCAACTTCAATCCCGACAAGGCCCAGTTGTGGCCCGCTATCGCCACCCCGGTACTGGATGGCGACATGGCGGTGATCGCCTACGGACGCAATGATCGCGGAATCCCGCGTCTCCATGGAATCCGGCTTGCCGGACAGGGGGATGTCACATCGACCAGTCATGTCTGGAGGCGAGAGGATGTCGGAACCTTTGTCCCTTCGCCATCGCTTTACCGTCATCAGGTAGTACTAGTCGGCGATCATGGGACGGTGGAGGGAATTGATCCGGCGACCGGAAAGACGATCTGGAAGGGGGAGTTCCCCAAGAGCCGCGCGAACTTCTACGCGTCGCCGCTGGTGGCTGCAGGTAAGGTGTTTGCTCCCAGGGAAGATGGTGTGGTTTTCGTCGGTCGGATTGAAGGGGAGAGCTTCCGAGTTCTCTCTGAAAACGATCTAGGAGAAAGCATCATCGGATCGCCGGTGCCGCTGGAGGATCAGATCCTGTTGCGAGGTGAGAAGCATCTATATTGCTTCGGCGGTTAGTCGATCCGACGGTGGGGCAGCAGCTGGTTTCCATCGGTACCCGTTTTTTGTCCCCTTTATTATTGAATCGATTTCATGCAGACGAGGCAGGGCAGGACATGCGACAGCAGGCAGAGGATGGCGGCGCGAAAGCGTCCTGGATCGGTTCGGGGGATATCAATGCCTTCATGGGTCTTTCGCTCGACAACATTGCCGGTTTGGTGCTGATCACGGCGATCCTGACCAACCAGTACGGCGTTCCCGCTGACTTTATCCTGAAGCATATGATTCCCGGCACCGCCATCGGTGTGATGGTCGGGGACCTGCTTTATTTTTTTATGGCACTTTGGATGATGCGGAAGCTGGGGCGCAGCGTCACGGCGATGCCCCTGGGGCTGGACACTCCCAGCACTTTCGGCATGGCCTTTTTCGTTCTGGGGCCAGCCTTCCAAGCTGCGAAAGGGACGGGGCTTTCGGATCAGGAAGCCGCCCGTGCGATGTGGTATGTCGGGATGAGTTCGATTTTCCTGACAGGTCTGTTCAAGGTGTTCTGCGCATTTTTCTCCGGTTGGGCTAGGCGGGTCTTTCCTCGCGCGGGACTGCTGGGTTCGCTGGCTGCCATTGCGCTGGTGCTGATCAGTTTCCTGCCACTGCTGGATGTGCTCGGTTCCCCCGTGGTGGGGTTTGTGGCTCTGGCTATCGTGCTGACTTCGCTGGTCGCACAGATTCCACTGCCTGGAAAGGTTCCGGGAGTAGTCGGTGCGCTGATGGTGGCGGGAGTGATTCACTACGCGATGCGAGGGATGGGCTGGATTCCAGCTCCCCATATCGCCTTTTCTCCGGCGGCCGGTTGGATGCCGACCGAGTGGATGGAGGCATGGAAGCTGGATTGGCTGAAGAACTGGCAGGTGGCGATTCCCTATCTCCCGGTGCTTCTTCCTTTTGCATTGGCGACGGTAGTCGGAGGGATCGATTGCACCGAGAGCGCAGCGGCTGCCGGAGATCCTTACCCGACCGGTCCGGTAATTTTGGTGGAAGCAGTGGCGACGCTGGCAGCCAGTTTCTGCGGGGGTGTGATCCAGACGACGCCCTACATCGGCCATCCAGCCTACAAGGCGATGGGGGGACGAACCGCCTATACTCTGGCGACTGCCGTGGCGATCGGACTGGCAGGCCTAACCGGCGGCTTCGGCTACTTCTATCAATGGGTTCCGGAGGCTGCGGTCTATCCGATCCTGATCTTTATCGGGCTGGAAATCACCGCTCAGAGTTTTCAGGCGACCCCGAAGCGGCATTATCCGGCGGTCGCTTTGGCCTGCGTTCCAGCATTGGCATTTCTGGCGCTGAATTTTGCCGGCCAGATCTTCGGCGATCCGGTCGTCGCCCAGGCCAAGATCCAGGCTCCTGCGCCGGCGGCCACTTCACCGACTGATCCGGCAGTTCCCGTCGTCACGTCCATTTCCGCCAAGACCCTGGCCAACGGCAAGCTGCGAGAACAGCTTCAAACCGCTTCGATGCTTGCAAGCAGCTTTATCCTGACCAGTCTCTTCTGGGCATCGGCACTCGCCTACGCGATCGACCGACGATTGGGGGTGGCAGCCCTATTCATTCTGGGATGCGCAGTGATGACCCTTCTTGGAATCATCCATTCTCCTCTTCCAGGCAATGCGTTATTCCTTCCGATCGCCATTCCCGGGCTGGATATAGAGCGATGGGTGTTGCCTGCCGAGTACCGTCCGCTACAGTTCCAGTGGGCTGCGGGGTATGCCATCACGGCTGCGATTCTTGCCGCCTGGGGTTGGTATCTGCGTTCCAGCGAGCAGAAGCGTCAGTCTGCCGGTTCGCAGGTGCCTGCGGTCGATTGATCGATTGGGAAGTAATGCCACCGATGAATTCCTCTCCGTCTCCTCGCGCGTTGTGGCACAGACCACACTACACCATCGACCAGGCGATCGCCCTGGACGACGCACCCTTTGGTCCATTGCACGAAGAGTTTCTCCGGTGGGTTGCAACCTGCACCACGCCAGGGCGGCACGTCCTGGAAATGGGATGCAGCACGGGTCGGCTGGCCATTGCCATCTGCCGACGGTGGCCAGATGCACGTGTGATGGCATCCGAAACATCGACCGAACTGTTGGATCTGGCCCGATACGCCCTGGAAGTGGAGCGTATGACGCATCGCATCCAATTGCACCATGTCGACTACGAAAGGCCTTTCCCATTTCCCGATGCCTACTTCGATACCATCGTAGCACATCTGATGCTGCATCGAGTCGATCGGCCGCAGGAGTGGCTAGCAGAAGCGATCCGCTGCCTGCAACCGGGAGGTAGTCTGCTGCTGAGGGATTGGCTCCCAGGGGATTTGGCCGACGATGGGACCGAACTTCCCTACTTGTGCCAGGAGATCATTCCCTGGCGAAGTGATCCTCTGGTCCAGCAATCGATCTGGTCGTTCGAAGAGATTGCCGAGTGGCCCCTCCCCGCGCAGGCTTCTTGGCAGCAGATGGAGCGGAGCCAAGGTGGGCTGGTCTGGTCGGGGGTGATTCGAAAGACCGACCCGCAGCATGTCGCCTGAGGAAGGTCCGCGCGCTTCTGAACGCCGCCCGGTGCATGTCTGTCAGACCGATTCAGTATGCATGGCTGGCCGCGCGGAAGGCGAGCTGCAGCGCAACCATCGCCACCACGATTCCTGTAGCGAATCGGATGGCTGGACCATTCCGGTGATGATGCAGCCATCGATTTCCAATCATTCCGCCAGACAAGGCTGCAATCATCCACAGAGTGAAAGACGGATCGATGTGCCCCTGCCAGCCGCCCGATGCGCTCCATCTCCCTAAAAGTCCGGCAATCGAATTGCATGCGATCAGACCTGTGGCCAATGATGCGATCTGAACGGGAGTGCCCCATCGCATCAGGTGCAGCAAGGGGGCCAGATAGATACCCCCACCAATCCCCGTCCATCCAGCAATCAGCCCAAGGGGAAACCCCATGAGGCAGGCAAGCAGGGTGATCCGTCGAGTCGGCTGCGGCTCCAAGGGAACCAATTCACCTTCGTTTTTTTGCGGAAACAGAAGCGCTACCGCGCTGATCCCCAGACATCCGCTGACAAGTCCTAAAAAGAGCGGCCTGGAGATCGTCATGCTGGCGGCATACCACGCAGTCGGCATGGAACAGCCAACTAGGGGCAATAGGAATCGCCACGGCATCGTAGATCGCCCAATCGCCTGCGCAAAGCCCCATAGAGATACCACAAGATTGCATCCCAGCGCCGTCGAACGCACCTGGTCGGTTGGAAAGTCAAGCCACGCGAGGAGCGCAAGGTACGACGATCCACCGGCGAATCCCACGGAAGCATAAAGTGCCGCGATCAGGAAAAACAGAGCGGCGACAGCAGCGGTCATCCGGAGGCCTCAGGGAAGGATCGGTTCGGAAGCTTGCAACGAGCCGACTCGGGAAGTCACATCCATCGATGGCATCGAGAGTGTCAGGAGAGCACACCTGCCGGAATCCCCCGTTGCAGACGGCATCCGCTATGCTGATGCAAGTGCCACGAGGCCTTCAGAATACCTTGTCCATAGAGATTTGTGCCACAAGCCATGGAAGTACGCCAGGAAAGCATCTACGACAATCCCATCTACTACGACCTGATTTTTGGCAGCGACTGGGCTGCCGAATTCAAGTTTCTCAAAGCTGCCTTTGCCAAGCATCTGAGCAGGCCTCCGAGGCGGCTCTTTGAACCAGCTTGTGGAACGGGGCGGTTGGTCTACCGCTTTGCCAAAGCCGGTTACCAGGTCGATGGTATCGACCTGAATCCCAAGGCGATCGAATACTGCAACCGACGGTTGCAGCGACATTCCCTCGCGGCAAAAACCTGGGTGGCCGACATGAGCGATTTTCAGGTGAAGCGGCCCTATGACGCCGCCTTCAACACGATCAACTCCTTCCGCCATCTCACCACCGAAGCTCAGGCGGTCGGTCACCTGCGATCGATGGCCGATGCGATTCGCCCAGGCGGCTTTTATGCCCTGGGGCTTCATCTGACCCCTCAGGAAGGAACTCCCACCGACCATGAATCCTGGTCGGCCAGACGCGGCCATCTGGTCGTCAACACCCAGATGTGGCCTCGCGATAAAGACACCCGCACGCGGATCGAACGCTTCAACATTCGCTTTGATATCCATCGTCCGTCTGGCTCCTACCGCATCGACGATTGCCTGGTGCTGCGAAGTTACACCTGGAAACAGTTCCAGAAATTCATCGACTCGGTGCCCCAATGGGAGATCGAAGCGACTTACGACTTCCGCTATTCGATCGACGATCCGATCGACGTCGATCCGTCTTCGGAAGACGTCGTCTATATGCTCAAGCGACGCGCCTAAACTGCCTGTTGGAGGTGGCTGGCGCCGGATGGCAAAAGACTCTATTGCGTGGGTGAGTGCTGATGATTTTCATCAAGTCTGGCCTCTGGGCCGTTATGTCTTTTATATTCCTTGTACCATTCGCTTCGCCTGCATCGGCACAACGACTGGCGCCCGGAAAGTACCTGATCGTCCATGCCGATGACGCCGGCATGTCGCACTCGGCCAACGTGGGGACGATCGCTGCTCTGGAAAGCGGGCTGGTCCGATCCGCGAGCATCATGGTGCCATGTCCATGGTTCAAGGAATTCGCGCAGTATGCCAAAACGCATCCGGAGTACGATTACGGAATCCATCTGACTCTCAATTCCGAATGGGACGTCTACCGCTGGGGACCAGTTGCGGATCGAAGTGACGTGCCGTCGCTGGTCGATCCGGAAGGCTATCTCTGGGATAATGTCCAGCAGGTAATGGAGAATGCAAACGCGGACCACGTCGAGAAGGAATTGCGAGCGCAGATCGACCGCGCCAAAGCATTCGGGGTACCGCTGAGCCATCTGGATACGCATATGGGTGCCGTGATGAGCCGGCCGGATCTGGTGGCAGTCTATCTGAAACTGGGGATCGAGTACGACCTGCCCGTACTCTTCCTTCGATCGCTGGATGAACCGACGCGAAAGGGCTACCCCGCGCTAGCAGCAAGGCTGGAGTCAGCCATCCAGATGCTGGACCAGCGAAAGTTGCCAGTGCTCGATTCCCTGGTGCAGATCTATGGTGGAGACGATCTGGAGATGAGGAAAGCGGCCTATGAGGAAGCGATTGCAAAGATTCCGCAAGGGATTCACCAGTTGATCATTCACTGTGGTTATGACGATGAAGAGCTTCGGGCCGTCACCAACAGCGCGGCGCGTCGCAACCAGGATCGGCAGCTTTTTTCCTCCGAGGAATTCAAGAAACTGCTGGGGGACCACCATATTGAATCGATCACCTGGCGGCAATTTATGGATCACACCCGCGCGCCATGATTCGATAGGGACAAACCGAATTGGATCGTCGTCGATCTCTCCGCGATCCAAAATAGGACCTCGGTGCTTCCAAAGCCGACCGATTGTCAATCGCTTCTCGTCGCAATCGGAAAAAATGGAAGGACTCGTTTTTGGTCTTCCTTCCTGCGAGTCAGATCGTGCTGAAGAGCCACAATAAGCAAGATGGATCTAGTCGTTCATGCCCCCACACGCCGATCATAGAACTTGGTGCATTACCATCTACCACAGCCCACGCACCCGACGTTTCGATTTGCTGTTGGCCGGAAACCTCGCCCATGCGACTTCTTCGCACCAAGTCCCGTCAGCGGTGGAAATCTCAAAAACAGCGTCCTGAAACCTTCAAGACTTCTAGAACCATGAGAAACGACTTCCGATTAATTTCCGCAAGACCGTGCCATCCTCTCTGAAGTATTCCTCCAATTTTTTTCTGTCCGAAGCAGGAAGGTCGGGGTACTGGTTTGTGTTTACCGGAGAAATATCGACTGGCGGGACGTTTGGAATATCAAGAAAGTCATGAACCTGTTCCAGTTCATCGATCGTGTTCGCGTAAAAATCCTCACTCTTGATGAAAAGAAACTGTTCCGAAGGAAAATATTGTTGCCAGCGAGCAATCTGCTCCCCGTACAATCCCCTGCTGACATAGCTCCAATTGCGAAAGCTACCCCCTGAGTTAATGATCCCTTCTTTTATCTGTTGCTTTTCAAATGCTATCCGGTCGTACTCCAGATCCACTGCACGCATGAAGGACTCTTCGGGCTCCTTATTTCGGTTTCGTGCCATGTGAAAATGCGAGTAGGCCCTGTCGACCGGATTCCTGAGCAAAACAATTAGGCGGATTGTGGGATAGTGGCGAAAAACTCGCTCGGGAACCAGTGGATGAAAAACATAATAAGGTGATGCTTCACCACTGATGTATTGGGAATGGGAACAAGCTCTTGGGAATTGTCCTTCATACCATTCAATGCCATTTCCATACCATACATCGAAAAAATGCAATTCCTTCTTTTGCGGCAATTGAATATTGGGATGTTGAGCCAGATAGCGGAACAGCGAACTGGTTCCAGCCTTTTGAGCACCAATAATGAGGAATGCAGGTTTTCCGCTAATCTGGAGCATCATAGAATTTGAGGTGCAACGAATGTCAGGTAGCTTTAATTGCCGATTGAATCGACTCAATAGCGGCGACGTCATAGAAATGCCTGAATGCTCCGCCAATGTTTAGGGGCCTTTCATTAGCGTGACGACACCATTTGTTCAGTGAAAGGCGGCGGAAAGCGCCTGAAGGGGATGAGACTATTGTCATCGAACTGGATCTTGGGACAAGACGCGACAGCGAGCATTGCAACGTTCCAAGTTGCAGCCAAGCGAGAAGTCCCTCATTCGGAATCAGGGTACTCCAAAGTCTGTTGATTGCTCGCCGTGCACCTCTTTTTTGCACGAATTGTACTGGTGGACAAGGTTGAGGATGCTGGCGATCGACTGCTTGGGCTGGAGGAGGGGTTTTCGCTGCAATCGTATGATTTCCCTTCTTCCCGGATGCGTTTGGTGCTTTTGTTCCGACCTGTGTCTAGCGCCTCGGTGCTAGTATTGGTTGCCTCGCACGATGATCGCGCGGCGCTTTGCATGGATTCATAGGATTTTGAACCGCTGTGGAGGTTATCTGCCTTTAGCCTAGCCGGCCAGTTTGGGCGGCCGGGTTTTTTTGCTGCAGTAGGGTGGACGTTGTGCACCGCCCTGACCGCCTCGCCACTCAGATCGATTCAGGCGAAGATCTCGCGTACGACGCGGCCGTGAATGTCGGTCAGTCGAAAATCGCGGCCCGCGTAGCGGTAGGTCAGTTTGGTATGGTCGATCCCAAGAAGCCCCAGCAGCGTCGCGTGCAGATCGTGCAGGTGGACCTTGTTCTCCACCGCATAGAATCCGTACTCGTCGGTCGCTCCATAGTGGAAACCGGGTTTGACCCCGCCACCTGCCATCCAGACAGTAAACCCCTCCGGGTTGTGGTCTCGTCCGTCGGTTCCTTGCGCCGTGGGAGTCCTGCCGAACTCTCCACTCCACAAGACCAAGGTTTCCTCCAGGAGGCCGCGTTGCTTGAGGTCGTCGAGCAATCCGGCGATGGGACGATCGACCTCGCGGGCGTTCTTTTCGTGACCCTTCTTCAGGTCGCCATGCTGATCCCACTGGACGAAGGCGTCGCTGTGGCTGACCTGAACGAATCGGACCCCTCGTTCCAGGAGTCTTCTAGCCAGCAGGCACTGGCGGCCAAAGTTAGCGGTGACGGGATCGTCCAGGCCGTAGAGTTGATGGGTGGCCGATGATTCACTGGCCAAATCCTGCGCCTCAGGCATCTCTCCCTGCATACGGAATGCCAGTTCCATCGCCGCGATGCGACCTTCGAGCGCCGCATCGTGGCCACCGACCGCCAGATGTTCCTGGTTGCGCTGCTGGATCCAGTCGAGCTGCCAGCGCTGCAGTGCCCGGTCGCGGGGCACCGCAGGTTCGATGAAGCGGATTTTCGCTTGGTCGGAGGGGGTCGAGGCGTTGCCGATGGGAACTCCCTGAAACCTAGCCGGGAGGAAGGCGGAACCCCAGTTGTTGACGCCTCCGTGAGCTAGCGTCGGGCAGATAGTGACAAAACCGGGAAGATCTTGGTTCTCGGATCCCAGCCCATATTGCACCCAGGCTCCCATGCTTGGGCGGACAAACGCGTCGCTACCGGTATGAAGTTTCAGCAGGGCTCCACCGTGCGCCGCGTTGGTGCCATGCAGCGAATGGACCATGCAGAGGCTGTCGACGTGGCGGGCGACTTCAGGAAATAGCTGACTGACCCAGGTTCCCGACTGGCCATGCTGGGAAAACTTCCAAGGACTTCGAAGCAGTGTCGAAGTCGGTGCAAACTGAACACGAGGCTTGTCGAACGGAAGTTCCTTCCCATGATCCCGATCCAGCAGCGGTTTGTAGTCGAAGGTATCGACCTGCGACGGCCCTCCCTTCATAAAAAGGAACAGCACCCTCTTGGCCTTTGGAACAAATCCTTCCAGCGCAAATCGTTCGGGAGCCGACTGCCCGCGGGATTGTGCATGGCTGAGCAGCACGCTGGCGGCCAGCGAACCGAAACCAATGGCGGAATTGCGAAGCATGGTGCGTCGATCGAGAACGATCGGACGCCCTGGGGTTGTCGTCGCCATGGAACCGAATTCCGATCGCATCGGAGACCTCTACGGCTGGGGAACTCTATGGCAGAAAAAGAAACTCATTGCTGGCCAGAAGGCCCTGGCAAAGCAGGCTCCATGCTCCCACGGGATCCAGCCCGCGCTGGGAAGCTTCTTCCAGCATACGGCAGGCCATCGAAGTTTCTTCTGCCGTTGCCTCGCGCTGCAGCGTAAGCCGTACGGCCCGAGCGAACCGCTGTGGGTCGCTACCTTCTGTCGCAAGAATCCGATTTGCCATTCCCTGTGAGGCATCGATCGCCAGGGCGCTATTCATCAGGCACAGCGCCTGGGTGGGCACGTTTGTGGTGTCCCGATGGCCAAGCACCACGGCAGCATCGCTGTAATCAAACAGCTGGAACAGATCGTAGAGGTGGTTGCGGACGACGGGCAGATAGATCGATCGACAGGGATGGTTGTAATCGGTTTTGTCGATCGATGTATGGTCGAAAAAGAATTCGCGGTTCTTCACATGCAGATAGGAAGTTTTCACCCCCACATCCAATCGGTCCCCGGCCTGCAGCAGGCAGTCCCGAATCGCTTCCGCTTCCATTCTTCGCTTGGGGAAGCGAGTCAGCCATCGGTTCTCCGGATCGGCTTGTTGATCGGAAGGCGTCGCACTGCTGCTTTGCCTGTAGGTGGCCGAGAGGACGATCTGTCGCTGCAATTTCTTCCAGGACCACCCGTCCAGCTGAAAGCGTTGGGCCATCCAGTCGAGCAGTTGGGGATGGGTGGGAGATTCTCCAAGCTCCCCGAAGTTGTCGACGCTGCGCACCAGTCCCTGTCCGAAGTGCCAACGCCAGATCCGATTGACGATCACCCGGCTGGTCAAGGGATGCTCCGGATCGGTCAGCCAGTCCACCAGAGCTGCGCGACCGCTCTGCTGCGGAGGGATCTCCGGAGCCTGCAAGGGCACTGGGGCAAGGAAACCTCGTGGGACCTTTTTACCCAGGGCCAGATGGCTGCCGCGGATGTGGATCGGTACATCGTCTATTTTTCCCTCCGACACGGCCATGGCGGTGGAAATTTCCGGCGTCTTCTTCTCCAGTTCCTTCAGCTCGTCGCGCAGCTTCTGCAGCATCTGGCGATCTGCCTCTGGCAGCATCGGTTCGGGATCTTCCGGCACCTGAGAGTCTGCGGCAAGCGACTTTTTCCAGCGGTCGATGGCTTCCTGTCGAGCCGTCGCGATCCGATCGCGGTGCCGCGTTAGTTCCTGCTGGTGGGTATCCTGACGAGCGACTTCTTCGGCGGTTGGGATCTCAGCTTCGTTCCACTTGGCGATTTTCGTGAAGTGCTCCATCGTGCGGGTGCTTTTGAAGATTCCCGCCAACCGATAGTAATCCTCCATCGACCAGGGATCGAACTTGTGGTCATGGCATCGCGCGCAGCCCAGGGTCAGTCCCAGCACCGCTTTACCGACCGTATCGATCTGCTCATCTACAATGTCCATCTCCATCTTCCGTTCGTCGACTTCCGCCAGCACCTTGGGGCCAAGCACCAGCATCCCGGTGGCGATCTTCCGGCGATGGGGATCATTGGGGTCGGGAGGCAGAAGATCTCCTGCCAGTTGCTCGGCAAGGAACTGGTCATAAGGCATGTCGGCATTCCGCGATGCCACGACGTAATTGCGGTAGCGCCACGCATTGCCGTGCGCGATATTTTCATCGAGTCCGTTGGAGTCGGAGTAGCGGACGACATCCAGCCAGTGGCGCCCCCATCGCTGGCCATAGGTGGGGCTGGCCAGCAGGCGGTCGACGACTCGTTCCATCGCATCGGGGGCCCGATCTTTGAGGAACGCCTCCGTTTCCTCCAGTGTTGGCAGTAGTCCCGTCAGGTCGATCGTTACACGGCGAAGCCAAGCCGATCGATCAGCAGCGGCCGTTGGGACGTGATTTTCAGGCCACCGATCGGCAACGAACCGGTCGATCGGTTCCTGCGACCAATCGGTCTTCGCATCGGGCAACATGGGGAACTGGATCGGCTGCAACGACCAGAGGTCGCTGGCGGGACTATTCGCCGGATTCGAGCTGGAATTTTCGTTGGAGCCGGTGTTGGGAGCTGAGATCGGAAGTGCGGCCCCACCGGCCAACCACTGCTGGATGCTCCGCTTCTGGGAGTGCGTCAGAGGTTTGTGGGGAGGTGGCGGCATCTGAAGGTCGGGTGATTCGCCCGAGACGGCAAGCCAGAGAAGGCTTTCCTGTGGTTTGCCCGGGACGAGAATGGGGCCGCTTCGACTGCCGATGGCCAACCCTTCGGTCTGATCCAGCCGCAGGTCGCCCTCGGGGTCGTCTCCGCCATGGCACTGGGCGCAGTGCTCCAGGAGCAACGGGCGGACCTGTTTCTCGAAAAGCTCCAGCGATTCCTGAGCGCACAGCGATGGGGAGACCGCCGCGAGGAGGGTCATCCAAAGAGTGACAGGCCAACGGAGCTGGGGCAGGGTAGGCAGGAGGGAACTCATACCTTTATTGTCGCAAATCGACTAATGGAACTCAAACATTTTCGTCTGCAATGTAGCAAACAGCCACGCGGAAACCGCGTGGCGTCGGAATTAGCAGACGATTGATGGGAGGAGACGCGGAAAGAGTCGCCGGATCAGGAAACTTTGGTCAGTTTGGTGATTCGCCCTGAAGCGACCCATTCGGCGACGAAGATGTTACCTTCCCGATCGAAACAGGCATCGTGGGGATGGACGAACTTACCGTCGATCCACTTTTTCTCATCGTTTCGGATTTCGCGGTCACCAGAGATCCGCTGGACGTCCTCTCCCAGGCGTGCGACCACCCGGTTGTCGCGATCGAGGATGGAAAGCCTCGCCTTGAGTTCTGGCACCAGCATGAGGTCTCCTTGGATGTCGATATTCGCCGGCAGTCCGAAGTCGGTCAGGGTGTCGATGTATTTTCCATCCATTTGGAATCGCTGGAGCGTATCGTGGGCTCGGTCGGTGACGACGATCACCGGTTGGTCGGGTTTGCGGCGATCGATCCAAAGTCCGTGTGGCGTATTGAATGTACCCTCGCCGGCGCCTTCTCCACCGAAGCAACTGACCCAGTTACCCTCCTTGTCATAGCGGTGGATCAGAAATGCTCCGTAGCCATCTGCCAGAAGAAAGCCACCATCATCCAGGAATGCGAAATTGGTCGGCATGAAACGATCTCGCCCCCAGACCTTCTTGGGGTGGGCATACTCTTCTTCGTTGTAGCGATCGCTACCGCGCGGGGCTCGCTGTTCCCAGATGGTTTCCCCTTCCAGCGTCAGTTTGGCGATTGTTTTGACCTGCTGGTAGGCGGCGACGTAGAGGAACTCCTCGCTCCCCTCCTGTCGCACTTCAATCCCATGACCACCTCCCTGGAACCGGGCTCCAAACGAACGAATCAATTTCCCTTCCGGATCGAAGACGAAAATCGACGGATGTTCTTTCTGATTCTCTCTGCCCTCATGGATCACATAGAGATTGTTCTGGGAGTCGACCGCGACGTTGTGAGTGGTCTGCCAGGTGAAAGGAGAGGGAAGCTGGGGCCAGTGATGATTGACGCGGTAGCGATGCTCTCCTTCGCCAATGATCAGTTCCGATTGGCTGGCCGATGCACGCGGCAGATGGATGGCGGGAGCGGCGGCCCCCAGGGCAGCCATTGCGGCGGAGGTCTTGAGGAACCGGCGTCGGGAATCGTTCGTGCGGCGATTCATGGATCGAACTCCTGGCAACGGTGCGAGAACCGCAAGGTTACGACCGAACAGCCGTTCCACTACCTGCAGATTCCACCGAATAGCATTCTCGCAAAGCCAACCAAGGGGTGCAACCAAGGAGTTCTCCAACCCGCGCATTTGCTTCGTTTTCCCTGGGGCTAACCGGCAATTCATGCTCCGTTCGACGATGCTGCGAAAGACGGCTCCGTTCCGCTGCGGCTGGCCCTTGATTACCCCACCAAGGAGCCTACTATTTTCTGGGAACTTCAAGGTGGAACGATCGTCGAAGTGCCAGGATGCGTTGCGACGCGCGGGTGCGTCTTCGATCACGCTGAAGTTCGGGTTGTCTCTTGGGTCTCCAGGCCAGGTTAAGGAGTGCGGGATGGTTGCTACAAGACGATGGCTTTCGGTGGGATTGTCTCTTCTGTTGGTGGCTGTTGCGGCTGGAGATAGTTTGGGAGGTTGGCCGCGATCCAGAACGGTGATCCGTTCCCGCACGGTGGGTGTGCCTGCACATGTGCGGCCGGTCCCTGTGGTGCGCACCTATCCAGCCTACGTGGTGGCGCCTCGCGTCTACTCGGTGGGCTACCCGGTCTATCCGAGCTACCCGATCTATCCGACCTGGGGTTGGGTGGGTCCGGCTCCCGTCTACAGCCGACCCATTGGCGTGGTTCCCGGATTTGGCTGGGGCGCCTTTGGTGTGGGTGGGTTTCCTCCGCTGGGGGCCTACGGAGCGGGCGGGGGATTTTATCGAAGCGGAGTCTCGATCGGGATTGGCTTTTAAGGAGACTGCATTCGGCTGTTCTTCCGACCATTTGGACTGTTTGCGGGTGGGGAGGATAAGAGCTCGATATCGACACCAAGATGCCGCCAAGGCAAGTGCGGCTGGATCTAAGCGGTACGGCGCGAGTCGTCCGCTTTTTCTTTTTACGGCGTCCACTGAAGGGCTTGCGATCTTCCGCCGGTATCGTGCCCGCCAGCATCAGGGCGAACTTCCAGGGTCGATCTCATCCCGATGTCGTAGCTTCGATCTCCAGCCGAAGATGGCTCAGCTGCTTTGCACCTGTGCATGGCTCAGGCGGATCAGACTGATCAGTTCGTCATTGGACATTTTTCCAGCGCGATCGGACCCTTCCAGCACCCCGCTGATCAGCGTTCGCTTGTCCTCGTGAAGCGCCAGGATCTGTTCTTCGATCGTATCCTTGGCGACCAGTCGATACACGGTGACGGCTCGCTGCTGTCCGATGCGATGAGCCCGGTCGGTCGCCTGATCTTCTACAGCCGGATTCCACCAGGGATCCAGGTGGAGGACGTAGTCGGCTGCGGTTAGATTCAGCCCGGTGCCTCCTGCTTTCAAGGAGATCAGGAAGAGATCGCCCGAGCCTTCCTGAAACTGATCGACCGCTTTCTGTCGGTCGGGGATCGGGGTGGAGCCATCGAGGTACTGGTAGGAGATGCCGCGTTGATCGAGCGATTTGCGTACCAGGGAAAGATGCTGAACGAATTGGCTGAAGACCAGTGCACGGTGATCCCCTTCGCGCAGTTCGTCGACGATCTCCAGGAACATCTGCAGCTTTGCGGAGTCACCTTGCCACTGGGCATCGACCAGTTTGGGATGGCAGGCAAGCTGCCGGAGTTTGGTGAGCCACGCCAGGACGCGGATTCGCTTCTGCTGGGGATTGGGGCCCTCGTCATTGCCTAGATCGGCCAGGGCGGCCAGACGGGTCGCGTCGTACTTCAGCCGTTCTTCGTCCGAGAGTTCCGTGTAGCGGATCACCTCGGTGCGCGGTGGCAGTTCGCTGAGTACTTCCTGTTTGGTGCGTCGGAGAATGAAGGGACGGACAACCCGTGCCAGCGACTGAAGTCGTTCCGCGTCCCGGTCCCTCTCAATCGGCTCGGCAAACACCTTGCGAAAACGTTCCCATGATCCGAGCAGTCCCGGGCAAATCGTCCTCTGAAGACTCCAGAGTTCCCCCAGATGGTTTTCCAGCGGGGTGCCCGAAAGCGCCAAGCTCCATTTGGCCTGCAACGACCGGACGGCTCGCGATGTTTTGGTCTGGAAGTTCTTGATGAACTGGGCTTCGTCGAGGACCAGAGTATTCCAGCTACGCGAAGTGAACAGGTGGATATCCCGCTGCAACAGCTGGTAGCTGGTGATGACCAGATCTCCGGGGCCGGCCGAATCGATCAGCGATTTGCGGTCGTGTTCGCGATAGAGTTTGGGCTGTAGGGTTGGCGCGAATCGTTGGGTTTCGCGTTGCCAGTTGACGCCGACGCTGGTTGGGGCGACGACCAGCGAGGGGCCTTCCTCCTGTCGCATCACGAGGGCTCCCAGGGCCTGGACGGTTTTGCCCAGCCCCATATCATCGGCTAGGCAGGCACCGACGCCCAGGTGGCTAAGCCGCGCAAGCCACTGGAAGCCCAGCTTCTGATAATCTCGCAGCGTCGCATCCAGTTGCTGGGGGACCTGCGGTTGCAGTTGCCGAATCGTCTGAAGCCGCTCGATCGCCAGCTTCCACAGCTCGTCGCTTTCATAGTCGATGTCATCGCCCAGTGCCTCCTCCAGCACCGGGACCGCAACCCTGGGGACCTGCAGGGCCCCTGAATCGCTGTGGGAAAGATCGAGCATCGCGATCAGTCGTTGCCGCAACGCAGGAGCGATGCTGGCGAATTGTCCCTCGCCCACCGCGATGTATCGGCGGCCGGCTCGCAGCGCCGCCAGGAGCTGATCGAGCGGGATGTCGATGCCCGCGATGGCGGCCGAACCTTCGACGCCGAACCAGTCGCGGTGACCGGCCAGGCGGACTTTCAAACGCTGCGGGGTGATTTCCCCTACCAGTCGGAACTGCTGATTCTCCTGTGGCCAGCAGACGGCCGGCGCCTGATCCCCCAGTTGCTCCAGGGTCTCGATCAAGTGCATGGCGGCGTCGTCATTCTCCGCAAGCCACGTGAAGGGGCCTTGGGATGAAAGTCGATCCAGGCCGGTTCGGGAGACGATTTGCTGAGCCATTTCCTCTTCGGCCACCAGGTCGCGTACCAGCTGGAATCGTCCTGCCGGCGTGTTGACTCGAAGCACCTTCGGATCCTGACCTGGAATCGGTGGCTCACCCACCCCATCGCAAGCGATGCGCAGTCGAGCCTCCAGGCCACCGCCGAAACTGGCGGGTGCCAGGTGCAATTCGATCTGAGGAGCCAGCGGTTGTTCTGGGCCAGCCAGCACCTCCGGCAGCTCCAGATGCAGCGGACGGAGAGCGGCGCTGGTCATGACATGAGCCATCCGGTCTGCGAGCTGATGATCCAGCGCCACGCGTCGACGCTTGGCCGCGCGGAATTCGCGCATCAGTGCAATCATCGCTCCACTTAACTCCGTCATCACCACCAATCCCATTTCGGGCCGCACCAGAAGCCCCAAGGAAAGGTTGGGGGCGATCGGAAAGACGGCCAGCGGCTGCGATTCGAGTTCGATCGGCATCGTCCCCAGATAGACACCAGGAAGGAAATGGTCTTCCTCGGGATCCAGCCGCACCACGAATGGAAGCTGTTCGATCCGAAGCGGCTGGGGCTCTTCCCCTTCGAACGCTGCATTGGGGTGTTTCATCAGCAGGTGCAGCGTCTCACGAACCACCAGCCCGCTATTTAGTTCGCTCGATTTTTTGGCGACGTCGGCCTGGTGGATCGCCATCAGAAGGCGATCGCTTGGATGGGACCATTCGGGATCGATCTGGATCTCCGAAAAATCATAGATTCGTTTTCCTTTGGTCCAACCGCCTCGCTTTCGGAACTGCTGGAGATAGGGAATCACCTGCAGGGAACCCATCATCGAGCGATGGGGACTGTGGTAATTCAGGCGCCACTGGATGCGTTCGGGAGCTTCCGCAGCGCTCGAACCGGCTGGGATCTTGGTCAGGGCTTCGATCAGCTGCTCGGCAGCGGCCGAACCGTCGGCGACCAGTCCCTGCAGGAACTTCCAGGCTCCTTCGGGAGGCTGCGCCGCGATTTTTTGCCGCAGCCACGTCACCGCAGCAGCCACATGGGCGCAAGGTTCGATCGAGGCTTCTCCGCAGCTGCAACGAAATCCCATCTCTCCGAAGTGCGATGGAGTCTGATGCCATTGCGATGGGGTTGCCTCGGCAGCAGGCTGGACCATCGCCACCAGCATCGTCTGGATGGGAGGACCATCTCCCATCTGGTTCAGATAATCAAATTCCCAGCACCATCGTTCAGAATTGCGGTCCAATCGTGGAGTGTCGGACATCTTGCAGTAACGAGCCAGAAGGAGGCGGTTGCTTCGTATCTTCCGCTCCACCTTCCCCAGCGACTCCAGAATCGACAAAACGATACCTTGGACTTCATTCGGTGACTCATGCACGGATGGCGATCCCCGGGGACCTTTGGAATTCGGCGAGGCACGTTCAAGGCGAGCAGGTATCCCCGCCGGGGGTTCGGTTCAGCCGCCAAGCGACCGTGGTCCAACAAGACCGCAAACCGAACCCTCCAGTGTGATCGATCCGGGGGCAGATCGGCAAGTGGTCGCAGGCCGCTGCGGAAAACCCAATCGGTGGGATGAGCCACCAGAGCCAGGGTTTGGACGGGCGGATTCTTCCAAAGTTCTTGTCAGCCCGCTGGCGATTGCAAGAATCGATGAGTCGTCATCACCGGTTCCCGGAGGTGGATTGACTAGCAAAGCGATTGCGGCAGGGCCATAACCTCCCCGAACCTGTCTCGGGAGGCTGCCGTGGCTTTTCCATCGCCCCTTAGGGGTCAGGAATTCCTGGTGAATCCGGGGAGTCGGCGGAGCCAGAGTCGTTCACCGCGTCCGCCGACGGCCAAATCCCCGATCTGTCGAAACGCCCAGCGGGTGCGGGGCCATGGGGAGTGGAAAGGCTGTTGGCTGTTGTCGCCCCCAGCGGGATCATTCTCCCTGTGGCCTGACGACGATGTAACGGCCGGAAGAGCGAAGGGTTGTTTTCCGAATCGAAGAAGGACGTCATCGAGGTGGTTCCAAAGGAGGGGGAGGAAGCTTAGTTCCAGAAGCTGTTCATCGCTCCAGAGGGCTCCATCGGCCCGCGAGGAACCGGGCGGTTGGGAAGCATCCATCGAGACGATCGATCCCCTTCGCATGCCTCGCGCCCATCCACCCTCGCACGGGCTTAGCAGCACAATCGTTCCCGCAATCATCTGGTGCGCTCCATCCTCAGCGGCCTGGCCAGCGACCGCCACCACGCCTCTCCGCATCCTCAGCAGGGCCTCTGGCCCCAGAGAGCCACCGACCAGCAGGGTGCCGCCGCGCATCCCGCCTCGCTCTCCCGGCAAGGGGGCTCCCAGCCTTCGTCCGGCATTGCCCCCGATGAGTAGCTCCCCACCTCGCATATCGGAAGCGGCGTTATCGGCGACCGATCCGGTCACTTCGACCTGTCCGCCTCGCATCGACTGGCCAACCCCGTTTCCTGCATTTCCTTCGATCCGAAGTCGGCCGCTGGTCATCGACCAGCCAAGTCGATCGATGCCTGAACAATCGCCATCGAAGAGGATCGTCGCCACGTCGGCTAGCGGCGAGACCTCGAAGAGTTCAGACAGTCGGACGCGTCGCAGGCCGACAGAGATCTGGATCGACAGGATCTCCGAAAGACTCCTTGGAAGTAGCTTTTCCGGGATCAGTTCGGACGCATCCAGCCGTTCCTCGAATGCTTCGCGCGGTTGGAATCTCCAGCCGTTCATCTCTTGCCTCCCATCACTTCCAGCAGATGGAAGTGGTGCTTGCCCAGCTGTCCGCCGTAATTGCCTGCTGTGATCCGCCGGACGCCGCACGATGGGCCGATCTCGCAGGCAGCTAGGATTCCCACCCGCATGGCATCGGCAATCGTTTCCGGGCGCAGCGCGTCGATGACCAGTTCCAGGGCTGCCCCACAGCCATCTTCCAGGTCGGTCGGTCGCAGATGTTTGAGTGTGGGGCAGTATTTCGAGTTGGTGGACGCGGAGAGGCTGCGGTACTTGGAGCCGACTTTGGAGCCGCTGCGGGCGACGCCACCGGGGAAGGGGATGATGCATTCGGGGATCCGCCGAATCGCGCGAACGGCGGCATCGGAGGCGTGGAGCGCGCCGTGGATGGTTTCGGCGAGGATCAGAAAATTGCCACCTCCCACAGCGCTGACGCGCGCAACCGATTCCTCACAGACAAACTCGCCATCCATCACCGGGATGCGCCAGAATCTCCGGTCGCCAAAGGCTTTGGAAATCTGGTCTCCGTCGCCGAAATACCGAAGCTTTGATCCCATCGCGATCCGTTTGGCGCCCTGCATGCCGGCGAAGGCCGACGTGCTGGGGCAGGTCAGTACACACTGCCCGACCCTTCGCACCAGTTGCTTTTCCAGCTCGCCTCCCGACATGCTGAACAGCAACACCGCCACCCCGGGACGTCCGTCGGGTGATTCGGATTCCTCGATCTCCTTTTCAATCCCTGCCTCCACTCCACAGCCGATCACACTGGTGGCAAATCCCGTCATCGCTTCGGCGGCTCGCATCGCCCACTGCGGTTCGGCCGCGGTGATGAGAATCCGCGTGGCGGTCATGTCGAATGCTTCGGCAAACGTCGGTTCAATCGGGATTCCATGGATCCGCATGGCTGTGCTTCCTTCTGTCTGGAATTCCTGGCTGCTGGTTCGACCTGACGGCGTGACGTGGTAGGCGATCGCGGGGGCAGTCAGTTGGCTTTGCGATCCTTTCGATAACATGCACGGGGATCCGAAGTCGCCACCGGAGGCGACTTCGGGGAGCTCGGAGGACTCGGGGCTGGTTCCCAGCGATTCGACCGCATCTCCTGAAGCTCGTCTCCCGAAATTCGTTCCGATGCGCTGGTGCGATGGTAGATTTCCCGCCATCGCGTTTCCCAGGGGGGAATTGCCGGAGCGACCCGGTCGAGTGGGGCGACCAGGGGCTGGGTTGGTGGAGAGGTGGTGTTGCTGGGGGCCAGGATGCTTCCATGGTCGTAGACGATTTGTCCGCGACGGAAGACCCATCGAGCTTCCCGGTAGGTTTCTTCGGCATTCGATCCAATCGAGTAGACCGCCACGTCGGCCAGCGCGCCGGTGCGCAGGCTGCCGCGGTCGCTAAGCCCCAATGCCATCGCGGGTCCCCAGCGAGTGGAGGCGGCCAGGTCGGTATCGGTGAAGACCCGCTTCAGCTGCATCAGTTCGCTCTGTCGCTGCACATCCGGATGCAGCGTCCGGAATGCCGCTTCCCGGAAATCCAGATCGGTCAGCAGCCGCATCAGATGGGGGTAGGTGGTGAAGGGAGCTCCATTGGGATGATCGGTTGTGAGAAATACCCGGCTGGGGTCTGGCATCCGCAGAAACAGCTCCAGTCCCACCGTCCATTGCAGGCCATGCACAAAGGAGGGATGACGGTAGCGAAAGGGAAGGATGCCACAGCCCCCCTGCAGCTCCTGACGCTGAAGGATCGTTTTACTTGGGTGTGCCAGGTTGCGATGGTGGGCTTGATGCGCCAGGTCGCCTGAGAGGGTCACGGTCTGGCCAAACAGGACTTGCCCAACATCGATCGTCACTAGAGGGTTGGCCTGCAGCGCATCGACCAGTCGGTCCGCTGCCGAAGAGAAGCCCACCGGCCCCTCCTTGCCATAGGCGTGGAACTGCACGTGGGCCAGATGAAGCCTTTTGCCTTCCAGCGCGGCAATGGTTGCCAGTGTAGTTTCGATATTGCCTGGGACTCCCAATTGGTTGCAGTGCAGATGCAAAGGATGTGGTAGTCCGAGGCGATCGACAGCGCTGGCCAGTGCGACCAAGATCGCTCGCCCGGTAACGCCATAACGAGGGTGAGGGGTATCCAGCGAAGTCGATCCCTGCCCCTCCTTCCATGCGCTGACTCCTCCTGGGTTGACCACCTTGACTCCATAGCACTGATGCGCTGCGACCATCCACGCGACGTAGTCATCGACCCATTGCTGGCTGCATCCTGCAGCCAGCTGTTCCAGCAGCAGAGTCTCGTTCCCCAGCACCAGATAACCGCCCGTATCCAGATGAGGCAGGTCGGACAGTTCGAGGTGAGTTTGCCGGGCGCTGCAGGGAGCCACCGCAGGTTCCATCGCGACCCCGTAACCCATCTCCAGATAGCGTCGGCCCGTCTCCCAGGCAGGTGGCACTGGGCTTGTCAGTCGGTGGTGGCCCGCTGACTCCTTCCACCACGCCCCCGATCCGCTCCAGCGGGCCGAATCCGGCAACAGCCATCGCGCCAGGTTGACTTTACCACCACCGATGTGGGTATGCAGATCGATTCCGGAGGCCATCACCAGGCAACCGGTGGCGTCGATCACCGTGCAGGGGGTTCCGTCGGGAGGAGCTGCTGCGATGCGATCGGAACAGAAGTAGAGGTCCGCAGCGATCGGCTGGGGCCACTGGGAGGGATCGCAAAGCAATCCTCCGCGAATCACCCTCCATCGCTCACCACTCATGCCCTTCTCCCTCAACTTCCCCTATCCCAAGATTCCCATCCCAGAATCTCTCTGGAAACGATCTTCATCCCATCTGGGGGTTTCTCTGGCCCTGGGTCTTCGACCTGCCTTTTCGCTTTCCAAGCCACGCTTTACCCTAAAGGATCGCGGGGCTGGCGACCATAGCGATCCCAACGGAACCCGTCGCTCCTGAAGCCTTCTGTGAATGCCAGAGCGAGAACGGCTGGCGTACCTGGGAGGATGGTCGGCGTCGAACTGCCTGACTAGGTGGGTGTCGGGTGGGGGATGGGGGTGGCGTTGAGCGATTATCGGAAGATGGTTACGATTGATTGCACCTGGATTGTTCGTTTCGCCCCGAAAAAATGTCTCGTATGAGGAACAATGCCCGTGGCTATTCGCGTCGCCATCAATGGATTCGGTCGTATTGGTCGACTTACCTTTCGCAATCTGATGAAGCGGTCCAACGAGTTTGAAGTGGTCGCGATCAACGATCTGACCGACAACCAAATGCTCGCTACGCTCCTGAAGTACGACAGCGTTCACGGTCGCTACGACGGAACCGTGACCGCCGACGACACCCACCTGACGGTCAACGGAAAGAAGATCCTGGCGTTGTCCGAGCGGGATCCGGCCAACTTGCCCTGGGGCAAGGAAAAGGTCGATGTGGTGATCGAGAGCACCGGGATTTTCGTCGGACGAGCAGCCAACGGAAAAGCGGGCTACGACACCCACCTCCAGGCGGGTGCCAAGCGAGTCGTCTTGAGCGCTCCGGCCAAGGATGGTGCTGACCTGACGGTGGTGCTGGGGGTCAACGACGACAAACTATCGGCTAACCACCTCTGCATCTCCAACGCCAGTTGCACCACCAACTGCCTGGCGCCGGTAGCCAAGGTGCTGCATGACACCTTCGGGATCGAAAGTGGTCTGATGACCACGGTCCATGCCTACACCAACGATCAGAACGTCCAGGATCTGCCTCACAAGGATCCTTACCGGGCCCGTGCGGCAGCGGTCAACATCATCCCAACTACCACCGGTGCCGCTTCGGCAGTCGGTCTGGTGATTCCGGAGCTGAAAGGGAAGCTGACAGGGATCGCCCTCCGCGTGCCGGTGGCTACTGGCAGCGTGGTCGACCTGACCGCCAATCTCAGCCGCGAAACCACCGCCAAGGAAATCAATGAAGCGGTGCGGGCAGCTGCCGAGGGCAAGATGAAGGGTATCCTCAGCTACACCGAAGATCCGATTGTCAGCAGCGATATCATCGACGATTCTCATAGCTCGATCTTCGCTGCCGACTTCACCCAGGTTCTCGGCGACAAGGGGAAGCTGGCCAAGATCGTCAGCTGGTACGATAACGAATGGGGCTACAGCTGCCGCACCGCCGACCTGTGCGCTCGGCTGGCCAAGTTCCTCTGATCTCGATCGCCACAAAAAACGTCTGGTCGGTCGTTTCCTCGGCCGGCCGGACGCGAGTGGCCTTTCCGGAAAAAATCTTTCCTGAGGTCTGCCGGTCGCTCGATCCGGCCCCATCCATCGTTTCTCGAGATGGACGACTATTTGCATTCCTGGAAAGAGATGGGTTTGCTTGCCGGGCCGGCACTCGGTCAATCGAGGCAATCACCCGCTGTGACGATGAGCGTTTCGTCTGCAAGATCGGCCGAGGGAACGATTCGCGTCACCGAAACCTTGTTGCGTCGCAGCGATTCGACCTCGGCAAGCAACAAGGAGAATGCCTGCTGAATTTCCAGAGCCGCCTGTTCTCCCAGGGCGCTGCGAAGCGCCTTGCATGTATCTTGACTGATCATCCGATCCAGCATGGTTTTAATTCCTCTTTAAAACAGAGCATTTTCTGCAGGCAACCGGTCACTCCACCGTGACGCTCTTAGCCAGGTTGCGTGGTTTGTCGACATCGCACCCGCGGAGCATGGCGATTTGGTAGGCCAGCAACTGCAACGGGATGACGGTGACGATCGGCTGGAGAAGTGGGTGGATCGATGGGATCGGGATGATGCGGTCAGCAAGCTGTTCCAGTTGGCGATCGACAAAATCGGTGATCGCGATCACCGGACCACCCCGTGCCTTGACCTCCTGAAGGTTGCTCATCACCTTGTCGTAGACAGGCCCCTTGGAGAGGAGAAAGACAGAAGGGACGCTTGGTTCCACCAGAGCGATGGGGCCATGCTTCATTTCGGCTGCAGGATAGCCTTCGGCATGGAGGTAGCTGATCTCCTTGAGCTTGAGCGCCCCTTCGAGAGCGGTGGGGAACAGGCAATGTCTTCCCAGATAAAGAATAGTGCTTGCGTCCTGAAATTCCTCAGCAATCTGAAACACCTGGTCGCGGGTATCCAGCGCCTCCTGCACAGCTTCCGGCAATCGTTCCAGCGCTTCGATCCACTCCATGCCCTGCTCAAAACTCAGGTGACGCATCCGTCCGAAATGCAGGCCAAGCAACGCCAGGATCACTACCTGGGAGGTAAAGGCCTTGGTGGATGCAACGCCAATCTCGGGGCCAGCATGAAGGTAGACCCCACCGTCGGCTTCTCGCGAGATGCTGCTACCGACGTGATTGCAGATCGCCAGGGAAGGGTGGCCTTTTCGCTTCAATTCACGAATCGCAGCAAGGGTATCGGCCGTCTCCCCGCTCTGGCTGATTCCGAAGACGACCGTTTGTCGATCGACCGGTGGATTGCGATACCGCAGTTCGCTTGCGTATTCCACTTCCACCGGAAGCCTCGCCAGCTCCTCGATCATGTATTCGCCGATCAGCGCGGCATGCCAACTGGTGCCGCACCCGGTGAGAATCAGGCGGTCGACATGACGGAGCTGCGTCGGCGTCAGATTGAGTCCACCAAGCACGCTGGTGGCATGGGTTCGGTCGAGGCGGCCTCGTAGCGCGTTGCGGATCGCTTCGGGCTGCTGATAGATTTCTTTGAGCATGAAATTCGGGTAGCCATCCAGACCCTGCTCCAGTTCCACCCCATCCAGACTCTGGATGCTGGGGGAGATCGTCCCGTGATCGCGATGGATCACCTGGATGGATCGAGCCGTAATGATGGCGATCTGATGATCGACCAGTGTGATGATGCGGTCGGTCTGCCCCGCCAGCGGCGCCGTGTCGCTGGAAAGAAACAGTTCACCACGCCCCAGTCCAATGACCAGTGGGCTGCCTAGGCGCGCGGCCAGGAGGAAATCGGGGCGATCTTTGAACAGCACCGCCAGTCCATAGGTCCCCCGCAACTGCTCCAAAACCCCTTGCAGCAGACGTGCGTACGCGGTTGGCGAAGCCGTCAAGGGGTCCCCAAACTGCTCGTCCGACTGCAATGCAAAGGCGATCAGATGCGCGATCACTTCGGTATCGGTCTGGGAGTCAAATCGAAAGCCACGCGACTCCAGCGCGTCTCGTAGTTCCTGATAGTTTTCGATGACTCCGTTGTGGACCACAGCTACCGAGCCGTCGCCACCGAAATGGGGATGGGCATTTTCACGAGTGGCTGGACCGTGGGTAGCCCAGCGCGTGTGGCCAATCCCAAGGCCTCCCTCCAGATCCCCCTGGGCAACGACGCGAGCCAACTGCTCGATTCGCCCCACCGATCGAACGCGTTCCAGCTTGCCATCTGGAGAGAGTATCGCCACCCCCGAGCTGTCATAGCCTCGATATTCCAGTCTTCTCAATCCCTCCAGAAGAAAGGGGACGGCCGAACGGCTTCCGATGTAGCCGACAATACCACACATCGCATGCCTCCAATCGATCGACGCATTTTCCGGCAGCTCGGAATAGTCGCCATTTCCAGCAAAGAGAAGAGTAGGACGGGAGAGTCCTGACGGTACTCGCCCCGACTGGATCTTTCAAACCGCCCTGGGGAGCGAGCAACTCCTTCGGAACGGGGGGATCATCGCCCTGCTGTGCGGGAGTGGGAGCGGAGAAGCCCCAATCTAGGTGATCAAGGGTTTCGATTGCACCCTTGAAGGCAGCGCTACAAAAGAAGCGAAATCAGAATTTCATCGAAATTTCCCTGGATATGCCTGGGCTTCCTTCCATCGAACTACCGCTGTCCCGGAGGGAATCCGGTCACTCCACGGGTCACTCCACCACAACTCGCTCCTCCCGTGTCACCTCATAAATCGACTCGATCAAGGCGATATCGCACGGTCGCTGTGGGACATGTCGGCGAGCGAACATGCGGGCTTGGGTGGCTATCATCACCGAGGCGGGGAGTGTGGCGACCTGTCCAAATAGCTTGGCGTAATTGGTAAAGCTGGGCACGTTCGTGGTGACAAAGCCATATAGCGCGCTGCAGACGCCAACCCATTTGCCAGTGAAGATGCTGGTGTTGATGGCCGACTTGCTGTAGTCGCCGATCATGCAGCCGAGGAACTGCATCCCGGTGGCGACTTTTTCTGCGGGATAGTCGACTGAAATCAGGCCATAGGTGTTCTTCAGGTCGCTGGTGCAGGTGCCGGCGCCCAGGTTGACCCAGCTACCGACATAGGAATGCCCCAGAAATCCATGATGCTGTTTGTTGGTGTATGGTTCGATGATCGAGGCTTCAACTTCGCCTCCGATTTTCGTCGTATGGCCCGCTGCGACACCATCCTTCAATGAAGCATGTTCCAGCACACGGCACTTGCGACCTAGGTGCAGCGGACCTCGCAATAGACTGTAGGGACCTACCTGAACCAGTTCCTCCAGGATCACCGGTCCGGTTGCCACATCGATGGTGCAAGCTTCGGGAAGGTGCACGCCTTGCGCGACGAAGACGCCATCTTTCAGCTGCTGATACGTTCCTAGCTCGATGCGCCACTGGAGGTTCTCCTGAAGGATCTGCATGTGCTGCAAGACCACCTCATGCGGCCAGGAAAATGCCTCCAGATGCTGCGTATCCCTCGCGCTGTGCAGGTGACTGAGAAGGGTCTGAAAGAAGCGACGGCCGGTGCGTTGAACCTCGCCAAACGTTTCCTTCGGCGCCACGACAGCGACCACCTCGCCTCGGTCCTGAAACCAAATGGGTGGGTGATCTGGGCGGTGACGGGCCATCGCGTCAGCAAGCAGTTGCCAGTTGCTTCTCGATGGAACCAATCGAGCCGAGACGATCAGCTGGGGGCGAGAGTCTGGGTCGGCTAGATGCATCGAGCGAAGTGTCGGGAAGTCGCTTGCCTGAATGGCCTCCAGATAGGGGCGGCTGATTCCATAGCAGGGTACCGACAGCTGTTCTAGCCAGTCGATCAAACGCAGGCTGCCACAACTGATGGTGGCGGCCAGACGCGCGGTAGTCACTGGCGTCAGCAGTTCGACACCAGGGTCTTCTATGACGATCACAGACATCCTTCTTCTCCCTGCGCCACCGCAACACAGTCGCATCGACTGCCTCTAAGCCGCCCTCTGGAGTTGTAATCGGTTTCCCGTTTTTCGCAACGGTGATGGAGGCCCCGGCCGTTTCGCCCAGGTGGAAGCCAATCGATGGCAATGCCCTCTGTGCGTGGGTCATGAAAGCTTCTCGCAGGGAAGGGAGCAAGAAAGTTCGGGAAAGTGGTGCGGGGACGACGCAGGTGTGGCTGCCTGCTGGTCTCACGCACTCGATGGGCAGGGGTAGCCGACTTTGGGCCCTTCGGTCGCTGCCCCTCAGCTACAAGATGGGTCGACTCGATTCCCCGCAACAAGAGGATTCCCACCGCCGAGGGACCAGTCGCCGCAAGCCGATTGCTAGCAATTCGATAGCCTATCGGTTCCGTTAAGCTGTAACGGCCGAGAGCATTGCAGTGTTTTTGCGATTCGCATCGAGTCGATCACTGAATCGACTGGCGTTCATGGATGGATGGTCCGGTGAGTGCGGCTCTGGCTCGTCTATCAGAAGCGGCATGAACGCAACGGGTGGTGACTTCTTCGGAGGGGTCGACCATTACTTGCGTTTTCATCGGTTCAGGATAGGAGTTCCAGAACAAATGCGTAGGATGCGATTGGCTTTCGCCGCGATGTTAGCGGCCAGTTGCTTTGCGTCGAGCAGCGAGGCTCAGCAAAGCGAAGCCGTCTACAAGCGGCAGATTCGACAGGTGGAATACCAGGTTGGGGCGGTATCTCCCAGTGATGTTGCTACGGGAGTGGCGACCACTTCCTACGCCAGCAGCTGCGCTGATGGATGCGATCACGGCCAGGGGGCGGGGGCAGGGAGCTGCGATGCTTCAGCCTGCGACTCAATGGCCGGTGGTTGCCTGGGGGGCAGCCTGGGTGAGCCATGGCGATTGGTCCCGGCAGACAATGCTCTGGGCCTGAATATTGGTGGCTGGTCTAATATCGGCTACCACACCAACAATACCTTCGGAACGTTCAATACGTACAAGAACCGCATCCAGTTGCAGCAGCAGTGGTTCTATGCGGAGAAGGTTGCCGACGGCAGCAACGGTCTGGGTTTGGGCGGGCGCATCGATTACCTCTATGGTACCGATGCCCCTGACACCCAGTCCTTCGGGATTCCCAACAACCACTGGGACAACAGCTGGGATAACGGCGGTGCCTATGGCCATGCCATCCCTCAGCTGTATGGCGAAGTGGCGATGGGATCGACTGCGGTGAAGGTCGGTCATTTCTTCACCATCATCGGCAACGAAGTGGTCGCTGCGACCGGTAACTTCTTCTACAGCCGTCAGTTCACCTTCTACAATGCCGAGCCATTTACGCACACTGGGGCGTTGGCGACGACCACCGTCGACGACCAGACCACGCTCTACAACGGCTACGTCATGGGATGGGACTCCGGCTTCGAAGACAACGGCGATGCCTATCTGGGTGGTTTCAAGCGACAGATCAGCGACAGCACCAGCCTGCTGTATGCGACTGCCCTCGGCCGCTTCGGTGAGAATACCTGGTTGGGCGGGGAGCGTGGAACGATCCACAGCGTCCTTCTGACCAACAACCTGACCGATCGACTGACCTACATCGGGCAGGCCGACTGGATGCACACCAATGATGCTGCTGACGTTGGAGTCCGCAACACTTTCGGTACGATCCACTACCTGATCTACAAGCTCAACGACCGTTGGTCGGTGGGATCCCGATCGGAATGGTTCAATGTGTCGCAGGAAGTCAATGGCATTCGCAACGCCGATCTTTACAACCAGACCTTCGGTTTCAATTACCGAGCGACCTCGAACCTGTTGTTCCGACCGGAAATCCGTCAGGTTTGGGATAAGGAAGCCATTGGTGCCAACGACAACGGCGGCACCAGCGAAATGACCTTCGGTACCGACATGATCTTCACGTTCTAGTCGTCTACCCAAGCAACAAAACGCTTCTCGCCTCTCGGTCAGCGGACTTTCGCTGGCCGGGAGGTTTTTCTTTTGGTGGCGGACGAACCGATGCTTGCGACGGCTAGAATTTACGGAGAAAGATACGGGTATTCGTCGATCGATCGAGCATCCTGACTGAGAGAACCAATCCGCATGGCAAACCAAGAGAATTTCCGCGACTGGATTTCCCTCGCCTCGGGGCCGACCCAGCAGCATGCCTACCGGAATGGGCCACGCATCGTCGCGCTGGAAACGCTGGTGCCACACGATGTGATGCCTGGACTCCTGGCGCTGCGGATTCATACCGACGCCGGGACGGTCGATGGCCAACCGGTCATTGGTCACGGGGAGAGTTATTACATTCCGACGGCCGTGGCGGCGGTGATCCACGACTTCTTCGCACCTCGTCTCCTGGGGGCCGACGCCCTAGCAGTGGAAAGCCACTGGCGTTTCCTTTACGAGCGGATGACGGCGTTTGCGGGGACGGGGGCCGAACTGCGGGCTCTGTCGGCCGTAGACCTGGCGCTCTGGGATATCGCCGGTCAACTGGCTCATCAACCGGTCTGGCGACTGCTGGGAGGCCCGGTGCGCGATTCGATCGCCGTCTACAACAGTTGTGGTGGACCCTTTTACGGTCGTTCCAATCGCGCCACGCCCGCCGCCTCAGGATGGCCTGGGCATGGCGATCCCGGGCAGAGTGGTCCGCTGGAAGACAATTGGTCCAGCATCCATCAGCCAGCTGAACTGGCCAGGGAGCTGGTCTCGCTGGGCTATCGTGGCATGAAGCTGTGGTCGTTCGATGCGGTGTATCGACGGAGCGGCGGACACCTGCTATCGGCCGCCGATCTACGGGAAGGTCTGGCCCCCTTCGAAGCGATCCGCGCGGAGGTAGGAGACAAGATCGACGTGATGCTCGATGGCCACGGCTTCTTCTCGCTGGCCGCTGCCCTCCAGATCGCTCATGGCATCCGCGACTACCGCCCACTGTGGCTTGAAGATATCCTTCGCCCCGACTCGATCCAGACCATGTCGACCTTTCGGCAACGCATCGATGTGCCGGTTGCGGTCAGCGAGATGCTGGTAACGCTGGATGCCTATCGGCAGGTACTGGCCGGCGAGGCGGCCGATTACGTCATGATCGATCCCACATGGGCCGGCGGTATCAGCGGATCGCGGAGAATCGCCGACCTGGCACAACTCCACAACGTCGCGGTCCTGATGCACGACTGCACCGGACCGATGACCCTCTTGGCTGGTCTTCAGGTCGCTGGCAGCCACACCGCCGTCACTCTTCAGGAGACGGTCAGAGCGCACCTGGCAACCCTTTATCCCTCTCTGATCGATCAGACGATTCAGGTTGTCCAGGGGCATCTCCCCTTGCCAGCTCGCAGCGGCCTGGGGGCTCGGTGGCTCCCTCAGCTCTTCGATGCGGCTCATCCAGGCTACCGACTTCAGAAGCTCCGGTGACGGCTTAGCCATCATCGCTGGGTGACGGCGACTGGACAGCGTGCATCAGTCCGCGCATGTATCCCCACGCGAACAGCCGGCCCAGAATCGTGTAACCGGGTTCTCCATCCTCTTCGCCCACAAGTTGCGGGACATGATCGGGGCGCATGGCGCCACGAAAACCAACGTCCCAAAGCGTCTTCATGGCGGCCGGCATGTCGGTGGGGCCGTTGTCGTGAAATGTCTCGATGAACGCATCGGCCGTTCCCCGCACATCCCGGAAATGAACATAGGCGATTGCGTCACCAAACATTCTAATGGTTGTTGGAATGTCGCAGCCCATCGCGGCGAAGGTGCCTTGGCAGAAGCAGATGCGATTGGATTTGCTGGGATAGCGCTGCAGCAACTGCTGGAACGATTCGACCGAGTGCATGATGCGCGGTTTACCCAGAAGTTCCGGCAGCGGAGGATCATCGGGGTGCATGGCCATCAAGATCCCCAGCCGCTCGGCCACCGGCAGCAGCGAATCCATCATGTGGTCCAGATGCTGCCATAGCGACGTGTGGGTTTCCTCGCGGGCGGCGATTTCGTGCTCTGGGTCGCTCGCCTGGTAGCCCAACAGCTGTGCCTTCTGAGCATCGGCCAGCCGGAACGCCGTCGTGCGCGCGCCACCCCGCTCGGGGGCTGCCAATTCGGTTCTTGCCCAATCGGTACAGGCCATGAAGTTGTAGCATAGCAGCGGAACTTGGCAGTCGCTCATCTGCTCCATCAATCGCTGCATCGCTGCCAGCTGACGGCCGTCATCGCGTCCGATCTTCAGTTTCTCGATCGGCAGATACCCTTCCACCACAGAAACGCTTAGTCCATAACCTGCTGCCTCATCGACCGCTCGCTTCAAGGCCCCCGGCTGATCTCCTGGATAGCGTACGACCAGTTCCTCGACACCGCACTGAGCGGCCAGTCGGAGGTGGCGGTCGTTGACCGGTGTCAGGACGGTGGCCAGACGCATGGCGGGAGAACTCCTTGGAAGTTCAGTTCTGGATGGTGGAGCCTGATGAAACGCTTGCGAGGCGGACGGAGGGTTGCAGGGGGCGCGTGGCATCCATTCCCAAAGCCGCCAGTCCGGCGACAAAGAAGGCCGCCGCGCAGGTGAGAAAGACCAGATTCTGTCCCATTCCCTGGGAGGCGCCATAGACCATCAGCAGCGGCACCAGTTTAGCGCTGACGGCGGCGCCGAAATTACCCCACATGTTGGCCCATCCAAAAATGGAACCGGTGTTTCTGCCGCCGACATCCTGCATGAAGGCCCATATCGACGGATTGCCCAGATCGGTCATCAGGGAGACCACGGCACAGCAGGCCAGGATGCCCCAGACCGAATCGATCCATGGACAGATCAGGTAGGCGGTCCCAGCGACAAAGTAGGCGCCGGCGATCGGCAGAACGCGTCCTAGACGCAGACCAAATCGGCGGACGCTCCAGTCTGTGGCGCGACCTCCCAAAAGCTGCCCCAGCATGCCCGAGGCGAGGACCAGGGTGACCATCATCGCTCCACGCTGCTCCGGCACGCGGTGGACTTCCTTCAAGTAGGTCGGAAGCCATGTGATCAGAAAAGCCCAGCCGATGTTGACACAGAACTGACCCAGCGAGTTCAACCAGAGACTGCGCGACAGACAGTAGCTGCCCACCATCGATGCGATTTCCGATAGTTGTGGCTTGCGATCGTCGGCAGGCTGGCCGATCCATTCCCTTTCGGCTTCATTGCAGCGGGGATGTTCCGAGGGTCGATCGCGCACGATCGCGTAGTAGGTAGCGGCTATCGCCAGGCCGATCACTCCGTAGAGCAGCATCACTGATCGCCAACCACCACTGTTGAGGATCAGCCACATCGTCAGAAACGGGGCGACCGTTCCCCCCAATCGACCACCGAAGGCGATCAGTCCGCTTGCTCGCCCCCGCGTCTCAAGCGGAAACCAGCGCCGGACAATCGCATTGCTGGCGGGGTAGGCACCGGCTTGAGCGACACCGAATCCCAGACGGGCCGCCAGAAGGCCTGGCAGCGAGCCGACCCAGGCGGTGGCGGCCGTCAGAAGCGACCAGAGAAAAATGTAGCTGGCCAGACCTCGGCGTGCCCCCAGTCGATCGCAAATCCAGCCGGCGGGGACCTGGAACAGGGCGTAGGTGAAAAAGAACGCCCCCAGCACATCGCCTATCTGGCTCTTGGAAATCCGGATCCGGCCTTGGCCACCTTCGGCCTGCAGCGCCTCCAGCTGCTGCTGCGCCTTCTGCCGATCCAGGCCATCGGCCAGCACCATGGGAAATCGCATTTTCGATTGACCCTGCGTTTCCAGCCACTTAGCGAGCCGTTCGGGGACTTGTGCGCCGGTCACTTCGACGGAGAACCGCGTCCTTGCATCGGCTACGATTTGAGGATCGTTCAGGAACGAATCGGTCTTGACGATCTCACCAACCGACACGCGGGTCAGATAAAGTCCGAAGGCCATCAGCACGCTGATCCAGACGATGCGAAGATGCACACTGGTCCTCGTCGCAGACTCCTGTTCCCGACGTGCCGTCTCCATGCGCGGTTCCTCGCTCTTTCCCGCCAGCCGATAATCGGACCAAACGTTTTCCACTTCTCCAGAGTAGCCCGTCGGCGCTAGCCGATGGGCGACGGTTGGCAAAAAGTTCGGTGGGACCGAGCACCGGTGCGGTGCTTTCGATCACGATCTTGGCGGCAACCGATCGGGTGGCAATTCACCGTCCGGATCGCGCACCGCGATGGTGCGGTAGACCATCTGAAAGAAATTTCCATCCAGCTGCGAGGCCAACCCGCGCAGTTGGCGGATACCTTCCTCCAAGTCCTCTCGCGGATGATCGGGAGAGACCAGCATCTCCAAGGCAGGTTCGATGTAGTCGGCTGTGTACTGGCAGTGGGCATCCAGTTGCCGGGGGTCGACGGCAGTGGATCGCTGAATCGGAAAGGGGCGATGTTCGATCACGCGCCAGCCAGCCTGCTGCAGCCAGTGGGGAGACCTTCGACCGGCCTGATGCTGGCCATGCTGCACAAAATGGTGGCGGAAAGCGGCGATCAGCAGTTCCAGTTGGCGTCGATGGGGAAGTGTCAGGTAGGTGTCGTAATCGGTCTCGATAATCCGAATCGTACCGCCCAGGCGTGTGACGCGTCGCGCCTCCTGAAGAATCTCCACCGGCCTGGTCACATGCTCCAAAAGCCACATAACGAAGGTGTGATCGAACGATTCATCGGGCCAGGGAAGGGCCGCGCCATCGCCCTGGCGTAGATCGAGCAGGTGCTGGGGATAGTGAGCGAGGGTTTCTCTGGCGGCGTCGATCTGAGCAGATTCCAGGTCGATGCCGGCCAGATGGATTCCTGGAGCCCGCCGCGCCATCTGCAGCAGGTTGGCGCCGGCCGCACATCCGATCTCCAGCCACCGCCAACTGCCATCCGGCACCAGATCGACGCCGGTCACCAGAGGCCACCAGTAGTCGGCCTGGACGATCAGTCGCTGATGTTCCTCCGGATCGTACCCATGGATGTAGCGATCCCCGCCATTTTCGCCCAAGGAGCTCATTCGTCCACCGCTTCTTTCAGACGGCACACCAAATCGCGCCGGTCCCATGCCTGCTGCCGTATTGGTTCGGGGTTGATTCCGAGAAACTGAGCCAGTCGGCAGGCGAGGTCGACATCCCGCACCCCTTCATACTGACCGACCACGCGCTCCTTGTAGTAGATCGTCTCGCGATCGCTTCGAAAACCACTCTCGAAACAGTCACCCAGCTCCTCGATCCAGGATTCCGGAATGCGTTGCTGACGACAGTACTCCAGCGACCACAGATCGTCGCCCGTACACTCCTCCAGCAGCAGCCTGGCACGGATGCGATCCATTCCCATGCGACTCCAGTGGCTCAGGCCAACAGCTTTTGTTCGATCATCTTCAGATAGTTCCCGATCGCATCGATCAGCGGAAGCGGGTCGTCGCGCCAGGGGACCTCCGAGCTGATTTGATGGTGAAGATTTTTCACCTGAACCACCCCGCGATCCAGTTCCTGACTGCCTGCGATCAACGCGATGGAAAAACCTTTCTGGTCGGCGTACTTCAGTTGCGGTCCTAGTTTCTTCGCGTCGGGATAAAGTTCGGCTCCAAAGCCCGCCTGCCTCACCAACCTGGCCATCGCCATGTAGTCAGAAAGCCGATCGGAATCGAAAAGCGGGATGAAGATGGGGGCCATCGTGCGAGCTAGCGGGATTCGTCCTAATTCCTGAAGCGCTGCCAGGAGGCGATCGAGTCCCAGGGAGGCGCCGATCCCCGGAAGATGCTGTTTGGTATAGAGCCCGGCCAGGTTGTCATAGCGTCCACCGCTGCAGACGCTGCCGATCGACGGAAGCTCTTCCAGCTTGGTTTCCAGGACGATCCCGGTGTAGTAATCGAGCCCTCGGGCGATCGAAAGATCGAGTCGGTAGTGGGAGGCGGGGATGCCGACTGCGGCCACCTCCCGCAATACCTCCTGCAGCCTACCGACACCTGCCTGGCCCGATTCCGAACCGGCCACGGCAGCATGGAGCTGCGCCAGTTGCTGATCCTGCGATCCTTCCATCTCAAGAAACTGCAGGATCTGTCCGGCGCGCTGGGTGTCGAGCCCTTCGATGGCCTTCAGTTCCTCCAGAACCTTGGCTGGCCCCGCCTTTTCCAGTTTATCGATCGCTCGGAGGACAGGAGTCGTTTGATGGGTGAGGTCCCACGAGCCCAAAAGACCCTGCAGCACCTGGCGATGGTTGATGCGGATCTGAAAGCGATCGACTCCCAAGGCCCGGAGCAGGTCGTGGATCACCAGCACCATCTCGATATCGGCCACCGCGCTTTGGGTTCCGACGGTATCGAAATCGCATTGGACGAACTCTCGATAGCGTCCCGATTGCGTATTCTCGCCACGCCACACCGGGGCGATATGGTACCGTTTGAAAGGTGTCCCCAGCTGGCTCCAGTGCTGCGCCGCGAAGCGGGCCAGCGGAACGGTCAAATCAAAACGCATCCCCACCTCCCGACCACCGTGGTCGGTGAAGCGGTACATCTGGCGATCGGTCTCTTCGCTACCTTTGCCGGTCAAAATTTCCAGATACTCGAGCGCCGGTGTATCGATCGGTGAGAACCCATAGGATCGGTAGACCTGACGGGCCGTCTCCATCATCCGCTCTCGAGGAATCATCGTCTCGGGAAGAAAATCCCGAAATCCTTTCAGTGTCCGCGGCTCGATCAATCCCGCCATTGCTATTTTCTTTCCTGCCTTCCCGTGGATGCTGGTTCCGTCTTTGGCACCGGTCCGGCTGGGAAGTTCTATCTTTTGTTGCCTCTGAATGCCAACTCGGCGCTCTGCTGAATGTACCCTGGCTGTGCCTGATGTTGCGAGACCAAACGGCCGAGTTCTCCCGTCCGGATTAGACGAATCGAATCGATGGAAGCGTCGATGCACGGTTGTTTCGAGTGGCTGCTGAGGGCTCCATGGGCGCCTCACCTGCTGTCTCGACAGGGCGGAGGTTGAAGAAGCCTCCTGGAAGAATTGGCCAGCAGTCCAGCAGGCCCCTGGACTTGAAGCAGGCCCCTCGAGTTTCCGCGGGACGAAGCGTGTGGGGAGGCGCAGGTTGAGGATAGCGTTGAGGAAAGCTCAGCGAAGAACCGGGAGCATGGGAGGTTCCGGGCTGCGGATATTTTCCGTGTAGGGCGCGATGACTCGCGCTTCTGCATACTCCGCCACCTGCTCGGCCGTCTCAAAATACATGTCGTACACGGTATCTTCGTCGTATTCGCACTGCTCGGTGGTGTAATCTCGGCAGATCTGGGGCCGCGTCTCGTAGATCCCGCAACGAAAGTCGCTCTGGAGGTGCTTGCAGTTGGTGTGGACCAGGAGGTACCAGACACCATCATCGACAAACACGCTGGCTCGATCGTGCAGCAGAAACCATCGGATGAAGTCGTAGTCTTTCGCTTCCTCGGGGGTGTCGATCGGCAGTGCGAAATAGCGGCAGCAGATCGCGGTGCAGTAATCGCACAGGCACTCACCCTTGGGAACCTCCGACTTCTTCGGCCTGCGTCCGTCGATCGTCTTGGGAAGTTTGGTTGGTGCGGCGCTGATCATGCCCGATCCCTTCAGGAATGTTTTCAATGAAGCAGATGCGACCGTCGGTACCGGGGCGTCCTGCACGGCTGAGTACCATGCGGTGGTATCCGGCGATACGCGACCCGATCGCTCGGCGACAAGTCCACACTATGGACCAGCACCTTGCCATTCGTCAAGCGCCGTAGATCAAGTCCTTGGATCGGTGAGATCATCAGCAGCCATGGCCAGAGGGACCTGGGAGTAGGCAAACAGGCCCCCGGTGGTTAGATTTCAATTTGGTTTTGTAAGTCCCCTCGCTTCATGCAGACACCACCTATGGAAATCGTTGTGACCGCCGTCGGCCCCGACAACGTCGGTCTTGCCGACCCCATCATTCATGCTCTGACGGGTCTGGGCGCCAACATCGCCGAGATCCAGATGTACGACCACGACGAAGCGGCAGTCTTTGCGATGATGTGTCGAGCGCATGTGCCGCCGGAGGCTTATCCGGCGATCGACAAGGCGATGGAAGAAATCGGTCGCAGCAAGCGACTGGAGGTCCGCGTCTGGAGCAGCGATTCGATGTCCGCCCCTCCGAGGCTGGCGATTTGCACCACCTACCTGGAGTCGACGCCCCGCGCGGTGCTGGAGGGGATTGCCAGCGGCGCGATTCGCGCCCAGGCGGGGGTCATGATCGGCAATCGGCGCCGCTGCGAACGATTGGCTCGCGAATTCGACGTTCCCTTCGAAATGATCGGCGATGCCGACGGCAACGCAGACGACCAACGGATGGTCCAGCTCCTCGATTCCTACCGCATCGATTACGTCATCCTGGCTCGCTACATGCGAGTCCTCCCGCCGGATACCTGCTGGAAGTACGCGGGTGGCCGGATCATCAACCTGCATCACGGCCTGCTTCCCAGCTTTCCTGGGTTGCGGCCCTACCACGATGCCTTCTCCAGCCGCATGCTGACCTTTGGGGCCACTTGCCACTTCATCGTCCCGGAGTTGGACGCGGGCAATCAGATCATCCACCAGGAGACTTTTTCCGTAGAGCCGGGTACTAGGCTGGATGAGATAATCGATCGAGGCCAGCAGACCAACGAACCCCGATGTCTTGCCGAAGGGGTCCGGCGGGTGGTCGATCGCGAAGTGCAGCTTCATTTTCACCGTGTCATCGCGCGCAAGAAGTCGATCGAGCCGCCAGGAACCATGCCATGAATGTCGTCTCCCAATGCACTCGTCGATCGCGAACAGGCCATCACATTGCGGCGCTGCTGGTTGCGGCTTTGCTTTCTTGGACCAACCATCCTTTGCGCGCGGACCCCGGACCCGAAGTCCTGACAATCGCCACCTGGAATCTGGAGTGGTTCTACGATGCCTATCCGGGAGATAACTTCAGCGATCTGTCGAAGGAACAGTCCAGCCAGTCTCAGGAGCGATGGGAGGCGATTCGATCCGGGGTCGCCGATGCGATTGCCACGATGCAGCCGACCATTCTGGCGGTGCAGGAGGTGGAGAATCGCAAGGTCCTTCTGGAACTGACCAAGGAGCTGAAAGACCGCCATCGAATAAGTTATCGCGTTGCATTCATCGAAGGATTCGACAGCGCCACCGAACAGGATGTCGCGTTCCTCTATCGCACCGGTCTGGTGGAGTTCAGCAGGCGCGAACAGACCAAGGAACAGTTCGACAGTCAGGACTTTTACAATCTGTCGAAACATCTCTTTGGCAAGTTCCAGTGGCAGGTCGATGGCCGGACGGAAACCTTCACGCTGTTGAATGTCCATTTCCGGGCGAAGCCCGAGGAGTCGGCCATCAGGCTGCGCCAGAGTCGCTTGGCCAGAACATGGCTTCAGCCCCATCTGGATCAGGGGGAGCATGTGATCTTCCTTGGAGATACGAACATCGAAGAGCCATGCTGTGAGGCGCAGCCGGGCGGGGAGATGGCGATGTTGGTCGGGAGGAACACGGAATCTGGATCGGATGATCTGGTCGATGCCCATCAGAAGGTGCCGCCCGAAAAGCGTCGCACCCACCTGGTGCTCGATAAGCAGTATGACCGAATCCTGCTCAGCCAATCCCTGGTCCAGGATCAGCCCGACCGACGCAACTGGGTTTGGGAATCGACCGAAGTGCGAGGGGATGTGGTGGTCCGAGGTGCCGGCCCCGATGAAGATCATTGGAATCAGCGAACGACGATCGCCGTGGAAGAACTCGACCTGAGCGACCATTATCCGGTGATGGTCACATTGCGACTGAAATGACCCGACGAACTGAAGCCTGTAGATACATACGCCTCGCCACTGCGAACCGAAGGAAACTCCATGCCAGACCCCTCCGATCCCTCGACTCCCGAAGAGTCGATCACTCTGGAGCAGTTCCTCAAGCTGGCGCAGGTCGTCTCCTCCGGAGGATCTGCCAAGCATCTGATCCAGTCGGGCGCGGTGCTGGTCAACGGCCAGGTGGAAACCCGCCGCAAGAAGAAGCTGTTTCCTGGAGACATCGTCCTTGCCGAAGGCCAGGAACTGCACGTGGCCAGCGATCAGGACGATCCTGGCGACCCGTCGGATGATGATGCGAGTTCCCGATCGACTTGATGCCAATACCTCTTGGTAGAGTTCGACCCTGGCGAATCCTGGAGGCCACAGGCTATGCGAATCCTGATCACTGGTGCGACAGGGCTTCTTGGCAACAACCTGACACGCCTGGCTATCGCACAGGGGCATCAGGTGATCGCCGTCGGTCGCGATCGACAGCTTCCGGCCTCCCTGGCCGAACTGCCGGTCGATTATCGTCACGCCGATCTGACCGATGCTGCATCGATGCGAAGTGCTGCGGAAGGTGCCGATGGATTGATCCACTCGGCAGCGGTGATCCATCTGGGTTGGACAAGGATGGAGGAATCGATCGCTTTCAACCGCGGTTCCACGATCGCAGCGGCTGATGCCGCAATGGCTCGCGGCATCCCGATGACGCTGGTTTCGACGGTCAATTGTCTGGCGATTCCCAAGCCGAAGAGCGTGGCCGATGAAACGACGCCATGGGATGGGCAGGTCCCCTGTGCCTACGTGATCAGCAAGCGGGCTGCGGATCAGGCGATGATCGATGCCGTTCAGCGAGGGCTCTACGGCACCATCGTCCACCCCGGTTTCATGCTGGGGCCCTGGGACTGGAAACCCAGCAGCGGTCGCATGATCCTGGAACTGCACCGTCGATGGACCCCTGTGGCTCCGGCCGGAGGTTGCAGTGTCTGCGATGTTCGCGATGTCGCAGATGGCACGCTGCGCGCGCTGCTCCTGGGGCAATCGGGCCGGAGGTACATCCTATGCGGCGAGAACATGACCTATTTCCAGCTTTGGTCGGCCATCGCCAAGGCGATCGGCAAACCTGCCCCATGGACCATTCTCCGCAAACCCGGTCAGTGGCTGGTCGGCAGAGCGGGAGATCTGGCGGCGAAAATCACCGGTCAGGAAACCGACATCAATTCGGCGGCTCTCCAGATGAGCGGCCAGTACCACTGGTACTCCAGCCAGCGTGCGGAGGAGGAGCTGGGATACCAGCATCGACCCGCGTCGGTTGCGATCGGAGAGGCGGTGGAGTGGTTTCGCCGGCAAGGCAGGCTTTCCTGACTCGCAATTGCCAGGCAGCCATGCCACTAGGCTGCAAGTTACCGGCCGCTCCTAGGGCAGGGGGCCAGAAGGTCGGCTAGAATGATTTGATCTTCTGTGGGGCTTTGTAGTCTATCCATTTTTCGCGGAAGTTCCTTCACCTGCCAGGTCGATTGGAGGTGCGCGTTGCACGCAATCCTGCGTTCTGTTCCGCTACTTGTCTGTCTGATCGCCTCCACCAGTTGGGCTCAAGGGGATGCCAATCAGCAGATTCGGCAGATCTTCGCCGACTACCATCAGCGCTACCTGCAGCTCTTTCCGCTGGATGCAACCCTCTTCGGTGAACCAGGGTTCAACCATCTTCTTCCCGAGCCTCCATCGCCACAGCAGAACGCTAGGGAAAAGGGCTTCTATGAAGAAGTGCAGGGTCGACTGATGGAGATCGACCCAGATTTGCTGGAACCCAGCCTTCGGATCTCGCGCGAAGTGCTACTGGGGGAGCTGAAAGGCAGGCTGGACCGTTTGCGGTTTCGCCCTGAACGGATTCCGTTCCAGCAGTACGAAGGGCTCCCGCTCACTTTTGCGCAATTAGGAAGTGGCCAAAGCAATCATCCATTCCGTACAGCAAAAGACTACGAAGACTGGCTTCAGAGGATGGCGGCATTTCCGGGTTGGATCGATGCGGCCATCGAACAGTTTCGAGAAGGGATGCGAGACCGGTTTGTGTTACCTAGGGAACTGGTCGAGAAGATGATTGGACAATGGAGCGACCCGACGATTTTTGGCAGCGAAGAGAATCCCAGTCTCTTGGAAGGTCCACTGCAGCGATTCCCAAGCGAACTGACCGATTCACAGAAAAAAGATTTAGAAGAACGCTTTCGCTCAGCGATCACGGGAAGGGTGCTTCCTGCTTACCAGCGATTGGCTGACTTTCTGAAGACCGAGTACCTTCCGGCGGCACGCAGCACGGCTGGCCTTGCCCAACTGCCGCAGGGGAAGGAGCTCTATCGCGCGCTGGTCGCCTCGTGGACCACCACGTCGATGGACCCCGAAGAGATTTTTCAGATCGGTCTGAGGGAGGTGGATCGCATCGAAGAGCAGATGCGCAAAGTGCAGCAGCAGATGGGGTACGCCGGTTCGCTATCGGAATTCCACCAGTGGGTCCGCACCGATCCTTCCTTCACCCCCTACCAGACGCCGCAGGAAGTGCTGCAGGCGTACTATGCAATCCAGAAGAAGGTGGAACCGCAGCTGGATCGGATCTTTCTCAACAAGCCAAAGACTTCCTTTGAGATTCGGCGTACCGAATCGTTTCGTGAAGCGACTGCCAGTGCTGAATACATGCCCGGAAGCGAAGACGGAACGCGACCCGGGATCTTCTACCTTCCGATTCCAGACGCGAAAAAGTTCAACGTGACCAGCGGGATGGAATCGTTGTTTTTGCATGAGGCGCTGCCGGGGCATCACTACCAGATCTCGCTGCAGCAGGAGAACAAGGATCTGCCCAAATTCGCACGCTTCCTCTGGATCGGTGCCTACGGCGAAGGGTGGGCGCTTTACTGCGAGACGCTGGGCCGGGAACTGGGGCTCTATCAGGATCCCAAGCAATACCTTGGGGCACTCAGCGATGAGATGCATCGCGCGATCCGGCTGGTGGTCGACCCCGGCATGCATTGGAAGGGATGGTCCAGGCAGCAGGCAATCGACTACATGATGGCGCATGAGCCGATTTCGGAAGAAGCTGCCGTCGCCGAGATCGAGCGCTACATGGCGATCCCGGGGCAGGCGCTCTCGTATAAGATCGGCCAACTGGCTATCCGTCGGATGCGCGAGCGGTTCGAAGCGGAGCTGGGGGATCGGTTTTCACTGGCAGAATTTCATCACGAGGTACTCAAGGACGGCTGCATTCAGCTCGATCTCCTCGAACGCAAACTGGAAGCCTGGGCCGCCGAAAAAAAGGCGGCTGTTCGGTGAAGGAATACCAGCTCCACGCGGGAAAGCGTCACTTGGTTTTTTGGTCCTAGTTGAACGATGTCGGCTGTGGATGATCTATCGAGGCTCCATCATGTTTCGATCTTTGGCTGCTTGGTTCCTGTTTTCCTTGATCGGGTCGACGCTGCAGGCGGAGGCGCCGGCCCAGGTGCAGGAGGATGCAGACAAGATCGCCTGGGGGGTTCGGCCCGGGGTATCGATGACGCGGGTCGCCCAGCAGCCGGCGATCCAGACTCCCACGGGGATCGATGTCGATCAAAATGGCAATATCTGGACGATTTCGTGCCACACCCATTTCCGCACCAAGGAGTATCAGGGTCCGGAGAAGGATGAGATCCTCGTCTTTGATCCCGATGGGAATCGAAGGGTCTTTTATCAGAAGACCGAAGCCACGATGCAGATTCTTTGCGGTAACCACGGGTGGATCTATCTGGCCGAACGAGATCGGATCCTTCGCATCATCGATCGGGATGGAGACGGCCTGGCCGACCATGAGGAGACGCTCGCCGATCTCCAGACCGAAGCCGACTACCCGCACAATGGGCTCAGCGGGATGACTTGGCATCCTTCGGGCGAACTGCTTTTTGCGCTCGGTGAAAACTTTGGCAAAGACTGGACGCTCACCGGGGTCGACGGCGCGGTGTGTCGTGGGCGTGGCGAGGGAGGGATCTTTCGGATCGATAGCGAGGGCAGGGGACTGCGGCGCATCGCCAAGGGATTCTGGAATCCCTTTGGTCTAACGGCGCTGCAGGATGGAACAATCTTCGCTGCCGACAACGATCCTGGGGCCAGGCCGCCTTGCCGACTGCTGCACGTTGTCGAAGGGGGTGATTACGGATTCCAGTGGGTCTATGGCAGCGCGCCGGTCCATCCGTTTGTGGCATGGAATGGCGAGCTGCGGGGGACTCTGGGGATGGTGCATCCGTGTGGTGAGGGACCTTGCGCGGTTGTGCCGCTGGGAGGTGGGCTGCTGATCCCCTCCTGGAGCGACCATACGGTCGACTACTATCCGATGAGTCGGCAGGGGGCCAGTTATAGGTCCGAGCGGATCGAACTGATTCGGGGGACCGATCGATTTCGTCCAGTCGCCATGGCGGCATCCAAGGACTCGGCAACTTTTTATCTGGTCGATTGGGTTAGCGCGTCCTACGAAGTTCATGGGGAAGGGAGGCTTTGGAAGATCCAGATCGATAAGGAAAACGCGGATTGGATCAAGCCGATGTGGGACAGTACGGATGCGGATTCGCGGCAGGCCGATGGCTTGCGCACTGGAGCTGGCACGCTGCCTTTGCCGAAGCTGCTGGAGCTGGCCAGCGGCTCGGATCGATTTGTTTCCGACGCCGCGATGAATATGCTGTTTCAGAAAAGCGGCGACTGGACCCCTCAGACGCTTCTTAATGCATTGCCCGAGGAACGCCTCTGGATGCTGGTCTCACTCCGCAAGGGGGACCTATCGGATCGCCGCTGGGTGGATGCCTTGTGGAACGATCCCGATCCCAGGATCCAGTTCGAATGCCTCCGGTGGATTGCCGATGGCGTGCTGGTCGATTGCCTGCCGATCGTCGAATCGATCCTCAAGCAACCCGATCTGGATTACTCACTTTTCGAGGCCGCCATCGCCGCTCGAAATACGCTCCAAGGAAATCCCACGCTGGGGATCAGCGATACCCCGCAGGCGATGCGGATGCTGGAGGATCCCCAGACTTCAAGCCAGATCCAGCGTTATGCCCTGCGGATGGCAGCCCCCGAACACGCCGACTGGACGGGTGAAAAACTGGAACGCTGGGTGAAGTCGGAGGAGCTGGGGGTGAGGGAGGAGGCGGTGCGGTTGGTGGCGCTGCGGCAGAGGCCGGACGAGCAGGATTTGCTGCGAGCGGTGGCGATGGACCCGCAGCAGCCGGTTGCATTGCGAGCCGAGGCGGCGGCGGGGCTGCTGCCGACGACTCCAGGTGAGTTCCAGGATCAGCTGATGACGTTGGCGGCCAATCGCCTGGAGACTCTGGCGACGGCGGCACTCAGTTCTCTTGCCGATGGAAGCTTCAGTCCGCAGATTCGTGAGGATATCGCGGCCCTCGCCAGGGCCGATGGTGCGATCGGTCAGAGAGCCGCTTCCCTGCTGCAGGCCCGCAACGCTCCACCGACCGACCTGCCCCCCAGTGCCCCGGATCTACTGGAGCGACTGGCGAAGCTGTCTGGGAGCGGGGACCGTGAGGAAGGCAGAAGACTCTTTTTCCATCGCGGCGCGGTGCGCTGCGGCCAGTGCCATCGGATGGAGGGACGTGGATCGGTGGTGGGTCCCGAGCTGACCGGGCTGGTTCGGGGCATGGCCGGAGGGGATGAATCCTGGCGGCAGACCAGACGGGAGGAAATTCTCCAATCGATTCTGGAGCCAAGTCGCAAGGTGGCTCCGCAGTTTCAGGCGAGCGTCGTGGCGCTCGAGGATGGCGAGGTCTTCAGCGGGATTTTGCTGCGCAGTTCCAGTACCGAGGTGTTTCGCGTTGCGGATGGCAGGGAACGATCGGTTCCAAAGGAAAAGATCACCCAGCGTCGACAGTCGCCCCGATCGCTGATGCCCGATGGCTTGCTGAGCGGATGGAGTGACTGGGAGGTGCGGGATCTGTTGGCCTATTTGACCGAACCCTAAGGGACGCTGCCGGGCAGCCAGCGTTCGGGGCATGTGCGGTCATTGGCCTGTCTGCTTCTGGTAGATCGCCTGCAGAAAAGCTTCTGTATCTTTGTACTTCTTGCCACCCTCCATCGCCTGCTCCATCAGCCGCCGTGCCTCAGACTCATGATGCCCCAGAACCAGTAGCGCCTGGAATGTCTCTTCGATGACTCCAGGCGGTTGCGGCGCGGCACCTGGAAGATCGCGGCGGACCAGCAGCGCGAACTTGGGCATTTTGCGTCGCAGCTTGGCGATCACGCGTTCGGCGGTAGCCGGTCCGACACCGGGCAGCGTGGAAAGCCCTTTGGCATCCTGCTGTTCGATCATCATCGCGATGTCCTGGACCGGCAGTACCATGGCGCGCAGCGCCTTCTTCACACCGACACCGTCGACCGAGCAGAACAGTTCGAAGAACTCCCGCTCGACCACCGACAAAAAGCCGACCAGCTTGGGGCTCAATCGCCCACCCTGGGCTGCGTTGCCGTCGATGAAGTGGATGGTATGCAGCGAAACAGTCTGCTGCAGTTTGTCCTGCAACGATCGGCGGGTGAATTCAGGAATCCCCACCTCGTATTCGAACGGTGGAACGATGAGGATCGCCGAGTCATCGGTGAGGGCCGCCAGAGGAGCGGTGATTTTATCGATCACGCGTTGCTACCTTCCTGAAGCAGGATGTTTCGCTGAGTGAAGAAATGGCAAAGAGCGATCGCCAGCGCATCGGCGACGTCGGGTGGTTCTGGGACCTTCGGCAGATTCAATTGGACCTGGACCGAATGCTGCATCTGCGCCTTAGGAGCGCGCCCGCTGCCGGTGAGCATTTTCTTGACGTGTGTTGGCAGGTAGGCATGGACCGGGGAGCGATGCTGTGCGGCTGCCAGGCAGAGCACTCCGCGCGCGTGCCCCATCAGGATCGCCGTCGTCGGTCGCTCGTAATGCGAATAGATCTGCTCAATCGCCACCGCCTGGATCGGATGGGAAGTCCAAAGCTCCGAGAGTCCCTCATGGAGTTCCAGCAGGCGATCCTCAAGGCTCTTGGACCTTGGGCAGCGGATGACGCCGGCTTCCCGAACGCGGGGAAGGGGAGTTTGCACGTCGATCACTGCATAGCCGGTGATCCCCAGTCCGGGGTCGACCCCCAGAATGCAGCCAGCAGTTTTTGACATGGTCACTGGCGGCTCCAGGTGCTGCCTTCCTTCAGGTCTTGCACTGCGATCTTCAGCCCCGTCAGCCCGTTGCGGACCAGGTCGGCGGTGGCGAAGTCCTTGTTCTGCCTCGCCTGAGCGCGAATTTCCAGGAGGATCTTCATCAGGCCGTCGACCAGTTGGGCGTCATCTCCCTGCGATGTTTGCGTCTGGACCGGCTTTTGAAACAGTCCCAGGATTGCCGACAGTTCCCTGAGAATCGCCATCCCCGCGCGAAGCACCTCCATCGCTTCCGGGGTCCGGTGCTGCGATTCCTCCAGCTTGGCCGATTCGATGAATCGATTCAGCGATCGCGCTAGGTCAAACAGATCGCTGACGGCTCCTCCGGTATTGAAGTCATCGTCCATTTTGGCCAGAAAGCTTTCACGCATCGCCAGGACCTGATCGACGACCGGGTGTTTGAGTGGTGGCGGGACGAAGGACGAGCGTCGGCGATTGGGATCGATTTCGAAGGGGGATTGGCCTAGCAGTCGTTCGTAGCGCTGGAACAGTCGATAGAAGGTCTCCAAGGCGGTGCCGGCTTCCTGGAGCGGTTCTTCGCCGAAGACGTTGGTCGACCGGTAATGGGTGCGAAGCAGGAAGAATCGGAGTCGTTCGCCGGTCTGCTGTTCGATCAGTTTTGCTAGACCACCGGCACCTTTGCTGCGCGAGATCTTGCTGGAAGCGTCGGCGGGGGGCGCTTCGCGATCGCTGCGTCCACCGACCTTACCTGCGGCTTCACTGGCGCGCATCAGCCCATTGTGCATCCAGTAGCGAACCATCGGCGCGCCATGGCAGCAACGGCTCTGAGCTGACTCATTCTCGTGATGCGGAAAGACCAGATCCAGACCTCCGCCATGGATATCGAATGTCTTGCCGAGGATCCGGCGACTCATCGCCGAGCATTCGATATGCCAGCCGGGTCGACCGGCACCCCAGGGGCTTTCCCAGCTGGGTTCGCCGGCCTTGGCTTTCTTCCAGAGGGCAAAGTCGCCTGGCGATCGCTTGCGGGATGCGGCTTCACCACCTTCCCCCTGCTGGCTGTCGGCCGATCGATTGCTCAGCTGCCCATACTGACTGTCCCTTGCGACATCGAAGAAGACATCCCCTTCGCTGGCATAGGCGTATCCGCGATCGATCAGTTCCTGAACGAACTGGATGATTTCGGGGATGTGGTCGGTAGCTCGAGGCAGGTGGTCGATCTGGTCGACCCCCAGGGCCTGAAGGTTGGACAGATAGTCGGCCGTCATATGAGTGGCCAGTTGCGGCATCGAGATCCCAAGCTGACTGCTGCGTTGGATCAATTTGTCGTCGATGTCGGTGATGTTGACGACCCAGGTCACCGAGTAGCCACAGTAGACCAGGTATCGCTTGATGGTGTCGAAGATGACTGGGCCGACCATATGCCCGATATGGGCTGGTGCGTAGACCGTCGGACCGCACAGGTACATGCCGACCGCCCCAGGCTTCTGGGTCATCAGCGGCTCTTTCGTTTTGGTCAGCGTGTTGTAGACGCGGAGGTTCGGAGCCAGTCGACTGGAATCGTGCAGTGTTTCGGTCATGTCGGGTTCCCTGGGGGGAGGGGAATGCCTGGGTGAAGGAGAATGAACTGAGAGAGCGATGGGGTTGGGAACGGATGGGGGATCCGATGAAGCGTCGCGAGGGTGCTTGTTGGGCAGCGGGGAATTCCCTGTTCGGGCTAGCAGGGCGATCACCGTGGCTTCGGCAAGCTCCTTTTTGCCGATCGGTCCGCTTCCTTCTCCTGTTTTTCCTTTGAGGCCGATGGCAGCCCGATCGACCTGGAGAATATCGGCGATGGAAGCGACCATGGCGCCTCGCAATGGCGACAGCTTAGGGATTTCCGTTTGGACGACGCAATCGAGATTGACCAGACGAAAGCCAGCTTGGCGAACTTTTTCCCACGCGATCCGGAGCATATCGGCCGAATCGCGACCCCGGTTGGCTGAATCGGTATTGGGGAACATCTGACCGATATCCCCAAGATTTGCGGCCCCTAGAAGTGCGTCCGTGATGGCGTGCAAGAGCAGATCGGCGTCCGAGTGGCCCACCAGGTGGGCATCGCAGTCGATTTCCATGCCGCCCAGTCGCATCGGGCCTCCGGCAGCCAATCGATGGGAATCAAATCCTATGCCAACGCGCAAGTCGTCCATCCTGCGATCTTCCTTCCGGACCTCCTGGTTGTCTGCCACCCGATTTTGGCCGCACCCTGGGGTGGGCAGATCTTCTGGTGCATGGGAATCGAGGTCGATTAGCATAACTTTTTTGGAGACGCGAGCGAAGGCGGCTTTCCGGGAGCGGCGATCCCAAGGAATCCAACCAGCAAAGCCTTGTAGGGATCGCAGTCTGTTAGGGATCGCAGGCACCGGATCAGGCCGGTGTCACGGGCTTGGTGGGGTTGGGCCGAGCGGGGATGGGTTACAATGAGCGATCGTTATGGGTTTCTGTCGGGATCCTCCATCGACGCTTCTGGTCTATTCCAGGAAACCGATCGGGTCGGGTGTGTTTCCTCGAGGTGCCCAGTCGATGGCCGATCGGTGCGATTTCCCAAATCGCAGGCGATTGTAGCCGTGCACTCTGAGTTGTGAAGGAAAGGTTTTTCAGGATGAACAAAGGGGCGAAGACCGCGATTTCTCCGACGCGTACCGAGGACTATCCGGAGTGGTATCAGCAGGTGATCAAGGCGGCAGACCTCGCCGAAAATTCTCCAGTGCGCGGTTGCATGGTGATCAAGCCCTGGGGATATGCCCTTTGGGAAAATATGCAGCGGGTGCTGGATCGGAAATTCAAGGAGACGGGGCATCAGAACGCCTACTTCCCGCTTTTCATTCCGATGAGCTATCTGGAGAAGGAGGCGGAGCATGTGGAGGGATTCGCCAAGGAATGCGCGGTGGTGACTCATCACCGTCTGGAGCCGGATGGGAAGGGAGGGCTTCGGCCTGCAGGTCCGCTGGAAGAACCATTGATTGTGCGACCGACCAGCGAGACGATCATCGGTGAGATGTACGCTCGATGGGTGCAGTCGTACCGCGACCTGCCGATCCTGATCAACCAGTGGGCTAACGTCGTCCGCTGGGAGATGAGGACACGGCTTTTCCTGCGAACAGCCGAGTTCCTTTGGCAGGAAGGGCACACCGTGCATGCGACAGCCGAGGAAGCGATGGAGGAGACTCGACGCATGCTGGACGTCTACGCTGACTTCGCAGAGAACACGATGGCCGTTCCCGTGGTGCGTGGCGAGAAGACTCCCAAGGAGCGTTTTCCTGGTGCGGTCCATACCTTCAGCATTGAAGCGATGATGCAGGACCGCAAGGCGCTCCAGGCGGGCACATCGCACTTCCTCGGGCAGAACTTCGCCAAGGCGCAGCAGATTCGCTACCAGGACCCTCAAGGGGAACTGGTCTATGCCTGGACCACCAGTTGGGGTGTCTCCACGCGGTTGATCGGTGCCTTGATCATGACGCACAGCGATGATGACGGACTGGTGCTTCCCCCACGTTTGGCTCCAGCTCACGTCGTCATCCTTCCGATCTACCGCGACGATGCGCAGCGCACCGAAGTGTTGGAGTATTGTCGCAAGCTGAAGCAACAGATCGCGTCGCTAAGCTATGACGATCAGCCGCTGCGTGTCGAGATGGATGATCGCGACCTGCGGGGTGGTGAGAAGAAGTGGTATCACGTCCGCCGAGGGGTGCCTATCCGCGTTGAGGTAGGTCCCAAGGATATCGCTCAGGATGCACTTTTCGTCGGGCGCAGGGACTCCGCAGGCAGTCAGTCGATGCCCAGGCCTCAGTTCCTGGGAACGCTACCTGAAGTGCTTCAGGAGATGCAGCAGGGATTGTTCGATCGCGCTTTGAAGATGCGGCAGGACCACACTGTCTCCTTGGATACGGTCGATCAGTTTCGAGAATTTTTTCAGGGGGCCGAGGACGAAAAAGGGAGTTTCAGCGGTGGATTTGCCCATTGCTACTTTGCCAGCGAGGATGCGGTGGCAGACGAATTGGCGCAGCGCAAGGTCACCATCCGCTGCATTCCGCTCGATCAGCCCTCCCAGCCGGGGCGATGTTTCGTCACGGGCCAGCCGACAAGCCAGCGAGCGATCTTTGCGAAGGCGTATTGAGAGATGAGTCAGTGGAGCGCCGGCGACAGCTCTTCGAAGCGATCCGAACAAGGATTCCGGTCGCCTCGGCCGTTTCCCTGCGCGCTGGTGGTCGCTCTGTTCAGCCGCCACCGTTCGGCCATGGAAAGCGTTCGAAGGCTTGTGGAGTCGCAGTGGGGAGCGATCGCACTGCAAAGTCGGCCGTTTGCGTTTGACCAGACCAGCTACTACCAGCAGCAGATGGGAGATCGCTTGCAGAAGGAGTTCTGGATTCTGGAGGGACTGGAAGACCCGGCTCGCTTGGCTGACCGCAAACGGACAGCGATCGCCTGGGAGGACCTGATCGCAAAGTCGGGTGATTTTCCCGAAACGCGGCCCGTCAACATCGATCCCGGCTGGATCAGCCCGCTAAAACTGGTACTGGCTTCCACCAAGGACCGCGCCCACCGCATCTACCTAAGCGATGGAGTCTATGCGGAAGTGGCGCTGCAGCGCGTCGGATCGCAGTGGAGGGGGTATCCCTGGACCTACCTGGACTATCTGCTTCCTGATTCGCTGGAGTTTTTTCAGCAGGCGATTGGGTATCTGAAGAAAGAGTCGGCGCGTCCAGATTCCGGAAGGCAGAGCGGTAGTGAGGGGGCTGCAGGAGGGCACGCAAGATGAAACAGGATGCAGCGCTAGGGGATGTGGTGGGGTTCGTCCTGGGATGTCTGCTGCCGGCTGCCTTCCTGGCGTGGCTGGCTGTCGGGCTGGTGCGACGGTGGGCCGAGCCATTGGGGCTGATGGACAAGCCGGGCCATCGCAAGGTCCATACCACTCCAATCCCTCTTGGGGGAGGAGTGGGGATCTGGTTTTCGGTGGCGATCACGCTTCTGGCCGCCACCCTGCTGGCGGGCCTGCCTGTGGTCAGCCAGTGGCTGCCCGCGTCGCTTGCACAGCATCTACCCGGTGTCGTCCAATCGCGATGGAAACTGTGGGGGATTCTGGCTGGCGGCACGGTGCTGATGCTGCTGGGCCTGGAGGACGATCGTCGCGGTTTGAAGTGGCAGTGGAGGCTGGCGATCGAAGTGGCAGTCGCCACTGCAATTGTCCTCTGGCAGCAGATGCAACTGAGCCTCTTCATCGACAACGGCTGGGTGACTGGATTGCTCAGCGTTCTCTGGATCGTGGGGCTGATCAACGCCTTCAACATGATCGACAACATGGATGGTCTGAGTGGCGGTGTGGCCGCGATCGGAAGCGCGATGTTGGCAGGCATGCTGCTCCTACCTCAAACCACGGGAGAATCGCAACCGCAATGGTTTGTGGCTGGCATGCTGCTGGTGCTGGTGGGGGCTTTGCTGGGGTTTCTGGTTCACAATCGGGCCCCTGCGAAGATTTTTATGGGAGATGCGGGGGCCTACTTCGTCGGCTATTGGGTTGCGGTTGGATCGCTGGCAGCTACCTATACCGGATACCAGTCCGCCACGCCCCACGCCGTTTTTGCGCCCTTGTGCGTCCTGGCGATTCCACTTTACGACATGCTCTCGGTCATCTGGATCCGAATCTCCGAGGGGCGGAGTCCTTTCGAGGGGGATAAGCGACATTTTTCTCATCGCCTGGTCGAGCAGGGGTGGTCGAAAACACAGGCGGTCTGGATCATCTACCTGGCGACCTTTTGCTGCGGTATCAACGCCTGGATTTTGCCCCGAACCGATTGGGTGGGATCGCTATGGGTGCTGGCCAATCTGCTGGGGATCCTTGGATTATTGGCGCTGTTGGACCTGGGAACCCATCGGTCTCCCAAGCGATGATCGCTGGATGGCAGGGTGATCGCAAAAAGATTGCCCTGGTTTGATTCCGCATGCACCAGCCCCGGCCCGTACAATGAAGGAATGTGCCCAAGAGAGTTACACCAGCGGAACTGCAGAAGGACAGGGTAGCGTGAGCGGAGACGCCGGGGCGGAATCGGTCCGCATTGGGAAAGCATCTCCTTTTTGGATGCTGGCCACCGTGGCGGCGATGGCGTGTATCGGGCTTTGGATGCCCTGCGACAGCGTTGCCGTCTCCCAGGGATTGGCTCTCCCGCAGCATCTGCTGTGGGGGGCGGTGGCGATTGTCGGCAGTTGGCTGGCGTGGCCCGCCTGTCATTGGGTCATTCCCAGTGCAGCCAACCGCGACCGTACGGCTTGGGAGCGGTTCCAAGCCATGGGCGGCTATAGCAGCCCTCAATGGCTCTGGATCCTTCTGGCGATGTGGTTATGGATAGCCGGCGTCATCGCATCGATTCAGAATGTAGAAGGCCGTGGGCAGATGCGATCGGCTATTCATGGTGGTTGGGAAAGTATCACGCTGGTCTGGGTGGTCTTTGCCGGGCTGCTGGCATCACGGTTTCGGATGCAGCGCGATGCGCTGGCATGGACCTTGATGCTGTCCTGTGTGCTGCTGGCCAATCATGCGTGGTACCAGTATGGGGTGAGCATGCCACGCGATCGAGAAGCGTATCGCGTGAACCCTGAATCCGTACTGCGCCAGATGCAGATCGACGCACCGGTCGGTTCCGCGCTCCGTATTCAGTTTGAGAATCGATTGGCCAGCACGGAACCACTGGGGCCCTTTGCGCTGACCAACAGTCTGGCGGCGACGCTGGCGATCGGCACGCTGCTGGCAGTGGGACTTGCCGTCGATCAGGCGCTGCAGCGGAGCGGTCGGTGGATCACGGTGGTGTGCTGCCTTTGTGGGATCCAGGCGTTCTGTCTGCTGCTGACCAAAAGCCGGACCGGTTGGATCGCCGTCCTCCTGGCGCTGATCGGCTATGGACTGACCCACCCTGTGACCCGGCGATGGGCGAAAGCTCATTGGAAATCGCTTGCGGTTGGTTTCAGCGCGACTTTACTTGGGCTCTTGATCGCGCTGTCGAACATCGATGGTCTGGTGATCGCGGAAGCCCCCAAATCGTTGTCGTTTCGAAAAATCTATTGGGATACCTCCATCCGACTGATCGCCGATCACCCTGGGTTGGGAGTGGGCCCTGGGAATTTTCAAAGCTACTACGCTTGGCGAAAACCTGTAGGCGCAAGCGAGACGATTGCCGATCCCCACCAGGTGATTCTCGAGACTGCTTCATGGCATGGGATTCCGATGGCCATCCTGCTGATGGTCGTGCTGGTGGCCTGGCTGGTGCACATCGTAAAGCGCGCTCGCCTGCAAGCGGTCTGGCATCAGTTTCAGGCCAGTCATCCTCATCATGGTTCGGCGATCTCTTCCCTGGTCGCAGCACAGCATGATGAGGACCTGAGCGGTCGAAGCGGGCCGGCGGGGAGGCGATCTCTCTCTGGAGCGACTCCGGGTTCCAGTTGGACCTTGCGGTCCCCCGAACCGTCGGGTCGCAGGGAGAGCCGTCCTGAGTCTTTCTCCCATGGGGAAAAAGTCTGGAAGTGGAAGGTCCTGGCCTTCGCCTGGGGCGTAAGTGCTTTGTCCGTATGGCTGCTCCCCGGCTGGTTGGGACCGGCAACCGATCTGCTTCCTTATCTTTGGGGCATGCCGCTGGGCATTGCGTTGACCTGGTGGATGGATCGGCGCGACGACCAGCCCGACGTCCACTGGTTCTCCAGCCATTCCCTGGCATGGGCCGCCTTCGCAGGATGGTTGCATCTGATGGCCAATGGAGGATGGTTCACCCCAGGGGTCGCTCACCTGCTGATCCTCGTCAGCACCCTGGCCGCAAGTTCTCTGATTATTCCGGCTGGGACTGCAGTCCCAGGTAGCCAGCAGCTGGAGGGACATCCCCTGCTTCGCATCGGAACCCGCATTGGGTTTCTGGCCTTGGTCCTGCTGCTGTGGTTCTCCGACTGGCGGCCCTCGATGGCGATCCTGAGTTGGAAGATGCAGTCGCCCCCGACACTGGAAGCGATGGAGCGAGGGGCCCTGCTGGCAGCTCAGGAAGATCCATGGGATCCGATGCCTCGCCAAGTGCTGACGCAATCGATCTGGCAGCAGATTGCCGCCGAAGCAGTCCGAGGGATTCCAGTTTCCCCCAAGCGGCTCGAAGAGTATCAGCAGGCCTGCCAGCTATGGCTGGCTAGCGATCCGGCGTCCTGGCAGCCCCGGATCGATCTGGGGCATCAGTCGCTGGAGCTAGCGGGGCTGATACCCGATGGCCCCTTCGGGCCCCAGGCTCTCAACCACTATCGCGCGGCGATCGAGCGATATCCCAACGAGGTTGCGGTCCATCTTCAAACCGCGATGGCGGCGGCACTTCTGGGTGACCTGGAACTGGCGAACGCCTCGCTGATCAAGGCCGAATCGCTAGATACCAGTACCCAGCATCGCGATCGGCGGCTGAAAGCTGCGCTGATCTACCTGCCAAAGTCCTGGGATTCCTCGATTTCCAGTCGCATGAATCTTCCCTTTGTCCGGCCCACCCCCGGCTCCCCCTGGGTCCTGGGCGAACCGGCTGCAGCACTGGTTCGTAGCATGCTTGAGAGACTTGCACCTCCGCGTCAACCCGCGTCGCAGGAACTGCAGCCAGCCACCAATTCCTGAGCTTTCGCGTCACGGTTCGATCGGAGTCCCCGCAACGCGAAAAAGCCTCCCACTTTCCTGAAACTTCCCATCTGTCCTCAGCGACTTGTGCCATGCGAACCCTACTGCTTTCTCTGCTCATAGGACTGACCGGTCTGGGATTTGGGTATCTGAAATACCAGAAGGCGTTCGAAGGGATCAAGGAATCGTTTCAGGATCCCAAGGAACGCCTAGCCGAAAAAATGCGAGCTGTCGGCACGGAGGTTCCCGAGGGAGATGTTTCGCAACGGATCGGGAAGGCAGAGATCGTCAACGGAAAAGTCCACGACTTCGGCACCATGACCTTTGGCAGCTCCCGCAGCCACCGATTCGTCATCCGAAACACCGGCACCGGGCCTTTGAGTCTGGAAGTTCTCTCCAGTACCTGCAAGTGCACGATTGGCGAATTGGAAAAATCAGTGCTGGCGCCGGGGGAAGAGACGGGGGTCGAACTGACCTGGACAGCCGAAAGCATGCTGCGAGATTTTTCCCAGACAGCGACCATTCGAACCAGTGACCCCAATCAGGAAGAAATCCAGCTTTCCGTTCGCGGCTTCATCGGTAGCAGTCTGGTGGTCGATCCTATCCGCGTTCTGATCGGTGACGTCTCCTCCAAGGACCAGACCGTCCGCAAGACGACTCTGTACAGCTATTACGAGAAGCCATTGGAAGTGGAGGAAATGACATGGGCCGATCCCAACACGCGCGATCGAGTCCATTTGACGGCCACCGTCCGACCACTGTCCGCTGGGGAAGTGGAGCAACACAAGGACGCCAAGTACGCCGCCGATATCGAAGTTCAACTCGATCAGGGAATGCCCGCTGGACCGCTGAACGGATTCGTTGAACTGAAGACCAACCTGGGAGAAAGGGAAAAGCTGCAGTTTGGAGTCAGCGGCAAGATCCTCAGTGACATCCGTGTCATCGGCAGCACCAATTTTGACGAACGAACCAATGCCCTGACGATCGGAAAAATTGTCGCCAGCGAAGGCAAGGTGACCCCCCTGCTGATTGGCATCCGCAAAGACGAAAACGGTCCCGAACCCATGCTGACCATCGACGCCATTCGCCCCATGGAGACGCTGCAGGTGAAGATCGGGGAGCCCAAGGCGCGAGGCAGTCAACGGATTTTTCCGGTGGAATTGATCGTGCCACCAGGATCTTCGCCGGTTTCTTTTGCAGGGACAAATCCATCAAACTTTGGAAAGGTTGTCTTCCGAACCAACTTGGAGCATTCTCCCGAGTTGATCATGTTTCTGAAGTTCGAGGTCGAATAGCCTCACCTCGACCAAGATTTCGAGGTCCCCTTGATCCCATCCCACCTTTTTGTCTTGCTTCCAAGAAGTGGCTCTCCGGCGCGACGACGCAGGTTGACGCTGGGTCTGATGGTTGCTCTGCCATTAGGGATCACCGGCAGCCTGCTGCCCTTAGCAGGTTGCAGGTCCTTACCCAGCAGTAGCCAACCTGTGTTGCCGTCCGAACAGAACACAGGGGCATCCCGATGGTGGCCGCAATGGAAATGGCCTGAAGTCCCCAAGATCACCCCACCCACCTTTTCGCAAAAGTCCTCCTCGCAACGCTGGGGACTGGGAGCGGGTCCTTGGTCGCGTCAAGAAGCGATCGTCGAGGTCCCCTCCCAGGTACCATCCGGCGACTCGACGCGGTCGACCCCTGCAGATCGCTTTGCCGAAGCAGGCAAAGGAATCTCACTGGGAGAGGGTTGGAAGCGCTGGATTTCCATCCCTACCGATCGATCCAACGCGTTCGCGGAAGGCCCCTCTCTCTCGACACCCCCCACCCCCTATCCTAGCGCCTCAGGGGACTCGCAGGCAGATCGACGCTCGCGCGAGTCGTCGTCCGATCAGAGGCCACAGGAAACCAGGGCCAGAGAAGAGACTGCCCCGGCCGGCGCGTCTCCCTGGAGTCGCCGACTGCCTCCGGCCAATCCGAAAGAATCTTCCTCCAATCGTCCGGCCCCCTCGGGAGACATCCAGTGGTTGCCTCCCGAATCCCAAAGCCCATCGAGTGGCTCAGATGATGGAATCCCTCTCTCGCAGCAATCCAGCATCCGAAGTCGACTGGAGCAGGCGAATTCCTCGGTTCAGACCGTTTCCTGGAGCGAACGGATGCGGAGAGGATTTTTGGAGCGACGTAGGTCGGATGGCAATGTGCTCCCGGCAAGCCGTCTGCAGGATCGACAGGAGCCTGGGTCGGAACCACCGGCTAGCGATCGAGTGCCCGGTGGCCGATTGATCCCCGGTGGCCGATTGATCGCCGAAGAAAAGCCAGTCCGCACCGAGAAAGCAAAAACGGTCGTCGGAGCGCAGCCCGAAGCGAATCCGACACCGCAACCCACCAAGTCGGATAGTGGGACTGCAGGCAAGGTGGCTCCTGAAGAGAAAGAACAAGTCCTGGCGGAGGGGTGGTCCCAACCGTGGGTGGCGCTGCTGGTGACCGGAGATCAGTTCGGCTATCTGGAACCTTGTGGCTGTACGGGACTGGCCAATCAAAAGGGTGGCCTGATCCGCCGCGATACCTTGCTACAGCAGATTCGTGACAAAGGTTGGAATGTCGTTCCTCTGGACGCTGGCAACCAGGTGCGACGTCCGGGGCGTCAGTCGGAATTGAAGTTTGCACGCACAGCCGAAGCGCTCAAGCTGATGGGATATCAAGCGGTGGGACTGGGACCTGATGACTTGAACCTATCGGCCACCGATCTACTGCTCAGTTTCTCCGATATCGACCCCAAGCAGAAAAGCCCCTTTGTTTCGGCCAATGTGGTGGTCTACGAAGAAAGCTTCCTGGAGACGCTGAAGGTCCTCTCGATCGGGGACAGGAAGATCGGAGTGACCGCATTCCTTGGAGTCGAAGAGTCCAAGCAAGTTCAGAATGTCGACGTCTCCCTGGTCGATCCCGTCGAACCGGTAGCCAAAGCGGCCCGGCAGATGGAAGAACTGGGAGTCCGCTTCAAAGTCCTGATCGCTCATGCATCCCTCGAGGAATCGGCTCAGGTGGCCAAAGCGGTTCCCAAGTTCGATCTGGTGATCACCAGTGGTGGATTTGGGGAGCCGACTTACAAGCCAGAAGCGATCGAGGGCACTCCAAGTCAAATGGTGCAGGTGGGTGTCAAAGGAATGCATGCCGGCCTCATTGGGCTCTACGATGATCCAAATCAGCCGTTGCGCTATCAGCGGATTGCGCTGACCGACCAGTTTCCCGACTCGCAGCGGATCACCGAACTGTTTCAAAGGTACCAGGAGGAGCTCCAATTGACCGGGCTGGATGGTCTGGGGCTTCGGCCCCTGATGCATTCCAGCAATCGTCGCTTTGTGGGAAGCGACAAATGCGGCGAATGCCACACCAAAGCATTCGAAATCTGGAAAGGGACTCCACATTCCCATGCAACCGATTCGATTGTGCATCCGCCCGAGCGATCGGAGATCGCCAGGCATTTTGATCCGGAATGCCTGAGCTGCCACGTTACCGGTTGGAATCCACAGAAGCACTATCCCTATACCTCGGGTTTTGTAGGACTGGAAGCATCCCGTCACCTAGTGGGAAATGGTTGTGAGAATTGCCATGGACCTGGAGCAGACCACAGTGCTGCCGAAGAGGGGGCCAGTCCAGCTGACCCGACGATGCTGACGCGACTGCGCGAGGAGATGAGATTGCCACTCGATAGGGCCCGCGATAAATGCCTAGAGTGCCACGACCTGGACAATAGTCCCGATTTCCATCAGGATGGGGCTTTCGAAAAGTACTGGAACCAAGTCAAGCACTACGGCAAAGACTGATGGCTGAAGCTTCTTCCTGGATCGATCTCCGCAGCGATACTGTGACGCGTCCTACTCCTGCCATGCGACAGGCGATCGCCGAGGCCGAGGTAGGGGATGATGTGATCGATGTCGATCCAACGATCGAAAGACTGCAGGCGCGGACCGCTGAGATCCTGGGTAAGGAAGCAGCGATCTTCATGCCCAGCGGATCGATGACCAATCAGATCGCCATTCGGGTCCACTGCCAGCCCGGAGATGAGTTTCTCTGTGAGGAGCAGTGCCACGTCTACAACTACGAGCAGGCCGCCTTCGCACAGCTTAGTGGTCTGGTCGCCCGAACGATTCCGGGGAAGTACGGAGTCCTGCACCTCGATCAACTTCGTGGATTGATCCGGCCAGAAGGGGATCATCTAGTGCGGACGCGGCTGGTCTGTCTGGAAAATACACACAACCGAGGTGGCGGAACGGTATGGCCCTATCAGCAATTGGTAGACATCTGCCAGTGGGCGCGCGATAACCATCTGAAGACGCATCTGGATGGCGCCAGACTGTTCAATGCGGAAGCTGCATCCGGGATTCCTGCGATCGAATGGTCTCGGCATTTCGATTCGGTCAGCATCTGCTTCAGCAAGGGCCTGGGGGCTCCCGTCGGTTCGGCCTTGGCTGGACCTAAACCGTTCATCCAGGCTGCGCGGCGCGCCCGGAAGCTTTTCGGAGGTGGCATGCGACAGGCAGGAGTCCTGGCTGCTGCTGCCTTATACGCCCTGGAACACCACCGCGAACGTCTGGTGGAAGACCATCAGAACGCCCAGAAGCTTGCCAGCGCAGTCGCTCGTTGCAACGCCCTGACCTGCGATCCAGTCCGCATCGATTCCAACATCGTCCTCGTCCAGGTAGATCCCAGGCGAGGCACTGCGCGGCAGCTGGTCGATCAGCTTCGGGAACATCGCGTGCTGGCGATGCCCTTTGGTCCCCAGTCGATTCGGCTAGTCACCCACCTGGATCTCTCCGCAACGCAGATCGATCAGGCATGCGAGGTGATCGAGTCGATTGGACGGCATTGCTGATCCGACGGTTCAGCGTTTTTCGCTTCCCTCGCCGATCGTAAAGCGGATGCTCCCTTCGGCCTGTCTCTGATGCAAACAATCTTCGATCGTTGCGTTCAGGCTATAAGATCCTGCTGCGATCTTTTTGGGCATGTAGATCCGATAGACGATGAAATGATCATGCCTTGAACTTTCGTACGACTCGGTGTCTTCCGGAAGATCCTGGCGAGCGACCACTTGACCGGCGTCATCCCGCAATTCATAACGCCCCGTCAGCTTTCGCTGGAAGCCATTCTCGCGAGACGCTTCGCGAAGATTGCGAAGCTCTAGATAGAGGAGCACTCCCTGGTCGGCAGAAAATGTGCGGGTGGTCACTTTTTCGATCGCGCCGTAACCAAAGACTTCATCGCAAAACTCGATCTTTCCAATCTTCATCCCATCGCCAGATTCCCTTCGCGTCAGAGCCTCCAGCAGTCGTTCTGCCGACGCCTGCCCCTGCGCACGGTCCACCGCTACTGCGTCCGATGCCTTCGACCACTGCTCCACAATCCCAATCACCTGATCCCGCTCCTCGGACGATAAGCTACCGGAATAGCCCGGATCGGTCGAAGCCAGGGTCTTCCGCAATCTCTCCAGCGACTCACGGTTTCCAGTAGCGTTGGCTGTTTCAGGCTGGCTCTCCAGCAATTGAATTGCTCGAGTCAGGCAAGCACGAGCCGAAGGATCGACGAAAGAAGCCACTGCCGAACGGACATCTTCCTTCTCCTCACGACCAGACGCCATGGATGCAGTGGGAGGCGTTTTCAAGCTGGATCCTGCTGTCGGTTCCGATGCAGCGATCTCGCTGGTGCCATTCAAGTTGCCAGATGGCTGGCCGGAGACCGGGAGCATGGCGGGTGGAGTGAGCCATGGCTTGGTTTGAACTCCGTCCACAAGGCTGGTTCCGGCGACCGGTGACCCTACCAGTCCGTTGATCGGCGACTCATTGGATGGAATCTCCGGAGCTGCAATGGTTTTCGGCAGGGAGGGAACCGCTGGAGTCCCTTCCGGTCCATTCGCTGGTGCTGGAGTGCCGGCACTGGGTGGGCTGGACTCCGTCTTAGAAGAAGGGTTGGGAGTGGAAGGGGCCGCGAGTCCGGGCGGAGTCATCAACGGTGACTGTGGTGATCCTGCAACAGGATCGGAAGATGCCGGTCTTGAAGAGATCGATTCGCCAGGCCCTGTCTCCCCCTTAGCATGCTTGGCTTCGGTGGTAGCCAGCTTGGTCTCTCCCCCAGGGATGGCTGGATCGATGAACTGGTTGGAAGACGGTGCTGCAGCAGTGTTGCGAAAGCCCGGGCGCGTCCCGGGTTGACGCAACGCCGCCAAAAGACGCTGGTCCATCGCGTCCAGATTCTCCTGCATCGTCGCTCGTGGGACGTTGGAATCGGTGATTTTCGCCTCCGCCGACGAGGGCTCTGCCGATTCCTCACGAGAAACACCCATGAATCGCTGGAACCGCTGCAGTGAATTCGGCTTGGATGGTGTGTTGTTGGTGAGCGATCCCGAGGACGCCCTACCTGGCAAGTCCTTTCGTTCGACAGAAGACCTTGCCTTGGACTGGAATGGATTCCACCATCCCGCCGAGACGACTTCTGGCGAAGGCGCTGCGGACAACTCTTGGGATGGAGCTGCCTGAAGGTCACTGGTGCCTCTCAGCCGCTTCTCCAATGGCTGGCAGCCAGTGATCAGGCAACTACTGAACAGCAGGACGACGATCGCGATGCGAAAAAATTGGGGGAGAGAAGTTGAGGCAACCATCGATGAGCCATCCTTGTGCATCGAGGAGAAACCAAGCGATGGCGGGATGGTATCGAAGCGGTCCAGGTGCCGCAAGAGATTTCAGCGACTGAGCGGCTCGACCAATAAGGCGATAGCCACCGTGTCACCGCAAGCTCGACATCTGACCCAAAGCAGCCGGTTGAACATGGTCATCGTCCCCATTTTCAACCTCGCCAAGCCCCGAGCTGATCTCTGAGCAACTCGCAAAACTTCGGCATTCGCCTTCGTTTGGTGATCGCTTCCTCGCGATCCTGAGGCCCATTGAATTCTTTAACGCGCGGCTAGACACGGATCCTTAGGATTTGCTAGCAATCCCTCGTGAGATCAGACGACCGCCAAGATCTCGATGCCATTTCGGTGGTTGGCGCTAGAGAGAAGCCGTGGAAGCAGAGCCGCGATGGCCCCAATTTCCAACCCTTCGGCCTCTAAGCGATTTTTCCAAGTCAAAGCATCCCATGGCTTTCCTGAGTCGGCCGCCACTTTGGCTTCTTCAACGAGCGATAAGATAATTGCTCGCGGAATCTCGATATCCCGCACCAGTTTGATCAACCCGGGGGAAATTGCAGGGTTGGGAATTGGTGCAAATGAGGGGGGAAGCCAGGGTAGGGGGCTATGCGGAATCGCTGCACGAAAGAGAGCGGCTAGATCGACGCCAGCCTCGGTCAGCTTTTGCCTCAGGGTATCGATGGTCCAGTCATTGCCGGCTTCCCAGTCAGCCACCCATTGCTCTTTCAGCTTCTGGAGCAGCTCGCTGGTGACCCCAGCATCGGCCAGTCGCTGCATCCATGGATAGATCTGAGGATGGCTCTCGATGGGATCCAGTTGGATCGGGTCATCCGAGCCGTCGGGATTTCCAGGTGGGACTTTCGGATGGCGTTCGAGAATCGCATCTAGATCGACACCAGCCTCGGTCAGCTTTTGCCTCAGGGTATCGATGGTCCAGTC
>JBIINB010000178.1:0-8055 GCA_044337705.1 Pirellulaceae bacterium | reverse complement strand
GTGTTCAAGGTGCATCGAGACTGCACCTGTACGAAGGGTCACAAGCCGACCAGAAATTCCTGACGGACGTCTCGCAGAAACATGCACCCCAGGGATTTGACCTGATCGTCGATGATGCCTCGCATGTTGGTTGGCTGTCGCGCGCCAGTTTCGATATCCTCTTCGACCGCTTCCTTCGCAAGGGTGGCGTCTATGTGGTCGAGGATTGGACAACGGGTTACTGGAGCGATTGGTCGGATGGATGTACTTTTCGACCTCGCGGTCCACTGAGGAATGCTGGCTGGAATCTCTTGAAGTCCCTGCGGATATGCAAATCGCCCCCAGTTGATCAGGCGTTGAGCGGATTGGTTGGGTTTGTGAAGTCGTTGGTGGATGAACAGGGGGCAGCTGACCTGACGCGGCAACTTCACGACAGACCTCACGGCAGGAAGTCCCGATTTGCGAGAATGGTTTTTTATGACTCGGTTCTCTTCATCCACAAACGAACCGACTGACCGAAGGAAAAGGGAAAGAAAGACCAGTCCCTTCCACGACGCCCCGAAGAGCAGGTTGGTCTGTATTGCCGATCGCAGGTGGATGCATCATCCGGATTGCCTCCACCATGTCATGAGCTGACTAGGTCGCCGAATCTGTTCACCGCAGGATCAGCTGGGTCAGGAAGTAGTGTGTCCATCGTGGACTTCCTGCGTCGTCGATGAAGTTGTACTGAGGCGCATAGCCAATCCGCATCGTCGTCTTTCCGACTCGCATCAGCCTAGCGACCTGAAATCCCACCGGCAGCGAAACCCATCGGTCCTGACGCCAATCATATGTCTCTTGCAGATCACCCAGCGCCAGCGACCATTTCGGATTGATCACGTACGCCAGCACTGGCTGCAGGGACGAGACTTCGGTGTCACTGCTGAAGAGATTCTGATTGAACAAACCGAAGGTCCACTTCCCCTTCTGCGTTACCGCACCGACAGCCGGACCGATCTGAAAAGGATCTCGCCCGGTGTTACCCGGCAAAAATGTCATGACCGGTCCGATACCGAATCGTCCCCATGGCCTAGGAAAGACGATCAGATCAAAAAGGGAGACTGGATCCAGACCTTGCCCCTGGGGACCATCGACCCGCCAGGGAGTCGTCAATCGCAGGATATGATTCATGCCGAAAGCCTGAAAGGGAATCACCGGCTGGAAGGTGAACGTATTCTGGCTGTCCTTCAGCCCCCAAAACTGAGAGGTGAATCGGTCTTGAAAGTTTAGGGTGGTGACGGCGGCTGTCGGGTCGACCAGCTTCGCCGCTAGGTCATCCTGTCCACCCCCGGCTGCGGAGTTACCCACGGAGCTGCCGACTCCATCGGCCCTCCCCATAGCATTCGACAGACCACCCAGCGTCGTCGATTCCAGCGAATCGGCGGAAACCGTCGGATCGATCCCTTGAGCCTCTAGCCACTGCGATTGCTCACCGATCGATGGAGTGGTCAATTCCAGTGGCTCATCGATCGCCTCTCCGAGCACCCAAGGTTCGGTGGAGCCGGGATCGGACAGAGGGACCGATTGCCAGGCGGAAGGCTGGACATTCCCTGAAAGTTCCCAAGGGGCTTGGGCCATCACGGGATTCAAGGCTAGAAACCAACCAGCCACCAGCATGCTCAGTCTCATGGAATTTCCCTCCTTGGAACTTTCCCCAAGCACTGATAGACAGCGGGGGAATCAGCGTCATGGAACCACTCCATCCATGGTGTTTCCTTCGCACGGATCGATCGGAAGCGGTGGCGGAAACCGATCAGGGGCCTTTTCCAGATTGCCCCATGTGTACCTAGCCTGGTTCCGACGGAGCGGCTGGTGACGGTTGTAGCGGGCAAATCAGGACGGACGACATCGGCATTGCTTGTGCAAGGATCGTTCGGCAGCTTGGCAGCAAGATTCCGGATCAGGGAATGCGTCGGCGGCGCTGTCGCAATCGCTCCAGAATCCCGCCGACTGGATTGGGTGCCTGAGTCTCCTCCTGTAGTTGATCTGGCTCTTCCGAACGGTTTTCACCGGAAATCCGTTCCGTCTCCCGGCGAGCTGCCTCGCGCCGCGCACGGACCTCACGAACCCAGTCGATCGTGGCAGCAATCGCCTGATCGGCATCCCCAGCGGCGACCCCTTCGAGCACCTGCATCACTTCGGCAGTAACAGGCGCTTCGGATTGGACCTGGGCGCTGATCTTTCCCAGCAACTGGCCTGCCTGCTTGCGCAGCGATGCCGGATCGATTTCGGGCTGATCCAAAGTGCCTCGTACCTCCAGCATCAATTCCGGGAAGCCGAGTTCCTTCACGGAATCGCGTCTAGCCAGCCATTCGACAGGAACAGGCATCCCCACCTGCATCGATAGCGAACGATCCAGAATCCCTACTTGGCCTTTCGACGACCACTGAAAACGTTTTTCCAGATCGGGAAGACCGACCCGCAATCCTTCGTGCTCCACTTTCCCATCGCCAAACCGAATCGCGATGTCCGAGTCTTCGACGAAGGTCAACTGTTTGGGGATATTCTTCTGAAACTGACGGCCGGCTAGTTCGATCGCCTGCAACACCAGCGGATCGCTGGGACCGCTGGTAACCTGGTGCAACTGCAACGATGCGGTTCCCTGAGACAATTCGGGGTGATCCAGCGGGATAGTGATCTGATCGATCGAGAAGGAGCAGTCTCCTGCAATCCAGGTGGATCGCGCCAGCCAAGGGACGACGCGATCCAGCCCCAGCTGCAGCAGCTCGGGCGTGATTTCGACATGATCGAGAATCTTCGTCGGATCGAGCGCCAGCACGGGTGGTCCGTCGGCCGACTTCCAGGTTCCCTGAAGGTTGAAGGGAGGCACGATCAGAAGCGGCTCCTTCCGCTCGGCACGCGAAACCTGCGCCTGCATCCCTTCGATCCGTATCGCCACATCGACTCGAGGCGTCTTCCTCGCGCCGGATTCCTGCTGTCCATCGATCCTGGGATCGCCGGAGATCGCCGCCAACAGTTCCTGCAGGTTCGTTCCGCCCCGAAGGAATTCCACCTCCACGGCCGGCCGCAAGATGGTGATTTCACCTAGCCTTCTGCCTCCCAGCAGAAATCCTAGCAAGCCGCGCTGGGTGCGGACCTGCTCGACATAGAGGACGCGAGGCTGCCCCAGCGGTGCAATGGTGACTCCATGAAGCGACATCGGCCCCAACCACGATAGCTCTACACGATCGCTGGCCAGCTGGTATTCCCCCTTGGCCAGCCGATCCAAAAGTGGCTGAATCAGCCAGTTTCCGCTGATCCAACGCGGGACCATTGCGACGGCCAAGGCAAACAGCAGTCCCAGGATACCCAACCATTTCCAGCGAGAACGACCTCCAGTTTTCGTAATCGGATCTTCCCGACGCTCCAATCGATCATGGTTCATACCTGGTTGTCTCCTTGGTTCGCAGGATACTTCATGCGATCTCAGACGCAATCCGCTGGACGGTGCCGTAGTCAGGGATGGCCGTGGAAGCCCCCAGCGCTGTCACACAGCAGGCGCCGGTGGCCGAGGCGATTCGGGCGGCCTTTGGCAATGTTTCGCCTCTCCGAAGACCTGCAATCAAACCTGCGTAGTAGGAATCACCTGCACCGGTGGTATCGACAACTGGCCCGGGAGGTCGAGCCGGGGGAACCTCGAGCCACTGGCCCGATGCAGGACTAAGGATCGAACCCTGCTCTCCTAGCTTGATCCCCAGCAACCCCGGAGCCCCCAAGCTGCGATAGAGCGAAACAATTTCTCGAGGATCGTCCAGTCCGGTCTGATGCCTCGCTTCGCTCAGACTGGGAATGTAGAAGTCCAGGTAGGGCAGCAGCCCGGCCAGCGGCTCCATCGATCCACCACTGCCGGCTGCATCGAGCGCGGTCGCACAGCCGCGTTCGCGCAGTCCTACCAGCAGCTCCACCAGATCGTCTTCCAAGTTGGGGATAAGCGAGTAGTATCCCAGAAGAAAAAGATGGGCCTGACCGGCCAGCTCCAGACGCTCGCGATAGAAATCGATCGCGATCTGCTTGGGGGCGCCCTGGCAATGAAGGAAGGAACGCTGGCCATCGGGCGCGATCAGGGCAACCGTGGCACTGGAGGGAACGGCGCTGCGAATCGCCAGGTGACGGGTATCGATTCCCTCCTTCCCCAGTCGCGCCAGAATCATCTCACCCCAGACATCCTCTCCCACCGCTGTCCAGGCCGCTACGCGAAGCCCCAGTCTGGCCATCGCGATACCTGCATTCGCTACAATACCTCCGGTCGTCAGCTGCAGCGGCTCCACGCGAACCAGTTGCTCCCGGCCAATCGCCCTCTCCAGCTCGACCGGCCGCACCAATACGTCGATCGTGCAGGAACCGCTGACGATGCAGTCCCAGGTCTTTGGCTGTTTCCAGTTTGGTTGTTCCCAGAGCCATGCCATCGGTTTCACTTGTTCCCCAGTGAGTTACCAACGTGACGCGATCTACCCACTCGCCCTACAAATCGCTCGATCAGAAACTGCAGGCCATCGCCAGCGACCCATCGAATCGATCTTTCATCTTAGCGGACGCCAAAGACCCCGATATGGGCCTGGGAATCGCCGCTTGCGGGCCCCGTTGGCCCGCTCAGCCGGGCCAATCGCCATGGCGGTCGATGCCGGAGTTCCTGGAAATCATCCGGCAGATTGTCCGTCAGGGCTTGGTGGATTTGATGCTGATGAGCCCCAGTGTCAACGAAAAGCTGGCGATCGATGAGCAGCTTTTTGAAGGAAGCGCCGTCACCCCGGCCGCTCGCGCTAACGACACCACCGATATCTGGTGTGGGAACAGCGGCAGCTACACCCAGCAACCCTCGCTTGCCTTTCGCACCACGTCCATCGATCACATTCAGTATGGACGCATCCTGCAGCATCCATGCGAGGCCTCGCCGGCAACCAATCTGGGACTCTATTCAATCACCTTCAACAACGATGCCGCCAGGGACCGCGAAGCGCTGATCGAGTACCGACGCTTCCGCGAGGAAGCCGAGGCAAAGGGCTTTCGCCACTTCCTGGAAGTCTTTGCCCCCAACGCACTGGAAGGTCGACAGCTGGCCGATGTCGGCCGCTACGTGAACGACTCCATCGTCCGCACCCTGGCAGGCGTCACCCGCGCAGGGCGACCTGTTTTTCTAAAGATCCCTTACTTCGGTCCGGGCGCCATGGAGGAATTAGCAGCTTACGATCCATCGCTGGTCATCGGAATCCTCGGAGGATCCTCAGGTACCACGCGGGATGCCTTTCAGATGCTCCACGATGCTCGTCGACATGGAGCCAGGGCGGCCCTCTTCGGACGCAAAATCAATCAAGCCGAAGATCAGCTGGCCTTCATCGAACAACTGCGACTGCTGGCCGACGGTCAGATCGATCCGCTCGATGCCGTCCGGCGCTACCACGACCACCTTCAGACGCAGCGCATCGCCCCCAAGCGGTCTCTGGAAGACGACATTCAGGCGACCTCGCGTTGACATGGCCCACACCTTGTTCAAGGCAACATGCCGACAATTCACCTGCAGCGTAGCCACCTCCTACGATCCTTCCTAACCGAGCCATCCGAAGATGGGCTGCAACCAGGTACCCACACTGGGAGATACCACATGCGTCGCGCCAAGCACCCTCAACTGGTCGCTCTTCTCCTCGGGCTAATGCTGCTGCTGGGCAGCACGGAACCAACCCCAGGGCAAAACAACCAGCAGCAAAAGGCTCCTCCCGACCCACCGCGGCCCAATCTCCTGTGGATCGTCGCCGATGATCTTGGGTACGGCGAACTGGGATCCTATGGACAGAAGGTCATCGCAACGCCTCAACTGGACCGGATGGCAGCCGAGGGGATGCGGTTCACTCGTTTTTATTCCGGCGCTACTGTGTGTGCCCCCTCCAGGAGCGTCCTGATGACGGGCCTGCATCACGGCCATACACCGGTTCGCGGTAATGCAGGCAAAGACAATCCCCAGGCGCAGGCACTGCCCGTGGGGACGCTCACCGTCGCACAGGCGCTGAAGAACGCGGGATACAGGACCGCGCTGATCGGAAAATGGGGACTGGGTGATATCGGAACTGCAGAGTCAGGATTGCCCAATCGCCAGGGCTATGACTTTTTCTATGGCTTCCTCAACCAACGCCATGCACACAACCACTACCCCAGTTTTTTGTGGCGAAACGACCAAAGGGAATCGCTCGAAAACGATCTGGTAGCGATGGGAGGGGACGGCGCGGGCTATGCCACAGAGCCGCGGCAGTTTGCAGACGACCTCTTCCTTCAGGAATCGATCCGATGGATCGATGATCGCAACGCGCAGCCCTTCTTCCTGATGCTGTCGCTGGTCAGCCCGCACGCCAACAACGAACGCAGAACCAAGCTGGGGGATGGAACGGAAGTCCCCAGCCTGGGACCCTACCAGGACGCTCCCTGGCCAGCACAGGATCGAGGTCATGCCGCGATGATCGATCACATGGACCAGCTGGTCGGCAAGCTGCTGGATCACCTGCGTCAAACACAACTCGATCGTCATACCCTAGTACTTTTCACCAGCGACAATGGTCCTCATCAGGAAAGTGGGCATGATCCCGAGAGGTTTCAGCCATCAGGCCCCCTCCGCGGCTTCAAACGAAGCCTGACCGATGGAGGCATCCGCGTGCCGCTGATCGCATGGTGGCCAGGTAGAGTACAAGCCAACTCCACTTCCGACCATGTTTCCTACCAGGGGGACCTCTTCGCAACCGCTCTGGAACTGGCGAAGCAGAATTCGCCGCCTCCACCCGATTCCATCAGCCTGGCGGGAGTTCTGCAAGGCAAGCGGGCGACCGAGCAGCATGAGTTTTTTTATTGGGAGTTCCATGAACAAGGATTTCGTCAGGCAGCACTCTACCAGGGACGATGGAAGGGGATCCGTAGCGGTGGGGCCGACAAGCCGATCGTCCTTCATGATCTCCAAAACGATCCTTCGGAATCCAACGATGTCGCATCCAACCATCCGCAGATCGTGCAATCGATCGATCGGTATCTTCGAAATGCCCGATCGGATTCGCCCCACTGGCCGGCGCGATGGTAAGGACCTCTAGCCAGGCGGACCGACTTTCGGAGGAAAGGGGAAGGGTCGATTCAGCGAAACGTTCCGACAGGTGGTACAGCACCGGGGACCGTGGTCGGCGGAGGCAGCGGAAGAGCAGTCCCTTTCGCCGGAAGGGTCTTTTCGGCAGATACTTTCTGCAGGATCTGGAGAGCCACTCGAAACTCGGGTTGCTGAGCCAGGGGCGCGAACTCCGGATGTGTCTGCACCCGTTCGTACTTGGCCAGCACTTCATGCAATGCATCTTCCGGAATCTGATCGGGCGAAATCCATTCCGCCGGGATCGCCAAGTAGTTCTGCCACGCCGCGTCGACTTTCAGCTGCAGCGACTGCACAGCTGACTGCAGTTCCAAAAGGGAAGGATCGGGGGTACCAACGGGAACAGCAGGAGTCGCAACCATGCGATCAGCCGGTATGGGGGGGGCGCTGGCTGCCTCGATCGCCTTGATCAGGGTCTGCGTCGAAGTGGGAATCGTCCCCGGTCCACCTTGTCCGGTCTGATAGTAGCGCTGCGTTGCCGCTACATCCGGCTGGATGCTGGCACCGCTCAGCGACACACCGGCAAACAGCCCTTTGGATCGCGAATACGTATAGACTTCGGCTTGAAGGGAGGTATCGGTCGCAGCGCTGGTGTAGCGTCCCACCGGACCGGCAGCGGCCGATGCATCGGCCCCCAGAGTCAGCTTCCCAGCGCGAATCCGATCGAGCGCCTTGGCGGTCTTGAAGACCAGAACCAGATCGACCGACTGGACCCCAGCCTGCCATCCCACGCTGCCACCACCCATTCGAACGAACTCCGGAGCGCGCCAATTCCGCTGCTCGTCCCGCGTCAGCAGCACCCCTCGTCCGCCAGCCACACCCACCACGAAGGCGCCTCGGATGTAATGCGGGATGATCGCCACCCCTTCCGCTTCGCGCAGGAGATTCTCCGGAATGCGCGTCGACGTGCCGCCGGCCAACTCCTG
>JBIINB010000177.1:0-8065 GCA_044337705.1 Pirellulaceae bacterium | reverse complement strand
GCAAGTCTACGTGCTTCCCAAGCACCTCGACGAGGAAGTCGCGCGACTCCACCTGGAAAAGCTCGGTGTCAAACTCACCAAGCTCACCAAGTCGCAGGCCGACTACATCAGTGTCCCCGTTGATGGTCCCTACAAACCCGAGACCTACCGCTACTAAGCCCTCCTCCGAGACCGTGCAAAGATCCAACCCGCAGCATCAGCAAGGGACGGTTTTCGGATAGGCTTTGGTTCGCTAGGAACAATAACTCCAAACTCCTCAACGCCGACTTCTCTTCCGAGAGGCCGGCGTTTTTTCGTCGACCTTCTTCGCCTCTACTGGATGCACCCCGCCCCTTCTATCATGCCGCTCCCATAACGCGAATGCCGACGCCGGATGCGTTGCTATTCTCATTTCCCGCCCAAGAAATTCCCAAGTTTCGCAAGTCGCCAGCGAAAGGATGGAATCCACCGACGAATGATCATTTCCAGGAGACTAGGCATGCAGTCCAACAACTCCCTTTGGCAATGCCCTTCAAAATGGCTTCTCCAACTCTTCGCTCTGATTTGCGGTTGTCACTTTTCTTCAGTCATCCAAGCCCAAGAGACCGAAACGGCGGCCGCTCCTGGGTCCGTGATTGCGAAAATGGGTGAAGAAGTCGAAAAAGTCCAGACCTTCGTCGCTGGTGAATGGACCAAAAGATGGATCGCGGAAGTCGCAAACCTTGAGAAGGTTCGCCCACGACGGATCCGGGTGAGAGAAAAGGATATCCTCGCCGATGAGTCGCTGTTTTACTCGGGCCGTTACGGATCGCCCCTCACCTACGCTCGCGCCTTCGACCTTGCAGAGAAGCATGGATTCTCCCCGAAAGAAGGCTCTAAAGTCTTCGACTTTGGCTATGGAAGTATCGGCCATCTGCGGATGCTGGCACAGATGGGAATCGACGCCATTGGTTGCGATGTCGATCCCCTGCTACCCATCATGTACTCGGAAAGCTCCGGTCCCTACCGAAGTGGCAGCATCCAACTGCTCGACGGAAAATTCCCCGCCGAAGAATCGCTAGTGAAGCAGGCGGGAGACTCTTTCGACCTGTTCCTATCGAAAAACACGCTCAAACTCGGCTACATCCATCCGACGAGAGAACCTGCCAGCCCACGCCATGTGATTGATCTGGGAGTCACAGACGAAGTGTATTTGAAGCAGATCGCTTCCATGCTCAAACCACAGGGACTTTTTGTCATTTACAATTTCTGCCCACCCAAGGCACCTGCCGACAAACCCTACATACCCTGGGCAGAAGGAGAATCTCCTTTCACCAAGGAGCAGTTTGCGGAAGCTGGATTCGAAGTCCTGGAATGGAATGTCGTGGATGACAAACCGGCCAGAGACCTGGGCCGACTTCTCTCCTGGGATACCGAGGGCGGGATGGACCTCGAAAATGGTCTCTTCGCGTGGTACACCATCGCTCGCAAAAAGTGAGCAGCTGAAATCAATGCCGGCAGTGCTAACTGGAAAGTCGCTCCAAGGGCCAAACAACGACATCGACGCCTGCCGAATAATGCAGCAATGGATTGCCGCGAAGCGTGATCCCAAAGGGGGTCACCAGTTCCGATGCCTCTACTTGGCCGATTGCCTTCTGCAGCGGCCAGGGAACATGATGCACATGACCGCGAAAGAGTGTCCCCTCGGGAGACTGTGCATAGAGGCAATATCGCTCCGTAAGGAAATGCTCCAGCGTTCCGGCCTTCGCCTCGAAGACCTCCTCGGATTGAGGACGATACTCGGCTCGGACCGAAACATCGCAACTCTGTTTTCGACACGAGGCAAATTGGATGTAGCCGCCCTGACTCTCATGTTTCATCTGAGCCAGATAATAAGGTAGGTGAAAGAATCGCCTTGCTGCCCAAACCGCCAGTCGATTGGCAGCATCCAGGCTGAGGAACCAAACCCCCGGCTTCCCATCCCTTTCCACGTATAGCCGCAGATTCAGCTCGGGAAAAGCGGACACTCCGGGCAGATCCGGGAATGGTCGGCGCATCACTCCTGTCATCCGAAATGGCACCACTCCCACCCAACTAGTGCCGTCAAACTCCTGAATAGCCAGCGAATCGGGCACCAAGGAACGTAACTCCCATGTGGGAACTGCCCAATGCGCGAAAAGAAGCTCCTGCCAACTCTGTCGCCAAGTCCATGGATGACTGGGTATTGGCCAGGGACGATGTTCCTGTCGCGAGAGTGCTTTATGTTGCATGACAAACAAAATCCGGTAGTTTCATTTCCTTGGGGGCATTCAAGCAAGTCAACAGGTAAGGGCGATGGGTCGATGGCCATGGGGATAGCCGCCTGGTGAATGCAGCAGATAACTTGCTTGTCCTCACCACATTCGACCAACCCGATCCACCACAGACATTGCAGAGGTCCGTAAAGTTCTTCCCCCATCCCTGGCAGGCTTCGCATTTCGTCGGCGGCTGCACTACCGATACTTTTCCCACTCCGTTGCAGGCCGGGCAAGGATCTGTGTATCGCTTGCCACTACCAGTGCAGAAATTGCACATCACGGGAGCGAAGCTTCCCTGCATGGGATAAGGCAGTCCCGGCGATGTAGCATTGGCTACAACTTTTACCTCCTTTTCTTGAACCACCATCTTGCTGGCTTCATGTCCGCAATGCCTGCACTGGACCATGGTGTCATAGCTAATCCGCTCGGTCGCCACTGCCTCCTCTCGTTCAATCTCCTCCAATATTATCCCAGACGCATCTTTCCTTACCTCTTTTCGCTTCACTTTCTTGATGCCCGGCTCACGACCAATCTCCCTGCGATCGGTCTCTTTCATTGCCCACCATCTTTGGCAGGATGAGCACTTGGCGGACAGTCCGGTGGCTGTAACCACCAAAGCGATGACCCCGGCTATCAGGCAGGGAATCACAAAGATCCAAGTCTGCATCTTCCAACTCCTGTATCTGAAAAAAAGAAGCGTGGCTGCAATCTAGAATTCCACTTCTGCTTCCTTGGGCGATCGACTAAAGCTGCGGGCTGGGCAGATAACGGCTCCATCGACCAATTTCCTCCCCAAGTTTTTCGAACAGCAATCAACTGCATGGAGTTCCGCAGAAAAACTCTCCGTCGGAAGATAGCAGGGATCGCAATCACCTTGGCTCCACCGACACCTTCGAAAGCAACTGAAAAAACGCTCTCGCTTTCACCACCAGAACACAGCGATATTCAGCAGTGCAATAAGGGCAATCCCATGCCGCTATCGGTTGCCATAAAATTCTGGACCTTGGCGTTCAGTCGCTTCTTGTAGATTCACTCCCCCCTCGCTCGGTAGCAAGCGACCACTCCGATGCCGAAATTGGCTTTAAAAAACCATAGCGAATCGGAGCGGCATGCAGAGACTACCCTCGGACGACTCCATAACATTCCAAAGTCTCGTACAGCCGCCTCCCCGACCAAATTCAACAATCGTCTGGGGAACTGAAGCTTTCCGCGGGCGTCCGGTAAGGACCTGTCTCGTATTCGAATCCGAAGGCCTAAGCACGCCTCCTGGCTTGTACCAGGTTCCATTTCCAGGCAGCGGGGGCTAAGTGAGTCGACAGAAAACGCAGTCGCCGATTCGTCGTCAAGAAGGCAACTCGAATCCTTTTCGACGAGGCCTAGTCAGCAGTTGGTTGGCTTCTTCATCTCCTGAAAAAATCTCTTTCTCTGGATCCCAATGAAGCGGTCTTTGCAATTCTCTGGTGATATTCGCCAGATGGCAGACGGACACCGAGCGATGCCCGATTTCAACGTCGGCGACAGGCAGCTTGCGCGTCTGGATGCAGTCCAACCAGTTCTGCAGGTGCCATCTGGCCTGCCACAACGCCAAATCGTCACTCCACTTCCGCTCTTCCTCCACGCTGTCGACCTGCTTGAGCAGTTCGTTGGCAATCTCGGGTGGGTTGGAACTGAATTTGTTGCGATTGATCTCCAGCTTCCCTTTCTCGCAGAGGAACACAGCCCCTCCCATCGGCCCCTTCCCAGGCTCGATGACAAAATTGACCACCACACCATTGGCATACTTCATCCTCACCTGTCCATTCAGCCCTTCTGTCAGTGGTTGCAGCTCTACCGGTCCGGTCGCATCCATACCCAACGCCCATTGGATCTGATCGACACCATGGGCGCCCCAATTGGTCATCTGACCACCGGCGAAATCCCGCCACTGCATCCACCCCATCCACCGGGAGTTGTAAGAGCGATCAGCCGCCTGATTCAACCAGAGATTCCAGTCAAGTCCTGCTGGTTTATCTTCGGCCACAAATGGTTCTCTCGGTGACAACGAAGGGCCCTCGTAAGCGATCGCGCGGACTTCGAGGACCTTCCCCAGCCCTCCCTCGCGAATCAGCTGGCAGGCGACGCGGTTCATTTCCATGGAGCGCTGCTGTGTCCCCACCTGGACGATGCGCCCCGTCTTCCTGGCCACTTCGACCAGCGCTCGCCCCTCCTGAATGTAGAGCGACAACGGCTTTTCGGCATAAACATCTTTCCCGGCAAGACAGGCTTCGATGCACGGCTTGATCCGCTGAAACTCACCCGTTGCGACGATGACCGCATCGATATCCGATCGGTCCAAGATCCTCCGATAGTCGGAATGAACATCCCAGTCGGCCTTCATCTTTGCTCGAAATGCCTCGGCACGCGGTAGGTTGCAGTCGGCGACAGCAACCACTTGCGCTGTCTCAGGCAACTGCTCCAGCAGCAATGAGCCACGCCCACCAACACCGATCGCACCAACCCGGATCCGCTCGCTGGCCCAGATCCCGTGGGAAGCCGAGGCAAGCGAATGCCGTGCGCTCGTGGTGGCGAGCGAAAGGCCTAAAGCAAGCGAAGCGGATGAAAGGCATTGACGCCTGGAGAGCCGCAAAATCTTCTTCGATTCCATCGATTGCTTCCTTGGGTTACCAGGTTCATCGCCATCTACCACAGCATGGCCACAGGGCGCTGTTCGGAATTCTCGCTGCCCTCTTTTGATTGTATCGCTGCGCGGTCTGCTGAAGGAACAGATGGCTGCGGGCCGACAAACCGACGGCTGTCTTTCTCTCATGCCCGATTTCAGGCTTAGAAACGCGCGGTCAACGGCGAGGAATCAACTCTCGCAAGAGCTTTCGCTTGGTTCATGGCCACCGTCTCCAGTCTTGCTGATGACGGAGAAGCAAGCACCCTGAAGAACTCCACCGCTTGGCTGCGGTGGCTGACTGGCGTTTGCAGATTTTTCAGAAATTTATCTGGACTCACCAAAGGATCTACTGTATTATGCCGTTAATACAATAGTACAGGAGGCGTATCTGATGCAGATTCATATTCAAACTCACGGCGGGGTCCCGATCTACCTGCAGGTCATGCAGCAGATCAAGTACCTGGTCGCATCGGGAAGACTTCAACCGGGCGAAGAGCTCCCTTCGATTCGGACACTGGCCGAGCAATTGCTGGTCAATCCGAACACCATCGCTCGTGCCTACCGCGAACTGGAGGCGTCCGGAGTTGTTGAAAAGCGGAGAACTGCCGGCACCTATGTGACCGACAACGGTTCTCCGCTGGCTCGCAAAGAACGCCTGAAACTGCTCAACGAACGGATCGACCAGCTTCTAGTCGAGGCATTTCAGATGGGTTTCGATTTGCAGGATGTACTAAGAATGATCCGGGAGAGCGACCTGGCAACCGACCAAACGAAGAAAGGGAAAACCAGCGATGAGTGAAGCTCAGGTATCGGCATCTGGGAACGTGGTCGAGATCCGCAGGCTTTGCCGCACCTTCGGCGAAAAGAAGGTGCTGCACGATGTTTCCCTACAGATCCCACGAGGCAGTGTTTATGGGCTGATCGGAAGCAATGGCGCAGGAAAAACCACGCTGATCAAGCACATTCTGGGGAGCCATTTCGCCCAGAGTGGTCAGGTGCGCGTTTTCGGAGTCGATCCGGCAGCGCATCCAGCAGAGGTATTAGGTCGAATCGGGTACATGTCAGAGAATCGCGATATCCCATCTTGGATGCGCGTCGATGAGATCATGAATTACACTCGAGCCTTTTTCCCCGCGTGGGATGCTCGCTACGCGGACGAACTAAAGCAGATGTTCGACCTGGATCCCAAGGGACGAGTCGCCAATCTCTCGCGAGGACAGTCAGCTCGCCTCTGCCTCCTGCTCGCCCTGGCTCATCGTCCGGATTTTCTCGTTCTCGATGAACCCTCCTCAGGGCTCGATCCTGTCGTGCGTCGGGATATTCTTTCAGCCATCGTGCGCACGATCACCGACGAAGGTCGAACCGTGCTCTTTTCCTCCCATCTGCTGGATGAGGTGGAACGCCTGGCCGATCGCATCGCCATCTTGCATGAGGGGCGTGTCTTGCTGGACGACCAGTTGGATACGATTCGCAATTCCTTCCACCGATTGACGTTGCGGTTCGAACTGCCTTACACGGAAGCACCAAGAATGCTGGGATCCATCAGCCAGGAAGGGCGTGGCGACGAATGGACTTACAACTGTCGCGGCGATCGAGAACAACTGATACGGGCCGCCAAGACTCTTCAAGCTCAAATTGTGCAGGAAACCCCGCTCAGCCTCGATGACATTTACCTCTGCACGATCACGAACTCCTGAAATAATCGGTGTCCGGGACTCTCACCATCTCCACACGATGAGGCATCATGATGCATCCGATCACGCAAAATCTTTTCTGGGAATATCTGGCCCGCAATCGATGGTCCTTGCTGGCCTGCCCCATCCTGGCGAGTATTCCAACCTGCCTGCTGTTGTCGATGCTTCGCGGGATCGAGCTCTCCGCGATTCCTCGAGAGTTGTTGGGACTCCACATCGTCAGCACGCTGAGTATCGCGATTGTGATCATTGCAGGAGTCATCTTGACTCAAGGCAGCCCAAGTCGACTCTATCTGAAGCCACTTTCCAGCATCGCGATCACCAATTTTTTCTTCTGGGGAGGCGCTCTGCTGGTAGCCGGTCAGGTCGCCTTGCTGATGATCCTGCTTCGGTGGGTATTCTCTCTGGATTGGCCGATCGCAGGCCCCGTTCTTTTCTGCATCGTCTTCTGGGCAGCGATCCAGCCGTTCGTCCGCACGAACGAGTCAGCTTTATGGTGGTATGCCGTGGCCCCTGCAATTGTGATCCCGCTCTTCTTCTGGCTGATGATGCGTCATGGCCTGCGCTTTCCGGAGGGAGGCGTCTTCAGCGCCTCGGCGCACCCCTGGACCACCATCTCAGGTACCGATCTTCTGATCGCGTCTGCCACGCTGCTGACCTGCTACGTACTGACTAACTGGCGCATCACACAACATCGGTGCGGGAGAACAGTCCCACCCCTCCTAGCCTGGACACATGAAGTGCGGAACGGCTCCAATAATCAAAGACGCCCGAATGCCCCCTCTTTCCGCTCGATAACACACGCTTTCCAGTGGTTTGACTTCCGTAGCCGCACTTCCGCCTTCGCGATGATCGTCTTGGCGCAGCTGGTCATTTTCTGGGGTATCGCGCTGGCCTGTTCACTTGGCAATACGAAACTCGGCTGGGACTTAGCCTTTTCGGGAACCATTCTTGCCCTAATCTCCCAATGGCTGGCGGCGATCTTCACTGCATTAAGCAGCATGCTGGCCCACCCCTCCAAGCCGACCGTTTCGCAGAACAAGGATCTCGAAATACTGAAGCCCCAACAACATGGGGCCACATCCTACCTGTACTCCCTGCCGATCGCTCCGCCCGAGATGGCGCGAGCTATGCTTCGATCCAGTGCCCTGGCAGTCGGTATCGCCACAGCAGCGATCGCCCTCTCCCTGATGCTTTTGGGCGGCCTAAGCCAACGCTGGACGGCAACAACCGATCCGCTGCAACTCGATATCGGCTACTGGCAACTTGCTGTGCTGCTGGCCGGTGGCTCGATGCTGGTCTCCTTTGCATTGATCAACCGACTCCCATTGCTCCATACAGCCGCATGGAGGATTGAGCACTGGATCGGACTGATCGGTATTGCCTCTCTACTGCTTTCTCTCCGCTCCTCCCTGCTACCCCTTGTCGCCAGTCTCGCGGCGGGGATTTGCATCGTA
>JBIINB010000176.1:0-8086 GCA_044337705.1 Pirellulaceae bacterium | reverse complement strand
ATGCCTTCCTCTGTGGAGCCAAGGGGATCGAACTGACGATTGCTTTTCAGAAGAAGATTGGAACGGCGATCTTCGGCGGCGAAGGCTTTATCATGCAGCGACTGAAGGGGGACGGTATTGCGATGGTTCATGCCAGCGGCACGATGCTGCAACGAACGCTGGCCACCGGGGAGAAACTGCGTCTGGATACCGGGTGTCTGATGGCCCTCGGACCCACGGTGCAGTACGACATCCAGTTCGCAGGCAATGTCAAGAACGCGCTGTTTGGTGGTGAAGGACTGTTTCTGGCGACGCTGACAGGGCCGGGGCCAGTCTGGTTGCAGAGTCTCCCTTTCTCTCGCCTGGCAGGTCGCATTCTTCGAGGGGCCAGTGCCGGGGGCGCACGCGAAGAAGGCTCGCTCTTTTCAGGGCTCGGTAATTTCGGCTCGTCCTTCCTTGGAGACCGCTGAACTTCGAGTCTATCAGAAGATCATCCCTTGCTGACGCTGCGGGTTAGAAGAAGATCCCTTGCTGACGCTACGGCTTGGGAAGCTGCTGCTGAAGGATTTGCAGTGCCATCGAGCAGATGGCCATCGAGTTGAAAATGACATGGAAGAAGAGACTGGGCCAGATCCGGTGAGTCATGCGGTACATAAATCCCAGCACGATCCCCAAAAGAATCAGAGGCAACCAGCTAAGTCCATAGCTGTAATGCATCAGGCCAAACAAGGTTCCGCTGACCAGAATCGGCCACCAGGGGCGGCGCGTCAGCCGGATCGAATCGATCTGGGCTTCGGGCGAAGTCATCGGATCCCCGTAGGCTGAGTCTACCGATGGCCCGACCGTAGCCATCGGCACGGCGTCGGCAGACTCCGGATCAGCCGCAACCGGATCACCGGGATAGTGGTAGCTACCACGGCCATACCAGAACTGCTTCCATGAAAAAGGGCCAGCCGCGATCGACTCAAGGAACCCCTGCAGCAGGACTCGGAATGCAAACTCCTCGGTGACCGGCGCGATGATCACCGCCATCCAGGCAGCCAGCAGCAGACCGCTGAACTTCTCATCGACCATTTCGAGAAGTGGATGACTGTACTGGGTGGTGTATAGGTAGTTCAGCAGAGCAAGCGATGCATAGACCAGTGGACCGAAAAGGATAAAGGCTTGGACTGCCATGCGGAAGTCGGTCGCTAGGTGGCTGGTAGACCAGCCGAGTACCGAAGCTGGAACGCGCAGTCGCCTCATGATCCAAAAGGTCGTAAGCAAGGTTGCCACAAGCTGGGCGCTGGCAACCCAGGCCGATGTTTCCAGCGACGGTAGCGTTTTACTTGTCGCTTCCTTCGGCTCGTTCTCCTTCGCAGGAACCGAGGAAGCTGAGTCCTGCGTGGCAGCAAGTTCCTGGTGCCCGGCGAAATCAGCCAAAGGATTCGGTATCGATCCGAACGTTCCTGGCATGGCGATCATGGCCGCTCCGCTGGCGCCACTCAATCCGGGGACGGGTGCAGGGTCCTGCGTGGGATTGGGTTTGGGGAGGGTGCGCGAGGCCAGCGTCAGCGAGAAGACCAAAAAGCCCATCGCCGCCACCAGGTCGACCATCCCCCAGGGGGCGAATTCGGCGTCCGAGAGCCGGTTCCAATGGAGCTGACGCGATCTGAACTGCCAGAGGATCCTTCCCCAGCCGACGAAAAAACCAACGACGACCAGCAACGCCCATAGGGTGAACAGTAGAACAAAAAGACTGGCAAGGGGATGCACGGGTCGGTCGCCTCAGCGGGTTTAGTGAATGAGTGGTCGCCCGGCATCTCGCCACAGGCTTTTTCTCTCGTAGTGGATGGATGAATGCGACGACAAGATACCAGCATCTCTTGCCCGATGCATCTGCGGCGAAATCCGAATTTCTTTTGCTGCGTCGGGGAAAGCGATTTTGCGTTACAATCGAAATGACGTTTTCTGTGCGGGAATCTCAGGCGGCTTGGATCACCCCCCGCCGGTTCCCTCATTCCGATTCCCCCTGTGATTGGCTGACTTGCGAATGGATTTCGATTGGCTTTGCCGAGTCGGTGTTCATGGACAGGTGCTGCGACTAAAGGTCGCGGCGGGGAGTGCCGCTGTGCAGCGGGGAATGGAACTGGTTTGTAGGACGGTCCGAGGGATTGAATTGGCGGAGGCACTGGCACCTAGTCCGCGAGCTGGTCTGGAATCGGACGGGAAGATTCTTCGCCCCTTCGGTGCACAGGATCAATTGCTGTGGAAGCATCTGCAGCAGTACGCGGCTGAATCGCTGGCATCGTGCAGCAAGTGGCTGGTCGATCAGGCATCCAGCGACGTGTTGCTGGAGGTGGAACCGCTGCTGGACGGAAAGACGCTCTATTTCCATTTCTTGGGAGAACCATCCCAGCAGACCAGCCAACAGATCGAGCGACTGGTGGAGTTGTATCAGCAGCGAGTTGCAGCAAGCCGATTCGCGCGGCTGGTGGAAGAAGGGTGCGGGCCGGGCTGCGGCACTTCCGAAAAATCGAAGTGCGGCACCTCCGAGGGATGTGCCAGTTGCCGAATTGCATGCGCCAAGCATTGAGTCTGAACGCGCATCACCGCAATGGCCAGACGCAGGATCCGGCAGCGCACGACACCGACAGATCGAATCGATCAATAGGACCGGCAGGATTCGAACCTGCAACCAAGGGATTATGCTTACCACTTCGGTTTTCACCGCCCCTTTCGGGTTCGTGGTCTGGACCATACCTTCCAGCCAGTGTGGCGCACTGGCCTGTCTGCCGTCTGGTCTCTACACCTTCCCATCCATCTGGGCTTGGCTCGGGATCAGCAACCCGCTTGTGCGGGCCAGCCTTCCCCGAGTTTGACAGATTCTACTTGTCGCAGCGATGGCACTGGACCAATCGTGCTCCAAGCAACCCGATCCGCCTCCACCTTGCCTACAGCAGATGCTGCGGTTTAGGTGGCGGCTGCTCAAGTCCCCTGCTCTAACCGTTGAGCTACGGTCCCATGGCGGCCGCCCGAGCCATTGGCTGGTCGAACCGTCCCCTCTATTGTGCCAGATCCTGGCTGTTTTGCCTATGGATTTGAGGGGCTCGGCGCCTCGCGAAAAGTGCCCTTCCGATCGTATCCTTCCGTTTGGATCGGTTGGTTACTCCAGATTTGTCGGCGGTTTGCCGGTTGCCGATAATAGGGGGGGACTTGGCGCAAGCGACTATTTTCAGGTGGAAGGACACGTGGAGGAGTGGTGTGATGACACGCTGGAATCGGTCGACCGGACGATTGCCTTGTTCCTTTTCGGCAGCGCTGACAATTCTGGTCTGTTGGATATCCTTCGGTTCGTCGACGGCCTCTAGCCAACAAGCGGCAGATTCCGATCGTTCTTCTGAGAGTTCCTTGATTCTGGCAGGTGGCTGTTTTTGGTGTGTTGAGTCGGATCTGGAAAAGCTGGATGGGGTGATCGAGGTGGTATCGGGGTACACGGGGGGAAAGTCCACGAACCCAACGTATGAAAACTATGCCAATCGCGGACACCGGGAAGCGGTGTTGGTGACTTTCGATCCCAAGAAGGTCACCTACGCGGGGGTTCTGGAGTACTTCTTGAAGCATATCGATCCGATCGACCGAGGTGGCTCGTTCATCGATCGTGGGCCTCAGTACCGCGCGGCGATCTATTTCCAGACGCCAGAGCAGAAGAAGGAGGCAGAGCGGGTGATACGGGGCATCGAGGGTTTGGGAGTACTCCGCAAACCGATCTCCGTACCCTTGTTGCCAGCGGGTCGTTTTTGGCTGGCCGAGTCAAAGCATCAGGACTACCATCGCACGAACGGCGCCGCCTATGCCACCTACCGTCAAGGGTGTGGTCGCGACGACTATGTGCGCAAGACCTGGGGGGATCGCGCCAAGATGCTGGAGCTTCCTGGTGCGCGACCAGAGGCTTTAGAGAAGGTTCAAGGCGACCAGTCCTCCAATGCCGGCGATCGCACAGACCAACCGATGGAAGCCGAGGAAAAGCCGGCTTGGGTCGACTTCCGCAAGCCGCCCGCAAAGGAGCTCAAGCAGCGATTGTCACCACTCCAGTTCCGGGTCACTCAAAGCAATGCGACGGAAGACCCCTTCCGCAATCCTTATTGGAACAACCACGAGGAGGGAATCTACGTCGATATCGTTTCGGGCGAACCGCTATTTTTGTCTACCGACAAGTTTGATTCGGGAACTGGCTGGCCCTCCTTTGTCCGACCGATCGATCCGGAGGGGTTGGTGTACAAGGACGACTATGAATTGGGACAACCCAGGATCGAAGTCCGATCCAAGTGGGCCGATTCTCATCTGGGGCATCTCTTTCAGGATGGTCCGCCTCAGCGAGGTGGTTTGCGTTACTGCATCAATTCAGCCTCCCTGCGATTTGTTCCCAAGGCCAAAATGAAGCAAGAGGGCTATGGAGAGTACCTGAAGTGGTTGGAGCGTTGAGAGGAGGTTGCCCTTTCTTGGTTTAGGGATTCCAAGCGGCGGATGGCTCGGGGATGATACAACCTAAATTGGCCTGAAGTATGGCGGGTCCTCCAGGAGCGATGGGGCGAAGCATGGCGGAAGAAGTCGTGGATCGACAAAGGGGCAGGACGGCACCCGAACTGCTGGCACCTGCGGGGGACTGGCAGTGCGCTCAGGCGGCGGTGGAAAACGGGGCCGACGCGATCTACTTCGGGTTGCAGGCAGGTTTCAATGCCCGCGCCCGCGCCAGCAACTTCGACCTCCAGTCGCTAGAACAGCTTATTCCATTCCTTCATCGACGTGGCGTTCGTGGCTACACGACGCTCAATACGCTGGTTTTCACCGATGAACTCCCGGCGCTTGAAAAGCATGTGCGCTATTTGGCGGAGGCGGGCGTGGATGCAGTGCTGGTTCAGGATCTGGGGGTGGCCCGGCTGATCCGCGAGATATGTCCTGACCTCCCTATCCATGCCAGCACGCAGATGACGATGACCTGCAAGGAGACGATAGAAGGGATCGAGTCGCTGGGGATCGAGCGGGTGGTGCTGGCCAGGGAGCTGTCGATCGATGAGATCCGCAGGATCGCCGCCGAGACGACGATGCCGCTGGAGGTCTTCATCCATGGGGCATTGTGCGTCGCCTACAGCGGTCAGTGTCTGACCAGTGAATCGCTGGGTGGCCGCAGCGCCAATCGAGGCCAGTGCGCGCAAGCGTGCCGGCTGAATTATGAACTGATCTGCGATGGACAGACTCGCGATCTTGGAGACCAGAGGTATCTGCTGAGCCCTCAGGATCTGGCCGGTTACGAACAGGTGCCGCAGCTGATTGAGGCCGGCGTCTGCTCGTTGAAGATTGAAGGACGACTGAAGACCCCTGAATACGTCGCCAACATGGTGATGCACTATCGCGATGCGATCGATCGCGCGATGCGAGGGGAGACGATTCGCTGGGACGACACGACGCGCAGAGAAATGGAACTAAGTTTTTCCCGTGGCTTCACTCCAGGATGGCTGGAAGGAAACGATCACAAGCGACTGGTTCCCGCGACCAGTAGCGCCAAGCGAGGCGTGAGGGCCGGGACCATCGTGGCGCTCCGCGGCGACGGACTGCTGGTCGATCTACAGACCAGCATCGCTCCCGGCGATGGTGTCGTTCTGGAGGGGAATCGACTGGAGGGAGAAGAAACCGGAGGACGGATCTATGAACTGTTCGTGCGCGGCGAACGGGTCGAGCGGGCTGGTCCGGGAAGGGCCGAATTGCGGCTGGAACGCGGGCGGCTGAAGCAAGCAGAAGTGTTCGCCGGCCAAGGTCTGTGGCTGACCGATGATCCTCGGTTGACCAAGCGGCTGCGGCAGTCGTTCGAGGGAGAAGACCCGAAGCGAAGAATCCCGTTGTCGATCGAAATCCAGGTCGAGGTTGGGAAGCCGATCGTTCTGCAGGCTCGATGTTCGGATGGGATCGAAGTCTCCTTTTCGGATCCTTTTGAGCCACCGGTCGCCAGGCAGCATCCCGTCACCGAGGAGCTTCTGGAAAAGCAGCTGGCGAGGCTGGGCGGGACGGCCTACCAGATCGATTCCTTGAAGGCGACGATCCTTGGCCAGCCGATGGTGCCGCTGAGCGTTCTGGGGGGCATTCGCCGAGAACTGGTTCAGCAAATGGATGCAGCCCGGCAGCGACCACCGGTGCGCCGTCTGGCCGACCCCGAAGTCGTGGTGCGGGGGCTGGCAGCGCTCAGGGCCAGCGGGCACCCTGACGAAGCCTCGGGCGATCCTGCCGCCAAGGCTCCACCACTTCATGTGCTGTGCCGATCGATGTTCCAGCTGGAGTCGGTGTTGGAGGCGGGGGGCAAATGCATCTATGCCGATTTTCACGATATTCGGCAGTACAAGGAAGCGGTGCGACTGGCGCATCAAGCCCAAGCCAGGCTCTATCTAGCGACGCTGCGGATCAGCAAGCCGGGGGAGAAGGGGCTGTTCCTGGCGATGGCCAAAGCTGGGGCCGATGGCTGGCTGGTGCGCAATCTGGCCGGCCTCCAGTTCGCGCGTACTCATGACATTCCCCTGGTCTGCGATTTTTCTCTGAATGTCACCAACCCCTTCACCGCGCAGTGGCTGATGCAGCAGGGGGCCATCCGCGTGACCGCCTCGTATGACCTCAACCGCGATCAGCTGGCCGAACTGCTGACGGGCGTGCCGCCCGAGTGGATGGAGGTGGTGATCCATCAGCACATGCCGATGTTCCATATGGAGCACTGCGTCTTCTGCGGTGTGATTTCGCCAGGCACCAACAAAACCAACTGCGGTCGGCCATGCGATCGCCATGATGTTCAGCTTCGCGATCGACTCGGCGTCGAACATGTGCTGCATGCCGATATCGGTTGCCGAAACACCCTCTTCAATGGCGTGGCGCAAAGTGGGGCGGAAGCGGTACCGAATCTGCTAAAGAAGGGGGTGCGGAACTTTCGGATCGAATTCCTCCGCGACGCCCCGGTTGAGGAGGTGCGGCAGCATGTGGAACTCTACGAGGGACTGCTTGCCGGCCGCTGGGATGGAGCCCATGTCTGGAAGACGCTTCGCGCCGTCAATCGCCTGGGTGTGACTCGCGGTACACTCGAGCATCCAAGGAATCCCCTGGCGATTCTTTGAGCGAAATCGATGGCTTGTGAGCAGTGCATTGATCCCATTGCAAATCGCGTGACATTCTAATGAATGTTAGGTTATCACCCTGCGAGCGGGGGACGTAAGTCCCCTGTTTCAGGCATCGAGAGCCAGGCAGTCACGGGCGAGGAACAGTGGGCTGACGCCCACCGCTCGCCGAAGGATACTTGGCAAAGGACACTTGCCCAATAGAAGGCATGTTCGTCAGGGCAGTCGTACTCGTACTCAGTGCAACGGTACTCGTACTCGAAAGGACCGCTGATGACTGAACCAATCTTCGACCATGAACGACTTGACGTTTATCGTCTTTCGATCGAGTACGTTGCATTCTCTTACGACCTCGCTAAAACGTTAGCTGGCACGAATCGTCACGCTCGCGATCAATGGCTTCGCGTGGCCCAATCGATTCCGCTGAATATCGCAGAGGGCAACGGCAAACAAAGCCTCGACGATAAGAATCGGTTCTTTGAGATTGCACGCGGCTCCGCACTCGAATGCGCGTCAATTCACGATGTGCTCCGGGTCTGCGATGCGATTACTGATGATGCGAACCAACTAGGCAAATCTAACTTGAAACGAATCGTATCGATGTTGACTTGCCTGATTCAACGAACCACCGGGGTATCGCAGGAACGAATCGAGTAGCAACGGTCTTGAATCGAGTGGCTGAGATTGTTCAAAGAACATTTTGAACGTCCCTTTTCGGCAACCGGCCGACTCAGCTGGACTCCTCAGGGGCTTTGCCCCCGAACCCCCAGGATTTTCAGGCATAAGCTCTGGAAGTCATCTTTCCCTTCGGCACATTTTTCGGTTTAATTTAAGCGCAAGGTGAAACGGACGAAGGCTCTGTGGGGACACAACCATCGAAGGGATAACTTTGCCGACCAGGAGTCATCTTCGTGCGTTAGTCAAGCAGTCAAATGCTCATTGCGTTGTCCAGACCTGATCGGTCTTGATCAGGTAGT
>JBIINB010000175.1:0-8144 GCA_044337705.1 Pirellulaceae bacterium | reverse complement strand
TTCCTCCGGTGAGGGTTGAGACGCCACTGTAGGTGGCACCACCGCCGAGGATCTGTCCTGCGGCGGTTGCGACCCAGGTGTTCGCAACATTCGCACCGACAACTGCCGACCCCGCAACTCCATTGCCCGTCACTGCTTCGATCGTTGCATAGCCGGTGACTCCAGTGACGCGGTTCATAGCGCCGAGTCGATACTCAAGCGATCCGCTTTTGGCCGATAGATCCAGCTGATCGATACCCGAGCCACCCAAGGCGTTGCCGGTGAGGCTTCCGCCCGCAGCGAAGGTAAAGGTGTCGACGGCGGTACCGCCAGTCAGATTCTCGACGCCCGTAAAGCTGATGGGCGACGCACCGGAGTTTAGGGAGCCACTGTCGGCACCGCTGATGGTCCAGGTGTTGGTGACATTGGGCCCGAGCAGTATGTCGTTGGCAGTTCCTCCGGTGAGGGTTGAGACGCCACTGTAGGTGGCACCACCGCCGAGGATCTGTCCTGCGGCGGTTGCGACCCAGGTGTTCGCAACATTCGCACCGACAACTGCCGACCCCGCAACTCCATTGCCGGTCACTGCTTCGATCGTTGCATAGCCGGTGACTCCAGTGACGCGGTTCATAGCGCCGAGTCGATACTCAAGCGATCCGCTTTTGGCCGATAGATCCAGCTGATCGATACCCGAGCCACCCAAGGCGTTGCCGGTGAGGCTTCCGCCCGCAGCGAAGGTAAAGGTGTCGACGGCGGTACCGCCAGTCAGATTCTCGAAACCGCTGAAGCTAGTAGTCGTATTGACGGTCCCTGAGTTGCTACCAGTGATCTCCCAGACGTTGGTGGTATTCGCCCCGATGATCGTATCGGATCCGGCCCCACCGACGAAGTATTCCATTTGCGAGAATCCACCAGTGGAGGTTGCGGTACTGGTCTGGAAATTGATGGAATGAGCGGCCGTCTTGGCGGATAGATTTAGGGTGTCAGCCCCAGCACCACCGACTACTTGTCCGGTTAGACTGCCTGAGATACCGAAGTTGAACTGATCATCCCCATTTCCCCCTTGAAGCGACTCCACCTGCAGGAATTGCATCGTTCCATTGAGCGAACCGGTTGCTGCGGCACTGATCGTCCAGCTATTGGTTCCAGTGACTGCCTCGACCGTATCGATACCTCCGCCACCTTCGAAAATGGCGGATCCTGATTGGACCAGGATGCGGTCGTTACCGGTCCCGCCCAGCAGTTTGAATGTCTCCGTATTTGAATGATGGATGAAGGCGTTATTGAGCGAGGCGCGCATGCCTTGAAGTACGAAGAGATCGTCGACAGTTCGTCCGACGACGTTCAGCGAGTCGGTGCCGGCCTGGCCATCGAACACCAACGCGCCACCGTTCAGCACTGTTCCATTGAAAACGATCACTGCGTTCCGGGTGACGGACCATTGGGCGGTGGTTCCATTGCCGGTGTAGGTTGCAACGAAGAGGTCGTTCGCTGCGGTTCCATTCAGGTAGATATTTTCATCGACATCATTGACCTGGATGGTTAGCTCCTTTTCGAACCATGCTCCTCCCTGGTCGGTTGATCGGACACGGATGGAGTAGCTGGACTTCTGTTCAAAGTCAAAGCTGTCGTTGGCCTTGAGAGTTGACCCTGTGATGCTGAACAGGCTGTTGTCCGCTCCGCCGGTGGCAAGGGTATAGGTGAAGGTGTTGCCGGGTTCAGGGTCTATGCTTGCGAGATTGCCTACAGTCGCATCGGAGCCCGCATTTTCATCGAGAATTGTAGGATTTACAGAGATGTCGGTAGGTGCCTCGTTGACATTCAATACTTCGATCGAGAAGACCTTTTCAGTGAACAGATTCCCTTGGTCCGTGGAGCGGACGCGTAATGAATAGCTCGATTTGGCCTCGTAATCGAAGCTGTTCTTGGCTCGCAGTTGGTTTCCGACGATTTCAAAGTGGCTGTTATCGCTGTCGCCAGTGCCAGTCACCAAAGAGTATGTGAATGTATCTGTGGTATTAGGGTCTATCGTACTGAAGGTTCCGACGTACGCGTTAGCCCCGGCATTTTCCTCCAAGCTTAGCGGCGAAAGCTCGATGTCGGTCGGAGCTTGGTTGGTTGGAATGACAGGTATAACCACGCTCTTTTCAAATGTGACTCCGTCATTATCTGTCGCTCGTACTCGAACCGTATAGGAAGTCTTTCCAGGTGTGAGCAATGCAGCAGTGTGAAGCTTGCTTCCAGAGATGAAAAATCTCGAATTATCAATGTCCCCGTCACCGGGGACAAGTTGATAGGTGAATTGAGAAACTGGATCGACATTTCGAGTTGTAAAATCGGTGACATAGGATCCCGCGCCGACGTTATCGAGGACGGCCCAGACATCTTCCCATAGAGTCATCGATAAGTTGTCTATGGCCCAGGACTCATTCGTGCCACCCTCCCAACCTGATCCATTAGCGAGCCACTGAATAGATAGCGTGGAAGCGCTATGCGGAATCTGCTGGAAAAGTGGTTCGTCTGCCATGTTATACGCGGCATCGGCCCAGGAGCTAAAACCAAGCTGCGATCCATGGCTAAGCAAGCTGCCAGTGATAGGAGAAAATGTCTGGTTGGCCAAGTTGTCAAAGCTGAATGATTTACGGAATACGGCTACCCCATCGACAAGTACGTTGAAGTAATCCAGGGTACCACCATTCCAAGAGTCGATGACAGCCAACAGAAAGTCCAGGTCGATTGAATCGTGTTCGGGCAGTCCTGAAAGAGTTAAAGTGGCTTCACTGCTGCTCTTCAGGAAACTGGTATTGAATACGTTTCCTGACGGGCCGATCCCTTGATATCCTTGAACTGGAACAATCGCAAAGGTTCCGCTGAATCCCGAAGGGTTGGCCGAATCGAGGCTATCTGTGTACGTCGTAGCTATGCGGCGAGTCGATACGTTCGTCGCCTGCTGCAATTTCAGTTGAGCCGATCCTTGGCTGTAGTTCTTAAAAAGTTGTCCAGCAATCAATTCCGCGGTGGAGAAAGACCATCCTGTCCCTTTATCGATCAGGTCATCGACGTTACCACGGACGATCAGTGTGTCAGTGGTGTCGGAGAGTCCCAAGAGTCGGGACTGGTTGATGAAAAGTTGATTACTTCCGGAGCCTGCGATATCTATTTCTTCGACACCGCGTACTTTGGTTGTTGGGGCGGTGACCAAGTTGAGTTCAATTCCCTCGCCATCAAAAATCAATTGATCGCTCCCTGACGAGCCGGAGACTTCGGAAAATAAACTGTCCGATACCGACAGCCTATCATCACCACCGTGACCAAAAAGCCTGTCTGCTCCACCATTTCCGTGAAGAATATCGTTGCCGGTTCCGCCTGCGATCCTGTCATCGCCGTAAAGCTCATCATTCCCAGCACCACCTCGAAGCGTATCGTTCCCGGTAGAGGCCGCACCGCTACTGAAACTGTCACCGTAGAGGAAGTCGTTTCCGGCGTTTCCTTCGACGATGTCGTCGCCTGCATCACCCTGGAGGTCATCGTTGCCATCGCCTCCTTCAAGGGTGTCATTGCCATTACCTCCTCTCAAATCGTCGTCGCCTGCTCCCCCGCGTACGAGATCGTTTCCTGTTGTTGCAGGGGCATATTGGCTATCGCCGAAGAGCGAATCGTTTCCGGCATTTCCTTCGACGATGTCATCTCCGGCATTGCCTTCCAGTACGTCGTTTAAGGCGCCACCTTTAAGGACGTCGTTGCCAGAACCACCTGTAGCAATGACTCGCGCGTTGGTTAGTGCCGAGGCGTCCAGGGTGTCATTTGCAGCACTGCCAACAACGTCGTATACCTCGACTTGAGGATTGTTGGAAGTTATCGAATTACTTTGGTAAAGTGCATCGGTGATGATTATCGAACCGGAAAAGTAGTCGTAAACAACATCTGTTCCATCCCCTCCTTCGAAACGGTCGTCACCGGTTCCGCCTGCGATCCTGTCATCGCCGTAAAGCTCATCATTCCCAGCACCACCTCGAAGCGTATCGTTCCCGGTAGAGGCCGCACCGCTACTGAAACTGTCACCGTAGAGGAAGTCGTTTCCGGCGTTTCCTTCGACGATGTCGTCGCCGGAGCCACCCTGGAGCTCATCGTTGCCAGACCCCCCCATGATGATGTCGTTGCCGGAGTTACCGCTTGCAGTGATCTTGGCTCCCGTCCAAAGGCTCCCGTCAAAAATGTCGTCGCCGGCGCCTGCAGAGACTAAGATCTGTGTGATGCTTGACGCTAACATCACTTGTTCACCGGCCAATGAACCGTTGGTGTCGATGTCGCTGACTAGATTGCCCGATAGAGCGATGTTGTGGCGGAAATGACCGCTCGGCGCAACGGAGATTTCGACTGCGTCGTTACCTGAACTCCCAGTAAGGGTAATAGAGGTCCCCGTGCTTGTTATGGCAAAGGCCATGGGAAGCCGGGACTCGAAACGCTCCAGGCGCATTTCTCGAAGAAAGCGAATGCGACGTGAGTGCCGACGCCGGTTACGGGAATTGGCAGAAAATGTACTACTAAGGGCCTGGAAAAACGGCGAAAATCTCATCAGTGATGCCTCGATCCGTGTTCGCTAGGGGCAATTTTTTGCTTTACAAGTCCATGTATTAAGAACGCCAATTCCACCGATTCCGGCGCGGAAAAATTCTTTTCGGTAAGATTTCCATTTATTCCCAGAATTGCCCGCCGAATGACCAGCCTTTCATTTCAAAAATCCGCATGTTGCAGGTCTCAATACGGTCGCGAAATCGGAGAGAGCCGGTCTTTTCAACCACTTCCCTCGATAGAAATAGTTGACAGAACAAGCGTGATTTGTAAAAAATTGATGGCTGATAGATCTTTCGTAATAGTGCTAAGTAGTATCTTGTAATGCGAATTTATCGCACAACATGTGGTTCGTGCTGGATGGGCTTTCATGGCAGCCAAATGGAATTCGTGCGAAACGGGCTGGAGCCGATACGAACCTCCGATCACCCAATGGGTTCGGCGGTCGGATGACGAGGCGCTGGCGGAATTGATGAAGCACTATCGACCTATGCTGCTGGCGATTGCCCGCCAGGGATGGGATAGACGTTTCCAGGCGAGGGCGGACCTATCAGACGCAGTGCAGCAAGCTTGGAGTGCTGTGGCGCTGAAGTTGCCGAAGAAGAACTTTGCTTGCCGCGAGGAATTTCAGGTTTATCTGATCAAAACGATCCGAAGTCAGCTGATCAGTCTTCGCAGATTTCTGATCCGAACCCAGAAGCGATCGGTCGTCAGGGAGGTTCGTCTAGAGGACGATTCAGTCGATCATCAGGCTTTCCAGCGACAGCCTAGTGTCACTCCACTTGACCAGGTTATTCAGCAGGAGTTCTCGCGGCTTGCGCTTGACGCGATTCGGAAACTTCCCCGCGAGCTCCAACGTCTGCTCATTTTGCGATTCCGAAGAGGACTAACCTACCGTGAGATCGCCGAGCGCATGCATCGATCCGAGGATGAAGCACGCAGGCTTGTTGATCACGCTGTCTGTCTCATTCGAAAAGACATTCGGGGAGTTCATGGTATGGACCGGTACCCACCCCACCGAGGCAGGTGCAGATGAGAGAAGGATCTGATTTCCCCGATTCCACTGAATTTGCCTCCGATGAGTTGCTTCGCATCTCTCACCTTCTCAATGACCTCGATCGGCCGCGCGAAAGCGACATGAACGACCAAGCCGACAGGCAGGCGGGTGTCGCTTTGCTGAAACAGATTCCGAGAATGTCATTGGATAACGGACAGAGTACGAGCCCATTGGAAGGGCATACCGCTTTTCGTTTCGAGCAAATCCGGTGGGTCGGTTCTGGAGCTTTCGGCATCGTCTTCTCGGCTTTGGACCTCGATAGTCAAGGTAAGGCTGTTGCAATCAAAATAATGCGTCCCTCGCTGGTGGCCAACGACGTCGCCAAGAGACGGTTTGAGTCAGAGTCAAACGTGATGGCAGAGTTGCAGCATCCTGGAATCCTGGTGGCGCTGGAAACTGGCGTCGTCGGCAACTTGCCCTATCTCGTATCCGAGTTTGCTAATGGGGGATCCTTGGCCGATGTGATGTCCGGGACGGCGGATCGATGGAGTTTCAAGCAGCGGGCGTGGCTGATTCTACAGGTCGCTCAAGCCCTTTGGGCAGCGCATTCCAAGCTGATTTTGCATCGTGACATCAAGCCGGGTAACATCCTTCTTCGGCAGGCGTCCCAGGCTGCTACCGAAGGAATCGGGCTGGAACCACTCCTGTGTGATTTTGGTCTTGCCAAGCCTTTGGGTGATGCGAATGCCACCGCACTGACTACGGAAGGGAAAGTCCTTGGCACGGTGGCCTATATGTCGCCGGAACAAGTGGTGGGGGAACCACTGCAGCCGCAAAGCGATCAATTTTCTTTGGGGGTGGTGCTTCACGAACTCGTGTACGGCGTTCACCCCTTTCGCGATGCCGGCGATTACATGACGCAACATCGAATACTTAGCGAAGAACCCAACAGAGGGGAAGCGGATGCGAAGCGAGTTCCCAAACCCCTGCAGCGTGTGATCGATAAATGTCTCTCGAAGAATCCGTCCGATCGTTATCGCACGTTGTTTCAATTGGTTGAAGACCTTCAGTACTTTCTGCAGGGAAAGCCGATATCGATCTCAGCACCCTCCCTCTGGTGCTCGCTGCAGCGGGTTGCCCTTTTGCATCCAATCGGTACTACCTTCCTCGGAACGCTACTGGTCAGCCTCATCGCAATGTTGGTTCTTCTGAATCGGGAATGGAGAATTCAAAAGCAGTTGACGCAGGAAGCCCAGGAACTGGCCGCCGCACGCGCCAAGGTTTCCAGTCTTTTTCTCGATTCCATGCGGCGAACAAATAGCGGTATGAACGACACAATTCTCTCCGGTCAGCGCGTGCTTCCTGACACGCTTCTGCTATCCCTTGAATCCCAATTGCCATTGCTGGAGGAAGCAAGTCGTCTGGAACCCAATGATATCGAATTGCTCAATCATCTAGAGGTGCTTCTTCATTATTGCTCGCTATGTTACTACCATCGGGCTGCCAACGCGATCCAAGGAGAGTCGAAACAGCCTGCGGCCAAAGCAATCGAGATGCGAAGTCGATCGCTCAGCATCATCGATGAGCTTTTATCTCAGGAGCCAGGCAATCGTGGTTATCTGAGAGACAGAGTCAACAACGAATTTCTGATGAGTCTTTGCTACAAAGCCATTCCTGATGTCGATCAGACGTACCAGTGGACGCTAAAGGGAATCGGCCATGTCGAAGAGTATCTAGTGATCTATCCAAACGATCGGGCTATGAGGGAGACGGCAAATGGATTGCGAATCGCCGCGGCAGAGGCGATACAGAACTCTGATCCAAGGAAAAGTTACCAACTGCTCGAATCTGCATCGCGATCCAGCCTGGCGCTCTACGAAGAGGATCGATCCAATGTTGGTAACTTGGTCTACGCCGTCAATTCACTTCATGAAATGGCCAAGGCTCACGCGCGTTCTAACCACGATGTACAGATGAAGCAATGTTTCCAACAAGCGGAGGATGCGCTGCGAGACGGAATGGTATCAAATCCTGAGTCGTGGATTCTGAGGGAGCATTTGCACAACCATTTTTTGTGGCGCAGCAGTGTACTTTACCTGAATAATGAATTGCAGCCATTGGCAGTAGTATCGGCGAAGTGGTCTGATTTTCTAAGATCCGTTCCCGAGTGGAAGGACCTGAACCCAGTCATAGGGACCAGACAGTCGACTGCAACGCACTATTTGGCAATGGAGTATATGGCATGGTTAACACTGGAAAAGCTGCACGGTGCCGAATCCCAGCAGGCGAACGATTGCCGGAGACGAGCGAATGAATGGATGCTTGAATGCTATAAGGACCCAAAAGTCAATCTGGAACTGTTCAGGGATGGCGTCAGTTTTTTCGGTATTCCTGTGCAAATTCTCGAATCCTGGATTACTGAGGTAAGGACTGCAAGGTCACCATAAGCAAATGAAGGGATTGCTGCGAAGATTCGCGGGTAAAGCAACTTCTTTTCTGTAAATTCGGGATTGGTTTCACGGGGTGATGGTCAAGTATTTCCGTCCGGTCTCCCATTCGTCGGAGTATTCGGTCAGCACGGCTGTGATCAGACGGA
>JBIINB010000174.1:0-8184 GCA_044337705.1 Pirellulaceae bacterium | reverse complement strand
CCTGGATAGCCCCAGCCTAAGGGACCGCATGGACGCATGCCGCAACAACCTGTGGAAATCAGCCCTATCAACAACCAACCGCTGTGCTTCCAAAACCCCATCGTCGCTCCCCCTGTTTCAGACCAGAATGGCGCACCCACGAAATGACTTCTAAGCCATTCCAACAGCGGTACTCGCCTGCCAAACTATCGAACCGGCAGAACCGCTAAAAACAGAAATTCCTGCACAATCGTCAAAGTCGAAGGATTCGCCCGATGGCCAGACAGGAAGCCGACCGCGAAGATCTGCTCCAGGAAACGATGGCGTACCCGCGTCGCGGATTGCTCACGCTCGACGAGCCGATCGGATGGGTGCTGATCGGGGAACGCCAGCAGGGAGCGATCAGCATCTACTGCGGAACCGATCCAGTTTTTCAGTTCAATCGAGATGGCTATTTGCGCCGCGCTTTTTGGCAGGGCACCAAATGGGCTGCAGCAAGCGGTCGACTGGAAGCCTTGGTGCGGATAGATGACCGATCGGAAACAAGCCCGCCCAATCGCGATGAACCTGTTCGTCGGGTACTTCACCAGCGTCGAAATGCCAACGCCAATGAACTGCTGGCAATTCAAAACGACTGGGAGCATTGGCGTCACAGGTTTTGCCAAACCATCGCCGAGAACCCCCACTGGGCTCGCCTCTACTGGGAAACGTTGGCGATCGCGCGATCCTCAGGGCTGTGGCATACAGCTACCCACCACTTCGCCCGCATCCTGCGAAGAATGCCCAGCCGACTTTCGATTGCCCAAAGCCCGGCAGCATGCGCTGCCATCCCAGCTGGTCCTTGCTGGTTAGATGAGGAAGCCTAAGCCCCCCAACGCTTCCGGGAGCCGACATCGCCAGTTGGTAGACAACCAAACCTAGAATCCCTGAAGATTTCCAAGGCTTGGCAGCGGTGGCTACTAGACAACAAGACATCGATCGCTTGGCAGGTTTGGCTAAGCTGTATTTCAATTCCCCTACCCGAGACCGACTATGCCAGCATTCGACGGGTTATCCATCTTGGGGGCTTGAAGGCAGGTCCCCACCATCGCCAATCTTAGGGGATGCTCTCCCAAACTCTTTCAGTACCTGTTCGATACGTTGAGCCAGCGAGTCTAGCTCTGCTAGCACTTGATCCTGCAGCCGCTCTAAATCCGTCAGCGTCGCCAAGGCCTCATCCGCTCGATCTTCGACCACCAGGTCACTCATCCTATCCCCCGGTCATCCGCTGCGCTCAGATTGGTTCCGACAGACTGGTTTCAATACCCATCGCTTGGTGATATCGGTCCATGAACTCTGTTGACTGCATCCGCTCCAATCAGTATTCCCTCCTTTCTGCTGGCTTCGGATGTGATCCGTTGTGGTTGGCGTCGGCTGGCCGGCACTTATCCGATTCCGTGGAGCCCAGTTCGGGGACCTCGATTTCATGAAGCCCTTGGGTTGCATGCAGCAGCCACGAAAGAACAACGCTGTCCGCTGGTTCTGCATGGCCGTTATCTTTTCCATCGGCCTGCCCAGAGTGGCCCTTTCCCAGAGTCCACCTACACCGGACTCTCCATTGCAGTTTCCCCCGACTGTAGCGCCATCCGAAACGGCACTCCCAGTCCCTACCCCGGATCAAGTACCGCTTGTCGACAAGGTCTGGTCCGATCAGACGAAGACGCAGATGGACCAGGTGACAGAGGACATCAAGCAAGTCACCAAGTCCGATCCGAAGACCGGCATAGCCGGCAAAGAGAAGGAGAAAGAGCCAGAAAGCGATCAGAAATGGACCGTCAAGCTGGGGGGGCACGTTCAGACCGATTACGTGCTGTGGGCGAATGCGGATCCAACGATTCCCTCGCCTGACAACTACTTTGAGTTTCGACGATTGCGACTGGTGGCCGACGGCGTCGGGTATGGGAATGCCGACTTCCGCTTGCAGATGACGCTGGAACCAGAGACGCCAGGGGAAACGGTACAGATTGCTACCTCGCCTGAGGTCAAAGACGCCTACTTCACTCTCAACGATTTACCCATGCTGGGACGCTTGAGAATCGGACACTTCTTTGTCCCCTTTGGGCTCGAACAAGTCACCAACGACACGAACAATATCTTCCTCGAGCGATCGATTCCAACGCAGGGGATCTTTACAGCCGATCGCGAGGTCGGCATAGCAATTTACAATCAGAATTCCGATCGACGGACCACCTGGTCTCACGGAATCTTCATCGACAGCATCAGCGACTCCCTGAAGGACCGCTTTGACGATAATCAGGGCACGCGTCTAAGCGCTCGCTACACATGGCTTCCAATCGCATCGGAAAATCCCACATCGGGACCGCTGCTGCATCTGGGAGCCGGCGCGCTGCACACGATCGATCACAACCAGCTAGTTCGCTTTCGAGCCAGGCCACAGATTCATGAAGGTCCCAGGTTGATCGACAGCGGACTGATTCAGGCCACCGACTTCTCCACAGGCAATCTGGAAATGGCTGCAATCTGGAGATCCCTCACTCTGCAGTCGGAAGCCTTTCTGACACGCGTCGATCGAATCAACAACGGCGCCGTAGAACTGCCGGGAGGCTATGTGCATGTGAGCTGGTTTTTGACGGGAGAGAACCGCATCTACGAACGCTTCGGGCAGCACGGGGCGCAGTTCGGACGCAATGTTCCCACCTCACCGCTCCTGGGAAAACGCGGAAAGCGAGGTCCTGGGGCTTGGGAACTCAAGGTGAGGTGGTCTTACCTGGATCTCGATCGACTGGATCGAGGCCAGTACAACGACATCTCCTCAGGCTTCAACTGGTACTGGTCGGATCGGACACGCATCATGTTCGACTGGATTCATCCTTGGACCACCAAAGAGACAGTGGTTCAGGACGCGGAAGCAGACATTCTTGGCATGCGATTCGACTTCAACTGGTGACGCCTGCATCGTCGGGCAAGATACCGCCAATTGCGCTGATATCACCCATTTCGATTCGCGAAGAACTCCTCTGGCGTCTCGACAAACTCCGGTTCGACATATCGGTCGATCACACCGGCTTCATGGCCGCGCCGAAGGAGTTGCCGCACCGCCTCCCTCCCTCGTTCACCGAAATCCAGAGTCCAGTCATTGACGTACATGCCGACGAACTGATCCGCCTTCGATCGCTCCAGACCACGACCCCAACCAAGTGCGTAATCGAGTGCTTCGTTCCGATGCTCCAGTCCGTGCTTGATGCTTCGGTACAGGCAGAGATTCACCTGTCGGATAAGCTCCGGCCCCAAGTCCTTGCGAACCCCATTGCATCCCAAAGGCAGTGGAAGGCCGGTCTCACGCATCCACCACTTCCCTAGGTCTTCTACCAGTTCGAGATTCTGCTGATGATAAGTCAACTGGCCTTCGTGGATGATCAGGCCAGCATCCAGCGGATGCCCCTGATATTCCCCATGGACAACAGCATCCAGGATTTCATCGAACGGCATGACCACCGCCTGAAAGTTTGGCTGCCACATGCGGCAAGTCAAGAACGCCGTGGTCAGAGTTCCGGGAACCGCGATGGTTTTCCCTTCCAGATCACCTCGCTTCAAACCGCTCCGGGCAACCACCATGGGCCCATAATTGTCCCCCATGCTGGCTCCACACGAACAAATCGCATAGCGATCGCTGAGGTATGCGTACGCATGAAGACTGATCGCCGTCAGCTCCAACTCCCCCGTGAAGGCGCGGCGGTTGAGCGTCTCGATATCGACCAGTTCGTGCTGGAACCGAAGGGATCCCGTAGGGAACGTTTCCTTGGCCAATCCATAGAACATGAAAGCGTCGTCCGCGTCGGGACTGTGACCAACACGAATCAGCGTTTCTTCCAATTGTTCTGCCATGCTCTCCTACCCCATTTCCGTTTCCACTCGCGAATCCGCCACGGTTGGGTCATCCAGACCCCAAGGATTTCACCGAAGTGCCAACTTTCCGAAACCAGTGGACTGGTTAACTGTCGAATTGTAGCTAGCGCTACATCACCATTGCACTTATCCCTGCCCTGCGACTTACTGTAGGAGCCAGCCAAGGGGATATGCCACCTGCGATTCAGTCCGGGAGCGGCTTTCCACGCGTCTCGGGGGCCCACCAGATCGCGACCATCCCTACCAGATAAATCAGTGACAATGTCGCACCGGCTCGCGGATAGCTGTTTCCAAAAAACGCCATCAAGGACGGCATCAGCAGGGCACCGATCGCTGCAAATATCCTTCCAAAATTGAACGCCAAACCCTGACCAGTAGCTCGCACTCGTGTCGGAAACAACTCGGGCAGATACAAAGGCAACCATCCGTAAAAGGAAGCCGTGGTGATACCGACCAAGACGGTAACTGCCAAGAAGGCCGAATCGAACGACTGGAAACCAAGGAACAACCACTGGCAGGTGACGATCGCTGCCGCACACAGGCCGAAATAGGTCCACCGACGCCCTAGTCGATCGCCCAGCAGTGGCGCCAGGAGCGATCCGATGATCGCTCCGGTAGCCGAACAAAGCTGCAACATCGCTTTGCGGCGCGGGTCTTTGTCTCCGACGATCTGATCGGCCCACAGAGGAATCCACTGGACGATCCCCCACGTCACAATCAGGGCGATGCTGGCGAACAGGATCGCCAGAAGCGTCGTCTTACGCGACCCGGGACGAAAAATCTCCCGCAGCGGCGAAGTCTTGACCGCCTGTTTCTGAGCCGCTTCCCAGCGATGCGACTCGGGGACAAAAAGACGAATCGCGAAAGTTAGCAGCGCCGGCGCAGCTCCCACCAGCATCACCCAGCGCCACGAGTCGTCACGGATCGGGGACCAAAGTGCCAGCAGCGCAATGAGCACATAGCCGACATTGGCTGCAGCTCCAATCAGCCCTGCAAGCAGCGGTCGCTTCCCCTCCGGCCAACACTCCATCACCAGCGCCACCCCCAGCGCCCATTCGCCTCCCATCCCCAGTGCCGCCAGGAAACGGAGGAAAGCCAACTGCGTTGGCGTTGCAGCGAAATAGCAAAGTCCGGTGAAGACCGAATAGAAGAGAATGCTCCATGTCATCGCGCGGACACGCCCGATTCGATCCCCCAGCCATCCGAAGATCAAGCCGCCCAGGGCGGCGCCGACAAGAAAGCTGGCTGTCACCACCCCCATCCAATGATTGACGAACCCCTGGAGAGCTGGACTGCCCGAGACCATGCCTGCCGTCGCGCCCATTTCCCGCAACCCTGGACCAGCCACCAAGGGGAATATCCCCATCTCCATCCCATCGAACATCCAGCCCAGAAGAGCGGCCGAAAGTGTCATGGCAGCCCCCCGACCCTGTTTTGCCGCAGGAAGGTCGAAGTTCATGAGCGATTTCCTTTGGAGTGCCGCATGCCGGAGCGTCGTTCAATTTCCAGAATTTTCTCGACGCGAGCCGCATGCCTTGCCTGCGGTGAGTAGCGGGCGCTCAAAAAGGCCTTGATGCACTCAAAGGCCAGCTCCGGCCCAATCACCCTGGCGCCTAAACAAAGGACGTTCATGTCGTCATGCTCTACCCCTTGCCTGGCGGAATACGGGTCGTGGCACAACGATGCGCGAATGCCAGGGAACTTGTTCGCCGTGACGCTCACCCCCACCCCGCTACCGCAAACCAGAATGCCGCGATCCGCCTCGCCAGCCAACAACTTCCCCGCCACCGACTCCGCAATGTCCGGATAGTCGCAAGGGTCAGGTGTCCGAGTCCCGCAATCGATCGACTCCACCCTCAGTTGCTCCAGCAACTGGGCGACCTGATCTTTCATCGAGAACCCAGCGTGATCCCCTCCCAACGCGACACGAAGCGGCTTGTTTCGTCCATCGGCCATTCCAGGCCCTCCCAATCGTTTTCAATGCTACTTCATCGGATCGGCGGCCCCCATTCGGAGGTCAGGCACTGCCAAGCAAACTGCCCAAATGCGAGGCAGACTAAGAGTTGCCCAAGCACCCGACAACGCCGCCAATACCGCCCCACTCCTTACCGATCCCTCCCAGTTGCACGCGCCACTGGGAAGACTCAGGCGATTGCCTGCCAAATTTCGCCAATTCTCCCCAATTTGCTCGCTACCCAGCCGGGTGGCGTCGAATTCAGCGTTGCCGATTTTCCGTGCTGCTGATAAGCTTCGGAGTTGGGGAAGAGTCGGTCTCCAGGATAGGGCAAAGGGCTCGAATCCGCCACTCGCCTTCATTTTCTTAAGACAAAATCCCGAAAGGGTCGCGATCAGCCCCCCTTACAAACCTTCTGACCCCATTCCCTTCGGATGGCAATCTGCCGGCGGGTGTGGATCAACAGGTCTCCCAAAGGACGGTCGGCAGGCGCGGGGAATATTTCATGGTCAACCGCAATCTGATCCGGCAACTAGAAGACGAAGAACTCAACAAACTGGTCGATACCTGGTTCCCGGAGGAACAGGGCGAAGAGATGCTTCTTTCGTCGATCGAAGATGCCGATCGACAGTTTGATGTCAATCAGATCGTCGAAGGCAAGATCGTCGAAATCAACGATGAATTCGTCGTGGTCGACGTGGGCTTCAAGAGCGAAGGGTCGGTGCACCGCAACGAATGGGGCGAAGACGAACCACCACCAGAAGTTGGACAGACGGTCAAAGTGCTGATCGAAGAAGTCGAAGATCAGCACGGCCCGGCCGATGACAGCTACGGGATGATCAGTCTCAGCAAGCGAAAAGCTGAAAAGATCATCCAGTGGGAAGATATGATGCGGTCGGTCCAAGAAGGACAGGTCGTCAAGGGAACCGTCACTCGCAAAATCAAGGGTGGCCTGCTGGTCGACATCGGCGTCAACGTCTTCCTTCCTGCCAGCCAGGTCGATATTCGCCGTCCAAACGACATCGGCGACTTCATCGGCCGGGTTGTCGAGTGCGAAGTGCTGAAGATCGACGAATCGCGTCGCAACATCGTCGTCAGCCGACGATCGCTGATCGAGAAGCAGCGGGAGAGCGACCGCGAGCGGCTGATGGGAGAACTTGAAGTTGGCCAGATCCGCAAAGGTGTTGTCAAGAACATCGCCGACTTCGGCGCGTTCGTCGACCTGGGTGGAATCGACGGCCTGCTCCATATCACCGACATGAGCTGGGAGCGGATTGGACATCCATCCGAAATGGTTTCGATCGATCAGGAAATCGAAGTCAAAGTGCTGTCGATCGACCGCGAAAAGCAGAAGATCGCCCTGGGACTCAAGCAGAAGCAGAAGAATCCTTGGGAAAACATCGCCGACAAGTATCCCGTCGGAGCTGTGGTTCGTGGCGAGGTGGTCAATGTGATGAGCTACGGGGCGTTTGTGAAGTTGGAGCCAGGGATCGAAGGCCTGGTGCACATCAGCGAAATGTCCTGGACTCGTCGCGTCAATCATCCCAGCGAGCTGGTGCAGATCGGCGACCAGATCGACGTCAAGATTCTAGCGGTAGATCCTCAGGGGCAGCAGCTGTCGCTTGGGATCAAGCAGACTCAGGCCAATCCCTGGGATACCGTGGTCGACAAGTACCCAGAAGGAAGCTTGGTTTCCGGCAAGGTGCGCAACCTGACCAACTATGGAGCCTTCGTCGAACTGGAAGAAGGGATCGACGGGCTGCTGCACGTTTCGGACATGTCGTGGACTCGGAAAGTCAGCCATCCAAGCGAAGTCTTGGAGAAGGGGCAAGAGGTCAAGTGCCGCGTGCTGAGCGTCGATCAGAATCGTCGCCGCATCGCACTGGGACTGAAGCAGCTGGATGACGATCCATGGAACACCACCATTCCAGCGAAGTACCAGCCTGGCCAGATCGTTCATGGCAAGGTCACTAAGATCACCAACTTCGGTGTCTTCGTTGGCCTGGAAGATGGACTGGAAGGCCTGCTGCATATTTCGGAACTTGCCGAGCAGAAGGTGGAGAATCCGGAAGACGTGGTGAAGGTCGGTGAGGATATCGAAGTCAAGGTTCTCCGCGTCGACACCGACGAACGGAAGATCGGCCTTTCGAGAAAGCGCGTCGACTGGGCCGAGGAACGGGAAGCTGCCGAAGCGGCCAAAGAGCAAGCCCAGCAGAAACCTCAGCAGGAGCTGAAGGGTGGTCTGGGCAGCGACGGTCCGCTGATCGGTTGATCGTCCGATCTACCTTTGTCAATCACTCCAAACGCCTGGCCTCGCGCCAGGCGTTTTTTTATGTGCACCTCCA
>JBIINB010000068.1:0-25123 GCA_044337705.1 Pirellulaceae bacterium | reverse complement strand
TTGTCTGTGTAGAGAACTCCAACCGTAGTCAGATGGCCGAAGCATTTGCAAGGATGCTGGGTGGTGAGAAGGTGGATGCGTACAGTGCAGGATCGCGTCCTAGTGGCCGCATCAATCCGAAGGCGATTCATGCTATGAAGGAGATTGGTTACGATCTAACTAGTCATGCATCGAAAGGTCTGGATGCGTTCAACGACCAGCCGGTTGATGTTGCTGTGACGATGGGCTGTGGCGATGAATGCCCTCGCGTCCGGGCGTCCCGACGGGAGGAGTGGCAGATTCCCGATCCGCGTGAGATGTCTCCGGATCAGTTTCGGGAGGTTCGGGATTTGATTGCCAGCAAGGTCGACGAACTCCTTCGGTCGCTGGAGATCGATAGTTGAACCACGCTGATCCCGCTCGAAAGGGAAATCAAGCCTGGTGGGAAAGACGTCATTCGCGCGAGGCGTGGGGTTCTTCTAGGCCGATTGGGAGCTTTGCAGCGCTATGAAGAGATCAGCTGGTCGCGCGACCATGAAGAAGGGCTCACAAATCGCACCTCATGCAGAAGTTTCGCTGGCTGCCTAGATATCTGCGCTAGGCTTGGAGAGGTTGGAAGTGGCCGCGATGGTCATTTTCGAAAGGTTGTTAGCCGATCTGCTGCAGTTCCTTGGCTAGTTCGGCGAAGCTGCTGTAGCAACCATCTCCTGAGATGGGGTAGGTGCCCTGGACCAAGTACGATCGGAGCCCCGGTAAATCGATCCGGTCGGTCACCTTGTCGCCGACCATGAAGCTTCTGGGCAGATCGATCAGGTACTTTTCCGCGGCTTTGAGAATCATCCCGGGGGACGGTTTTCGGTCGTAGGAAACTCGGGTGAATTCAGGGAGAAGACCTTCGGGATGGTCGGGGCACATGAAGGTGTCGGTCAGTTCGACGCCGCGTTGCCGCAGTCCCGCCACGATGGCTCGGTGCACCGCAGCGTACTCTTCCTGGGAGATGATCCCTTTGGCGATACCAGCTTGGTTGGTACACACAATCAGCAGGTATCCAAGCCGCTGGTAGTATCGGATGAAGTCGATGGCGTCTTCACGAAAGCGGATATCCTCGACTCGTCTCAGGTAGGAGGTGTCTTCGACAAGGACGCCGTCGCGGTCGAGGAAAAGGGCAGGCCTCGGTGTTTCTGCGATCCATTTTGGCAGTTCCGCCTGGGCGCGTTTGTAATCCGACTCAATTCCGATATCAATGAATCGGCCTCCGCAGGGATAGCCACCCAACTGGCCCTCGCGCAGCAGGCTGGGGAAGACGGCCGTTTCCAGGGAGACGGGGAACTCCCTAGGGATGGCGTCGACGATGTTGGGGGAAAGCACATAGACTCCGGCATTGATCAATCCGGGGCCCCGAGCTTCACTTTTTTCAAGGAAGCTGACGATGCGGTCCCCTTCCAGGGCGACTTGGCCATAGCGGCTGCCGTCCTGCTGGTAATGGAGAGCAAGCGTGGCGCTACGACCCGAGTGAATGTGGAAGCGGTAGAGGGATTCGAGATCGCAATCCAGGAAGGTGTCGCCGTTGACCACGATCGAGGGGGTCTCGAACGCGCCGCTCATCGCCATGGCAACCGCGCCACCGGTACCCAGCGGTGAGGACTCCCTGGAAAAGCGAACCCGATCTTTGTAGCGTGGGTGTTGCTGGAAGTACGATTCGATCACATCGGCCATGTGACCGGTCAGAAGGATGAACTCAGTGGCTCCTCGCTCCTGCAGATGATCCATCAGCAGTTCGACGAAGGGGATTCCACCGATGGGGGCCATCGGCTTGGGAACATCCTTTACCAGATGGGCAAGTCGAGTTCCGAATCCGCCAGCGAGAATCAGGACGCGCATCGATGGTTCCTTGCCAGACCTCAGGCCTGCGACTTGCCGAAGATCGCCTGTTCGACAAAGGCACAGATTGCATGCATCACCACCTCGTGACCTTCCTGGATACGTGGCGTTGAATCGGACGGAATCCGAAGGCACCAATCGCATCGATCCACCATTTTACCGCCGCTTTTACCCGTCATTCCAAAGGTGCGAAGCTGCATCTGTCTTGCCTGATCCAGCGCCTTGAGGATGTTCGGGGAGTTGCCGCTGGTGGAAATGCCGACGAACAGGTCTCCGGGTCTTCCGAGTGCCTGCACCTGGCGGGAGAAAGCGAGTTCGTACCCGTAATCATTTCCGATGGCGGTGAGAATCGAGGTGTCGGTGGTTAGGGCGATCCCCGGCAAGCCGGGGCGATCGAAATAGAAACGACTGACCAGTTCTCCGGCGAAATGCTGAGCATCGGATGCGCTGCCGCCATTGCCGGCGATCAGGATTTTGCCGCCCCCCTGAATCGTGTCGACGCAGACTTGAGAAATCTGGTCGACCAATTGAATCAACGCCGAATCCTTTGCCATCGCATTCTTTACTGCGATCGATTCGGTCAACTGCCCGATGAAAGAGCGATCGAAGGTCAGGCTCTCCATGTCGTCACACCTTCTCTGGAGAACTGGAAATTCCGAAATTCGCCACCAAAATTCTCGAGCGCTTCGATGACCTTGTAGCGCGTCGTCGCGGGGCAGTAGAACATCATGAATCCTCCCCCACCAGCACCAGAAATCTTTCCTCCAAGGCTGCCTGCCTCACAGGCAGCCTGATACATCTTGTCGATGGTGGAGTTGGATACTTCATCGGCGGTGCTTTTCTTCAACTTCCAGCCGTAATCCAGCAATTCGCCTACTTCAGCCAAGTTGCCTTTCAGAATGGCGGCTTTCATTTTGGTCGCCTGGTCCTTCAGTTGCATCATTGCCGCCAAGCTCTGGGGACGGTCGCCACCGACATTTCTGCTCTGCACCTCAATGATCTTCGCTGAAACGCGACTGCGACCTGTGTAGAAGAGGACAAGATTGCTTTCCAGTTCCGAGATCAATTCCTTCCTCAGGCGGAGTGGGTTGACGATGACATGGTCGCCTGGGCCAAACTCCATGAAATTAAAGCCACCGAAAGCAGCCGCATATTGATCCTGTTTTCCACCTGCCATCTTCAGATCCCGCCGCTCGATATCAAACGCAAGTTGCGCGATATCGTATTCCCCCATTCCAACGCCGAACAGGTCAGCAAAGGCTGCAACCAGCGCGACGACCAGTGTGGATGAAGTGCCAAGACCAGAACCGGCAGGTGCATCGACACAGGTTGTCAGATCAAATCCGCAAGGAGCAGGACCGTACTGATCGATGAATCGGCGAAAGACTCCTCTCGCCAGGTTCACCTCTCCGTCGTGCAACTCGGCAGCAGACAAATCGCATTGCGAAAACTCGCCCTGGTCGATCGATCGAAACGATGCGATATTCTTTTCCGAAGTCTGGATCGATACCCTGGCGTAGAGGGAGATCGTTGCATTCAGGACATAGCCCCCATACGTCTCGCTGAAAGGGGAAACATCACTTCCCCCTCCTGCAAGGCCAAGTCGCAAAGGAGCTCTGCTGCGAATCAACACCTCTTGTACCTCCGAATCCAATGCCGATTGGGTTGCCTGAGCCGTAAGAAGATATGCAACGGAATGGCATTTCTTTTCGCGTTGATACCACGACTCAACCAATGCATTTCGCTTCGGTAAGTCAATGCAATCCAGCCGCACTGTTCACGCTTTCAATTGCACCTGTCCACTTGGCTGATCATTTGGTGACACCCAATTGACGCAATAACTTTCGCTTTCGTTATACTAGCCGCCTGCTTTGGAACTGTCGATTGAAGGTTTCAGTCTGGTAGCTCGATTTCTGTGGTAGCTCGATTTCGTGGTGCGGTTGGTGCCGCACAAATCGCAACTTCGGTTTTTGGATGCCACCTTTAGACTAATCCCTAAGAGGGGATTTTGTGCCGGGTGTGCACTTGAATTCCCCTAATTGATTCTTTGGTGAGATAAGTATGTTGAAACGAAGAGATGTTGTCATTGGCTTGGCTGGCAGCGGAGCCCTGGCGATAGCGGCTCCCGCCGGTTCGTACCGTCGCATCTTGGGTGCCAACGAGCGACTGAGGGTGGGGGCGATTGGAGTTGGAGGGCGGGGGGCAGGGGATCTGGACGCGGTCTCCACGGAAGCGATCGCCGCCCTGTGCGACGTCGATCAGAATGCCCTGAATGCGGCGGGTGCGCGATACCCAGAGGCGAAGAGGTACTCCGACTATCGCATGCTGCTGGATCAGGTCGACCTGGATGCCGTCGTCATCGCCACTCCGGACCATCATCACGCTCCCGCGACAGTGCGAGCCTTGCGGCGCGGCTTGCATGTTTACTGCGAGAAGCCTCTAACCCATACCGTCGAGGAAGCGCGACTGGTGGCCAAGCTGGCTGCTCAGCGAAAGTTGGCGACGCAGATGGGGACGCAGAATCACGAGCACCCCGGTTATCAAAGGTTGGTCGAATGGTTGCAGGATGGCGTCATCGGTCCGGTTACCCAAGTCCACATCATGACCGACCGGCCCGGCAAGTGGTGGCCCCAGGGAGTCGCGTTGCCTTCCGAAAGGCCAGCCATACCTTCGCACCTGGATTGGGAGCTTTGGCAAGGTCCGGCGTCCCGGCGCGACTACCATCCCGCCTATGTGCCTTTCCGCTGGCGAGGCTGGTGGGACTATGGATGTGGTGCCATTGGGGATATGGCAATTCACCTGATGGATCCTGCATTCTGGGGCCTTCAACTTGCCGGCCCCGTCCAGGTCCGTTCCGAAGGGCCTCCAGCCGATCCATGGTCTGCTCCCTCCAAGATGAAGACTCGTTTTCGCTTTGGTCCACGAGGCGACATGCCCGCCGTAGAACTTTTTTGGTACGAAGGTGATGCCGTGCCCCCTTTGGACATAGCTGAGCAACTGCCCGTCAATGGCTCCCTGTTCATCGGGCGAGAAGGAAGGATCGCGATCGCTCATGACGGGTTTCCTAAGTTGCTTCCTGAAGAGAAGTTTGTGGACTTCAAGCCTCCGGCACCGCGACTGACGCCCTCGCCAGGTCACCACCGTCAGTGGATCGATGCCGCCAAAGGGGAGGGAAAGACGAGCAGTCCTTTCGAGTATGCGGGGCCCTTCACCGAGTGCGTTCTTCTAGGCAATATCGCGTTTCGGACAGGACAGGAGATCGTGTACGATCCCGCCGCAGGCCGGGTGACGGAGGTCCTCCCCTTGCAAGCCGGTGGTCCGGTGGCGGGGACGGAGGCGGCCAACAAACTGTTGGGCAAATCCTATCGTGCCGGATGGGATCTGTGAGTTCCAAGGAAAGGGCTTCCTGTTGCGGAACAGGTGGTCGGTGGCAGGATCGCTAGTTGGTTGGCTGGCGACTTGGGGATTCTGGTTCGTACTGACGGGGCGATATCATCCCACTGCCGGCCTTGCCGTCATCGTGACGACCAGCTTGATCGCCGCTTTTGCATTGGCATCGGCGAGTTACCGATCATTCTTCCAGTTTGTAGATCGAAGGTGGAATGGATCGATCGGATTGGGCAGAGCATCCTGTCTGGTGCCGGCGTGAGCTGAGGCGAAAAGAGCGAGTCGCTTGGGAGCTGTACCAGTCCTCCCGATTCCCTCCGGCATTAAGAGTTCCCTTCCGAAAGGAATATGCAAAGCTTGTCATGTGCCCAAGGAGTCGATCGGCTCGACGATTTCCTGCTCCTTCTATACCCCCAAGAATCATGGAAGCATACCCAAAATTCATCGAAGTTTCTCTTGGCCACCAGGAAGTTCGCAGTGAGGGAGAATCCCTCTATGGGTTCATGAAGTTTCCCACCATCTGCGAGGATCGATACGGAAGACAAGCTGCAGCAGATCAAACAATTCCGAATGGTGCTCGGCCATCCCCATCGGATCGCAGAAAAATGCCTCGCAACTGACCGAAAAGAACTCCATCGAGTCCTGGGCCCCGTAGGGATCTAGAAACGTCGACAGTCCCAGCCTTTCTGCTTCCTCCAGATCTCTTCGTTCCTGTGCGCAGAGAGCTTTCCATCGCGCTGCGTCGGCGCGATGGGTAAAAGGCGGCGATCCATCCAGGGCGCCATCCAGGTCGTCGATATGGTGAGCGAATTCGTGGATCACGACATTTCGCCCCCTGTGGACGGAAGTGCAGTCCTCGAGCACTTCCTCCAGAGACAATGCGATGGGAACTCCGCGTTGATAGACGCCAGCAACCGGAACGTCCTCCTGGATACCAGAAGCTCGGCCGATTCGATATCGGAAGCTTCCTTCGCGCAGCACCACCGTGCAAACTCGATCAAAACAGTACAAATCCTCAAAACCAAGAAGCATCAGGCAAGCGGCAGCTGCTGTGGTCACTTCAGCAGTTTCTCTCTCCCAGCCATCCGGGACCACCATTTCCTTCTCGTTCAGAAAAATTGAGACCAACCCAAGAAGACGCCGTCGCTGGTCGAAGCTCAACAGGGGCCAGTGCCAAAACGTCTCCTCCAAGATACTGTCCCAGCGTAGAGGAGTTGGTTTGGAGACGATCCGACGACGACGACCTTCTCTCGTCCAGCGATCGAACCAGCCCATGACGACTCCTTTATCTTTCACCGGCTGCGAAAATCTGTCTCTACTTGTTGGAAAAGTCCCGGTGCCTTTGCATGATTGCAGCGATCCAGGTCGCCTCCTCGTCGCTTCGCAAGCAACAGCATGCCTGTGGCTGCCGGACGGCAGCTTGCGTCGCCGAACGGGATCCGATTTACAGGAAGTTCCGGGGACTTTGGACGAGCAATAGCAATTGGCTTATGATGAAGTCCGCAGCACTGAATGGAACCCAATACGGGACCACCGCCAAGATGGCTTCCGAGCGTCCACTCCAAGACCTTGGGCAGGTGTTCCATCGGTTTCGGACACAAGAATGATAGTGAAACTATGCAAGCTCTGCCACGAAACGTCTTGCGATTTCGACTACAGCGACTCGGACTTCTGCTGATCGCTTTCTTGCTTGGAAGCGGACCGAAGATCGCTGTCAGCTATCAGAAGCCTCCAATCATCGAGGAGACGATCCCCGAGTCTCTTCGAGGCGACCCGAAGATCGAAGGCTTGGTAAGCCAATTGACGTTGGCTCGACGGTCCCTTTCAGGGATCGGTGCTGCCCATCCTTCCTACGGCAAAACCAAGAAGTTGGTCGAGCAGTTGGAGACTTCTCTGGTGATGGAAATCAACCGTCTCATGTCGAACCCTGAAGGTGGTGCAGGAGGGGCGAAACCCGCCCTCGCTGAATCAGCCCCTGCAAAAAGTGCAGCTGCGGAAAGTGCAGCCAGCAAAGCGGCCTCGCCCGTCTCGAATCCCAACCTTCCAGTAGCTCGACAAGCCATACCGGCCAAGGAGGGCGTTGACGTCGACATCACCAAACCAGTAAAGATCGATCTACCAGATGTCACTGCAGTATTTGATCGCCTTCCGAGGCGCCGGTTGATCCGACTGGGAGCGTTCCCGGGCACACGGATCTTGTGGGGCCTGGAGGAAGGAGCAGGCTCTGTTTCAAGTCGTTTGTGGAAGTGGGGAGATTTTGATCGAGCGACGGTGCAACAGGTCCTTTTGGAGTCGGAGGAGCAGATATTCGATATCCAGTTTGCGGATGATTTTCTCCAGTCGGGAGTCTGCTATCTTTTGGTCCTCGGGCAGGGATCGGAGTCGGGGAATGTCCGTTTGCTTCAATGGCAGATTTTGGATGCAGGGGACCCGTCACCTAACGGTCGCAAGGAAACGCCGATCGGCATGTTCCGCACCGATCATCCAGCGGGGGGACGATTTGCTGCTAGCCATGCTCAAGCTCTGGTCGTTCTGTGGGATCAAGCGACGGAGTTCGTCCAGGAAGATCAGCGAGCAATCCTGGCATCTCCAGATCGTCGTAGCTTTCTGATCGACTCCCATCCGGGGCAGGGAATCGAGGATGCATTCAGCAGCGTCAGCGAGACAAGTCGGAGGGCTTGGGAGACGTGGAATGCCAGCGGCCCCGAGGCAGTGACGAAAGAGGGTTTGCTTTTTCATTCCTTGGACGCCCAATCCCACGGTGACTCGATCGTTGACACGGTCCCGCCAGCATATCGAACACCAGCGGATGGCCAATCGCTCCGTGGCCCGTTCATCACGTATCGAGGCAGTCGCATGCCGTGGCTGTCGGGCAGTGTGGTGTGTCTGAGCGCCGATCGGCTGACGGTGCACCGGATCCGATTTTCCGGAGACGGCCAACTGCAATCGGCGCCGATTGCGCGTAGCTCGCATGCCATCCTGACCCTTGGGGAATCCGGCAGTCGAGAGATCTTGATGTCGACCGAACAGGGGCTGGCCACCCTGGATTTACCCGTCCTCCCCGAGGCTGCTCGGATGGATCCGTCTCAGGACGGAAATCGAAAGCCGGAAGTCAGCCTTGCGGATGAAGGCGATTTGAAGGGACTCGATGCGATGGCGCGTCTGCAACTGGATGCATTGGAGAAGGGAAAAGCCGCCTGGGGACACTGGGGATCCAATCCGGATCGCTACATCGGCTGGTCCGACCATAGCAATCGATTGATTCCAGTTTATTGTTTCGGCGGTTCTCTGGAGGACTACCGGGGAGAGAACAGCATCTACCGATCTGAAGCGAAGCTGGCTGAGCTTTACGGCCAGGTACCGAAGGGAACGGCGAATCCCACGGCAGACTACTTCGATCAGACCGATTTGTATGACCTCCAGCGCAGGGCACTGCAGAATGGGAAGAAGTACCTATTTCTCATGGTGTTTGATGGAATGGATTGGCAGACAACATGGGCCGCGGCAATCTATGCCAGTCGGGAAATACGGTATCTCGAAGGGCGTGGTTCCGGCCTCTCCTTTCAGGATTATCGCGGGTCTCCGACCGATTTCGGTTTTGTTGTAACCAGCCCGAGGGTCGCTGGGGGGGAGCCCGATCCCGACGCTCAGCGGTTGGCGCGAATGGGCGAGCAATTGGGTGGTTATCACGGCAAGCTTGGCGGCAAATTTCCATGGAGTCCAGCGGGCGACCCCGATTATCTGCTGGGCCGCAACAAGGAGACCTCTCATGCCTATTCGGATTCCTCCTCTGCTGCAACCAGCATCAATTCGGGAATCAAAACGTTCACCGGATCGGTGAACATCGGGATGGATAGCACACAGCGAAATACGATCGCGCACATCGCACAGCGGGAGTACGGGATGGCTGTGGGTGCCGTTACGAGTGTCGAGATCAGCGATGCCACCATAGCAGCGGCGTATGCACACAACGTCAGTCGGGATGACTACCAGGATATCAGCCGAGATCTTTTAGGCATGCGATCGGTCTCGCATCGTGACGAACCTCTACCTGGCCTTGATGTCTTGATAGGTACTGGCTTCGGAGTCAATGCTCAGCGTGATCGTGCGCAGGGATCCAACTTCCAGCCAGGCAATCAGTACATCGCTGACTTGGACTTGGAGCAGATCTCGGTGGACGCGGGAGGTACATACCGAGTCGTGACAAGAACCGGTGGCCGTTCGGGGGCGGAGGTGCTCAATGAAGCGGTGGATCGATCGCTGGCAGAACAGAGTCGGCTTCTTGGTTTTTTTGGAACCGCCTACGGTCATCTACCCTTTCAAACCGCCAACGGGGACTGGGTCCCTGTTGGCGCGTCACCGAAGAAGACCGAGGTCTATAAGCATGCGGATATTGCAGAGAATCCTACGATTGAGCAGATGACCAGCGTTGCTATCCGTCGCCTGGAAGGGAACCCCAACGGGTTCTGGTTGCTTGTTGAGGCGGGAGACATCGACCGCGCCAATCACGCGAACAATCTGGATGATTCCATCGGGTCCGTCCTTTCCGGGGCAAGGGCGTTCGACGAGATCGTGCGATGGATCGAACAGAGGGATGGGTGGGACGAATCGCTTGTGATCGTCACCGCCGATCATGGGCATGCATTCAATTTGACGCAACCCCAGGTGATCGCTGATGCGGCAGCTTCCGAAGCATCGACATCCTCAACCGGCTTCCCTGTCAGGAAATGATGGGGCGTTTAATAATTTCGATGCGGGATGTAAGAGCGAGTTTTCTCAGCGCCATCGCAACTGGAGAACCAGCGGCACATACCCACCAGGCATCCGTTTCCAGCCTGCGAGATAGGCATTTCCATAGTCGTCCATCGTCTCCGATCCGTAGACCAGATTCAGGGGGTTTTGAAGCAACCGCGTGCTGGAAGGATCCAGAGCCATCGTCACCGACTCCCGCAGCTTCAAATAGTAGACAAGCAGATCGAATCGCCTGCCAAGCTTGGTGACAGCGATGAGATAATCATTTCCCGTCGGCGCGAACATCGCAGTGCAAGCAGACTCACCTTCCGGATGGATCCAGCCGAGAGATTCCAAGCGATCTGGCTTTCCATCCGATGCATGGATATGCCATAGCAGGCCATTTTGTGTAGTGAATAACAGGGAACCGTCCCGGAGGGATGCAAAGCTGGTGATGCCATGCGATGAAGTGGTTCCGTGGGCTTCGTAACCTGGTAGCGGCCAGGCATGCACTTCCTTGAGGTCGGTATTCAGTTCGACCAATTCCACCAGAACGCGTCGCCGCGGTGTCCCGTCTTCCGTGAATTGGAACTGGTCTCTCGCGTCATCCTGGGCGACGGGCGTGGTCCAATTCGTCCCGGGGCTAGCATCGTCCGGTGCGGTGGATGTCACCCGAATCGACAGGACATGGCCCGAAGTAGTGACCAGCAGATTTCTCGATAGGTGGCCACCGTAATTTGCTATAGGAACGCTATTGGACGCCTGGGTTTCCGTATCGAATTGATAGATCCTAGATCCAAAATAACCCAGCGCGTAAATGTAGCGCCCGCTACATCCGATCGAGATCAATGATTCTGGGGTGTGTAAGACACTTTTCCACTTTCCGGTCGATGGATTGATGCGGATCAGGTGCCCTCCTGCCTGTCCGTTGGCGCTGCCATCCTCGGTTTCTCCGGTTTCGTCCAGCGATGCAAAGTAGAGTTGTCCGTCGCTTGCCTCATACAACTTGCTATGGATTTTGTCCTGCAAAGATACTTGGCCTTGAGGCTCACCCTCACTAATCTCATCGTCGACGCGGCCGAGCAGCTTCACCTTTCCGGTCTGTGGTGAGAACTGCAGTAAACCTGCGCTCAATTCCTTGGAAGCTTTACTGGCAAGTCCGAAGTACATGCTCCCCTTGGAATCTCGACCCAAGGCTCCCCAGATCGCTTCGTCTCCATCTGATACCGGCAGCCTCAACTCCCGGATCTTAGGAGCATTCTGAAAGTGTTCGGAGTCGGTAAAGAACTTGCGGCCCCAGGATGTCGTCACGGTGGACGGCAACACGGCACCAACAGTTGACGTTGAGGTCTCTCGCTCGCTTCCTGTCTGTTCGGGGGCTTTCGAATTGAGGTCGTTGGAGGAAGCCACCTCTTCCGGTTGGACGGCTTGACTCTCGGTCGACTCGGAGGGCCGGGAGCCCGGTTGGCAGCCCGAAGCGACCAGAAGCATCCAAAGCAATGGATGCCGGAGCGGATGAAAAAGAATAAAGCCGACGAGTTGTCTTGGCGGCGAGAGAGCGCGGCTTTTGGGAAAGAGAGCGATCATGATCGAACCTCGTGCTGCCATCCCTCGACTTCGATGCATTCGGCTGTAAAGGCCTTCCTGTCTCGCTTCCCTAGATACCGGGGAATCGACCAAGTCCGCAGGATGAATGGAAGGCCGTTGGCTCCCACTAGCAGCTAGTCATTGTGGATCGCCAGAACCAGTTCTGCTAGTCATCGCCAACGCGTAGTCAAAATCCCTTGGTCTGCTGTCGGCCAAGTCGAATCGAATCGTCGCCTGGAGTCGACAAAAAAACCCGCAGTCGAAGACTGCGGGTTTCAGGTTATTTGATCTCGACTGTTCCCTCGCAACTCATTCGCCAAACGATGGCTTGAGTGGCTGCTCTTTGGCAGACACGCGATCGTTTCTTCCCACAAATTCGAGGATGGCACGTGTTCCGGCATCCCCAAGACGTGGTTTGGCTAGTCGCAGGATCCGCGTGTATCCACCGGGACGATCGATGAACCTTGGAGCCACTTTCTCGAAGAGAATCTGTACAGCTTGTTTGTCGCCGATCAACTGGAGCGCGCGTCGTCTGGCGGCCAGACCGGGACTACGGGCAGCGGCCCACTGAGCCCACTGGGGGCTTTTGCGCCAAGTCTTGTAGGCTTCCGATTTGCGATCCGACGGACCAGCCAAGCCCTCTGCGTTCCGATCGGCAAGAATTCCCTTCTTTGCAATCGTGATGCACTTTTCGAGTTGGGGGCGAACTTCCTTAGCCTTTTCCAGGGTCGTAACGATTCGCCCTGGAACCTTCGGGCTGTTGGCTTCCAGTTCCCCCGTCTCCCGCTCGGTCAGCAAAATGGCAGCGATCAAATTCTTGAAAAGAGCTTTGCGGTGGGAGGAGGATCTTCCCAGCACTCGTCCACGTCGCATGTGACGCATGATTCAGTTCCAATCTCTAGGTCGTATGGTCTTGAACAGGGGGAGACGATCAGCGCATCGCTTGGCTGGAGGGGATACGCATGCCTAGATGCAACCCCATCGTCGTCAATTTTTCTCGTACTTCCGTCAATGTCGTTTCGCCGAAGTTCCGGAATTCCAGAAGTTGATCTTCCGTTCTCTGCACCAGATCCCGAACGGTGCGGATTTGAGCCGCTTCCAGGCAGTTATTAGCTCGCACTGAAAGCTTCAAGTCTGCGATCAGGGTATTTAGCTTCGACTCCAACTGAGCCTCGTTGCTACCAGGCCCACTGCGGGAGGTCGCATGGATTTGCTTGCCGAGATCGGCGAACTGCACGAATGGATTCAGGTGCTTTCGGAGGATTTTGGCACCTTCGACCATCGCCATCTCCGGACCAACCGAACCATCGGTCCAGAGTTCCAGAACAAGTCTGTCGTAGTTGGTCTTCTGTCCGACTCGGGTTTCCTCGATTTCGTAGCGAACCCGGGTGACAGGGCTGTAGACAGCGTCGATTGGAATGATTCCGATTTCGTGATCGCCACTGCTGTGCTCGCTTGCCGGCACGTAGCCTCGACCATTTTCGACGACCATTTCCATCATGAACGGCACGTCGGAGGTCAGCGTCGCCAGAACATGATCTTTATTGATGATCTCGACATCGGCATCGGTCTCGACGTCGTGACCGGTGATTGGACCGGCTGTCTTTTTTTCCACCGTAATGACGCGAGTGCTCTCGCTATGGTTCTTCACGACTAGGCTCTTGACATTCAGGACGATGTCGGTGACATCTTCCCGAATTCCCTCGAGTGTCGAAAACTCGTGCTGAGCGCCTCGGATCTTGATTTGGGTAACCGCGGACCCTTCGAGACTGCTGAGCAAAACGCGACGCAGGCTGTTTCCAATGGTTGCGCCAAATCCCCGCTCGAACGGTTCAGCGATGAATTTCCCGTAGGTTCCACTGAGCGTCGAACGGTCGACTTGAACCTGGCTGGGAAGTTCGAAACCTCGCCATCGAATATGCATGTCGAAACCTCAAAGAATTCTGTAAATGTCTAGGCAACAAGACGGGCTTGTCGATTTCATCCATTGCCGCTCTGCACCGATCCCCGACCAAGTACCCCAAACGGCCAGGGTGTTCCATCCTGGTGACGCTCGGGGTGAAGTGGATCGAGCTAATTAAACGCGGCGGCGCTTACGAGGGCGGCATCCGTTGTGCGGAATCGGAGTAACGTCTTCGATTTCCTTGACCGTCATCCCTGCGGTCTGCAACGCCGAAATAGCACTCTCACGGCCTGCACCCGGGCCTTTGATTCGAACTTCGATTTCCTTGACACCAAACTTGGCGGCCTTCTCGGCTGCCTGCTGTGCTGCCATGGTTCCGGCAAAGGGAGTGCTCTTTCGACTTCCTTTGAACCCACAAGTCCCGGCGCTCGCCCAGCAAAGGGTATCCCCCTTGGTGTCGGTGATCGTCACGGTGGTGTTGTTGAAGGTTGCCTGGACGTGAGCTACTGCCACGGTCACATTGCGGCGGGTCTTCCGCCGTTTGTTTGCCTGAGCCGCATTCCCTGTCGACTTTGCCACCTTGTCATTCTCCCCTTAACTTGGTCTGTCTCTGCGATTGGCTGATCATTGGGGGCCAGCCAAACAAGCTGACGACCCAAATTAAAAACGGATTGGCTAATTCTGGAATCACGAGGCTCGCCAGGAAATCAGCGCAAGTCCTTGACCCCCTTCTTGCCTGCCACCGTCTTGCGTGGGCCCTTTCGGGTTCTCGCATTGGTCCGGGTGCGCTGGCCACGGACTGGGAGTCCCATCCGATGACGCAATCCTCGGTAGCACTTGATTTCTCGCAAGCGATGGATGTTCTGCCCTACCGTACGGCGAAGCGGTCCTTCCACCGTGTAATCCCGCTCCAACAACGTTGCCAGACGCGATAGCTCGTCTTCGTCCAGGTCGCGGGCTCGCTTGACCGGATCGATCTGTGTCTTATGACACAGGTCGGCGGAGATCGCAGGCCCCACACCATACAAGTACTGCAATGAAATGTGAACTGGCTTGTCGTTTGGAATATCTACCCCGAGCAACCGCGGCATGGAGGCCGACCCCCGAAATTGAAGTGAAAATCATCAGCGCCCCCCATCCGAACGCTTTTTCAAACGGGGGCAAAAATTGTGTGAACCCATGAATATAACCTTCGTCTGCGGAAGGCCGCAAGCCGTAATTGGGCCGAGTTTGTTTCTGGGCGCCCCCCTCTAAGGGGTGTTTTCCGGCTATCGTCAGGGCGAAGGGCCTACCAAGATCGGTTGGTCGTCTTTGGAGTCGTGGCTGGTCCAGGAAATCGGCCGAAAGAGACCTCCTCCACCCTGCCAATCCTCGACTCGGATCGCCAAGACGACGCTCGCCTGGCGGTCTTGCAGTGATGATGGGATGGGGAACCAAGCGGTTTGTTCGAACGCTGTCTTTTTATTCTGGCGATCTCCCATACTTCCTAGACGCTGCCCGTTTAGAAAAATTTCCGCATAGTCGTCGGCCCCTTCGATCTTGAGGAACCGGGCTCCATCCGGGCAGGCAACAAGGCGGCGGTACCAGCCATCGCCATCCAAAGCGGCGTATCCCTGTCCATCCCAAGGCTTCTCGATCTCGATGGCAGGCCAGTTGCTGTCGTCCCAATTTGGGCGGTACCAGCCGTCCTTGGCACCAAGCCCTTCCGCGTCGGGTTGGAACTTCCAGCCGGTTGCTGGCAGGCGGACGCGCGTGGCATGCAACTCTTTTTCCAGGCGGTCTTTCCAGAATGTCTCCTCCTGATCCGCATTGGGAAATTGGCTGATCGCCGCAGCAAGTTCCCGGAGCAACCACTGCCCGGCGGGGAAAGATTGTTTGCGATGTTCCAGGCTGCTGACCAGCAGTTGACCTTTTCCCACTTGGCACCGAAATACCAGCGCATGGGTGCGGTAGTGGTCCAGGTCGTGGTTATCCCAAAGCAACAGCCAGGGGTCGGTCTGCTCGAGGAACAGCGGTTTTGGGATGACTGGGGAGCCCAAGTCCAGCGGTTGCAGTGATGTGACGAGTTCGACCGGAAAGCCGCGCGCTTGCGACCATTGTTCCAGGGACTTCCCAACGATGGGGCCTCCGCGCAAAAACCAGTGGTCGGCGCGGCGGAACGATCCAGGTCCTCCATCGGCAAGCAGCAGGCAGCGACCTCCTGCCGCAAGATGGTCCACAAGGTCTTGGTCCAGACGCGTGGTGACAACGCTGGCGGCCAGTGCCGGCGACCACTCCGGAAGCGGCTGGGGCCAAGCGTCGAGAGCGGGATCCCCGAGCGGGAGGCTGGGGTGGCGGGCCCAGGGGCCGGTAGGATCTGTTTCTCCAGTAGGGGGAGGAAGGATCCAGAGATCCCAGCGACTTTCCAGGGATGGCATGCCGTTGGCTGTCCAGCGCGCCTCCAGCTGTACCTTCGTCGGCGATGGGACGGAGGGAGCCACCTCGTCCCATCGCCATGCGCCTTCGGATGACTGGGGCGTGACAGCAGTCGCTGGGATCCATGGGGAGTTCTCGCGAATATCGCCTAGCCGCCAGCGACAAGCAACCTGGACGTCGGGATCAGAGGCCAGTGTGGTGTGGTGAAGTCGGATCTGGGCTGGCTGTCCGGAGGTTAGGGCACGGCGGTCGCCAGGGGTTTCCAGCAAACCCACAGCATCGCGATGCCAGTTCCACATCGTGGCATCCCATTTGGCATTTCCCTCAGCGTCTAGCAACCCCATGTTGGCGAAGGGGAAGTCGCGAAGGACGCTGACGACGTAGCCCTGCCCTGGCATACGCCGACGATAGAGTTCGATCTGAAACCGACGCATCTGCATCGCTTGTTCGGAGGCATCTCGGGCCAGTCGATGGCGAGCCAGAGGGCCGCAGTGCCGATCGATCCATTCGAGGTATTCACTCTGCGTTCCACTGGATCGCAGATGATGCGGCGAGGGTGCAGCTGGAATCGCATCCTTGGATAGACCGTCGACGGGTCGACTGGAAGGCCAGTCTGGCCAAGCCGTTGTCGGTCCCCATGTATCGGCTGCGATCGCTTCGCCCAACATCAGAGGCTTGGGATCGCGACCCTGAAGGTGCTTGTCTAGCTGTTCAAGCCTTGCCAGCCAATCATGATTGTTTCCGTAGGGATGGTCGTCGTAAAAATCGCAGATTCGATTCCACTGAATCCAGCTGCTGTCATCCTCGATCAAGGCTCCGGGAATCCTCGCATGTCCTAGATCGTACAGCGAACGGAGTACTTCCAAATCAGCCGACGGACCGGTCTCGCACGTCAAGCTTCGCAGAATGACGCTTGGGTGATTTCGGTCGGCGCGAAAGAACTCGTCATACTCCCTCAGCAAGTCGTCCTGAAATTTTGGTTTCAGTTGAGGGTGCCATGTAGGGTACTCGACCCAAGCAAGCATCCCCATTTCGTCGCACAACTGCAGATAGGATTCTGGCGGAACCCATAGGCAAAACTTCATCAAGTTGAAGCCCATCGACTTGGCCTGCTCGATCTCGCGGCGTTGGACTTGAGGGGCCAGCGATGGGGAGATGCGAGGAGGTGCGTATCCCCAGTTCAGCACGCCGCGGACTGTCAACGGCTGGCCGTTGAGCAGCAGTTGCTTCCCTTGAGCAGCGATGGTGCGAAGGGCGGCATGTGTATCCCATTGGTGCAAGGTTTGACCCTCTCGGCTACGCAGCGCGATTTGCACCGGATACCGGTGAGGATCCTCTGGGCTCCACCGCCTCGGCTGCTCGATCGCAATCCCAAAGTTGCACTTCCAACGCGATTGCCGCGATGGATCGGGTACCACGGCCGTTCCCTGGGCGTTCTGGGAAGCTGGTATCCATTCAACCTGCTGCCACTGCCAGGGAGTCCATCCTCGGTCGGTGAGCACGCGCCCTCCCGCTTCCAGCGATTGGGGTTCTGTGGCACCGTAGCCTTCCAGCCGCAGATCGATCTGGTCCAGGTCGCTCCATCCGGCCACCAAACTTGCTTTCCGATCCACCCATCCTCCAGCGGGAGTGGTGACCAGCCTTACGGCCTTCCAGATTCCGCCGAAATGTGGAAGGAAGACCGGGAGGAAGCCTTGGGTGTTATGTCCTACCCGTTCGTCCACCTCCACCTGAATCTCCAGCCCTGGCCGATACCAAGGGGTCAAATCGACGCGCCACGCAGTCCAGGCTCCCAGATGTTCTCCCACCTGCTTGCCCTCGACGCGCAGGATCGCATGCGTGGCGACGCCATCCATTTCCATCCAGATGCGACGCTGTGCGATTTTCGTTGGATCGATGGCAGGAAGGGTGCAGCGGTAGTTGGCTACGCCATCGAAGTCTCTGCCGAGCACCCTTTCCCAGCTGTCACCTGGCGAGATGGGAATAGCCCCACCACGCGAAACGGGTTCGATGGTCCAGCCCGAATCGAGCGGATACTCCTGAATACCTTCGCTTGTCGCCAGTTCTGTCTGGCCTAGCTGAAATGCGGAAACATCTTGGGAGGGCCAGCAGGCTAGCAGAGCGACCATCCCAATCCATCGACTCAACGAACCTGTCAGCCAAATCCATCGCCGCATGACGCACCCCTATCGCCAGGCCCCACCCAAAACCATTCGGTCCGACTGCCATCGGCGATGCGTTGCTTGTTCGCCTCGGCCATGGCTCTGGGATCTCCTCCCGGCCGGTCGAAGGGAATCCTATAGCGATTCTAGCGAAAAGGCTTCCGCCTGGCTCGACTCCAGTGCGGCTCGTTTGCGTCGCACCAGCTCCATTTTTTCGCTTTCCCCAAGGGCTTGGTAGGCCGGTTCCAGTCGTTCCAGGAGCGGCAGAGATTCGGAGCCCAGTTCGATCGCCCGTTCCCATCGCTGCGTGGCTTTGTCCAGTCGCCCCGAAAGGCGTTCTAGATCGCCGAGGCATTGCTGCAGGAAGCCGTCCTTGGGACGGACCGACTCGAATTCCTCCAGCAACCCGAAGGCGCGTTCGGACTTGGATGGGTCCTGTTGCAGCAGATTGGCCGCCAGCTGGAATCGCACGACCAGGGAGAGTGGGGAGAGTTGGTGAGCGATTTCCAGATGCTTGCTAGCGACTTCAGGGCGATTGGCCTGCATGGCCCGCTGTGCCAGAAGAAGATGTGCGATGGTGTTGGCGCCACCTGTGGCAAGCATATCGGCCACGGCCTGTTCGGCCGATTCTTTCATCAGTTCAGGCTCGCTGCGCAGCAGCTCTAGGGACTCGTTGAGCGAAGGATTCATGGGGTCGATATTCAGCGATGCCTGCAGCAGGCCGAAATCGGCTGACGCCAATTCCTGGCCGTTTCGCTTGGAGGCTTCATATCGACGCAAAAGTAGGCCCGACAGGTAGCGCCGCACCAGTTGCTGCTGCTGGTTTGGGTTCCGCTGGAGCACACCGGCCAGTAGAGAGGTTGCCTGTTCCAGCTTCTCCTGAAGCACCAGCGACTGCGCCATGGCAATCCAGTCTCCTTCGCTGTCTCCTCGTTCCTCAATTCTCTTCTGATGGAAGGTGTAGGCTCTGATCGCAAAATCGGTCGATAGACTCTCCGATCCGATCGACTTGGCCAATTGCGCTGCCTCGACCAGGAAGATCGGATCGGTGCGCACCAGACGTTGAAGCCAATCGATGGCGGCAACTCGATCGCCCCGTTTGGCAAGAAGCAACGAGTAAATCCAGAGAACTTCCGACGGCGCTCGATCCTCCTCGGCGGCGATCGACAGGTGATGCATCGCCGCACCTTCAAGCCCCTCTTCGCCACCCTGCATCCGTTCGGCCGCATCCAGGCCCAGCCACAGATGAGCCATGGGGTAGCCCCTTCCCTCTTCGGGAGCCAGGGACTGCATCACTTCGCGGGCCCGTTGGATGTCCCTCTGACGGCCATACTGACTGGCGACAAAGTACCTGGCTCGCTTGTTATTGCCTTCCATCTGCAAGATCCGCTCAAAGCAGATCATCGCGCGCTGAGAGGCTTCCGGAAGATCCTGTTCCATGGCAATCTGTGCCAGAGTTCGGGGACCTGCCGTTCGGTCTTCCCTCGGCTCGGATCGATCTGCCTGTTCCCCCTTGGCGACCTTCTTCTCTTGATCGGCTTCCATCAGCTTTTCCGCGGTGCGAGCATACCAGACCAGTTTACGAGTCCTGGCCTGAAGGCTTCCCAGCAGGGTCGGCAAGGCAGCCACCAGGAAGAGGGCGACAATAGGGAGAGCGGTCAGCCAAATCCGCGACCAACGCCGCGTGTAGGACCAAGCCGACCAGAATTCCCAGAGGTCTCCGAAGAAATGCCCTGGAGATCGAAGTAGATAGGCCAGAAGATGATCGGGCTTCTCATCATGGGACATGGTTTGCATCCCTTGGAAGGATCGCAGGGGCATCGACCGACGGCGCCAAAGAAGCATCGTACGGTACTCCTGTCCCGGACTTCGAAAACAGCTCGCTTCTTATCTTCTCGTAGACTTCATCCAGTTGTTCCAACTGCGCCTGGGTCCAAGGGGTCACCGAATCGACTGCCATCTGAATGCTCTCAACACCCTTGCTGTCAGACCAGAGGTTCCCGATCCTCGTCAGAAGATGGTGGCTGAGTCGAGCTTCGATGCTTCCAGCCAGTTCCTGATCGCGATAGGGATTTCTCCAGTTGCCATCGGAGGTTCGGATGCTAGTCCAGATCGACCGGTTCCCTTCGATGGCACCGCGATAGCTGGTCTGCTTCCATGCCCCCTCCAACAGATGCTCCAGGGTGCCGCGCGGCTTGGCCGCATTTTGACGACCGTTCGATTCCAAGCGTCTCCACCGCTGCTCTTGGCGCGTCCAGCTGCGGCCTCTAGGTTCGTCTTCCCATAGGCTGCGTTGGCTTGATGATTGACGCGTGCCGATCCAGATCGTCCGCGTATCGGTCGACTTTTTCCCGATCCAATCGGGTGGCCGATTGAGTTCCAGAAGCGGATTGGATTGGTTGGAGTCGACCATTTCAATCCCCATTGCATTGTGCGCGGCATGCCACCTGCCCATGCCTGGGATTTTCGACCTGCTGGACTGGTTGGCTCGAAGATCAACGATCCGCTCGGTCAACAGAAGGCCGGCCGCAAGCAGCGACAACAGCCCCGCCGAACTCCATGCCCAAACGGCCACGGGGGTGCTCCAATGGTCTGTCGACTGCTGCTCTTGCACCCCATGATCGCCTCCGAAAGAAGAAGAGGACATACCGGAGCTGTCCGTCACGTTCGGCCAGGCGATCCAACGATTCAGCTCCATGGCGGCCGGGGGCAGGGTGGCGTCCAATTGCTGGACATCGATCGGTTCCAAAAGTGCCCGCAGCAAACGATCCGCAAACAGCAACAGGAGCAACAGCAGAACGATCCGAAACAGGCTCGCAATCCAGCTGGCCTGCGCGACTTGTAGCTCTGATGGTTCGGAACCGTAGGCGAGGAAGATAGGGTAGTCGGTTCCCACTTCGGAAAGCCAACCCAGCGGGATGGCTGCTAGAGCCAGAAGGGCTGCGTGGAACAGCGATCTTTGGAACAGCCAGACGATGCAGATCGAGCAAGCGAGCACCACGCCCAGCCCATCCCCCGGGACCAGATAGCGGTGGATTGGGTACTGGCCTTCCCCCCAGCGAATTTCACGCGGCAGAGGAACATGCACCATCTGAAACAGGTCCAACCCCTGGCTGACCAGTGTGACCGCAGTCGCGTCGTAGCTTGCAGAACCATCGGTCCACATCCCCGGCGGCCAAAGCATGAGCACCCCGATTCCAAAGATTGCGATGAACCAGCGTGGGGAGCATCCATGGAGGCCATGGACCGTAAGAAGACTTAAGGCCACCAGCAGCATCAGCGGCTCTACCACCCAGAATGCAGCCGCCGCAGCAAGAAGGGGGGGCCACCATCGCAGGACGGGTTGGTGAGCTGGGGGGATCTGCGAATCCCGATGTTCTGTAGCGTCCGATTTTCCTCGGTAGCCAAACAGCATCCAGAGGAAGAGAACTGCGGCCGTGGCGGTGACGGGCCATCGGTCAGGCGCTGGGGAGTTCCTCAGAATCGCCAGGCCAATCCATGCCAAGGCGCCCATGCTGCACCAAGTCATCACCCCCTGGTTGGAAGTCCGGAGGGAAGAACCGGAAACATCTGCATCCATGAATCATCCCTACGGCGGGCTGGTTCCAACGCAATCCATCGGAGAAAACCGTCTGCATCATAGCAGTTCACCTTTCCGGGTCCACACCATCCATCCTGGAGCCTGGGTTTCCGCGCTGAATCAGGGAATGCCTCGGACAATCGCAGGTCCTGCCAGTCGAGTGACCCAAAGAGGCAGCTTCTGCCAGATCTTCACCAGTTTGGCATTGGCCCCCTGGTCGGGCCGCATCGCTTCTGCCGATCCCCGCCGCAGGTAGTATTGCCAGTGGGCTGGAGCGGGGATGGAGCCCCACTGTTTCTTGAACTTGTAGGTTCCAGAGTCGATGGAGCTTCTTCCGAAGTCGAAGAGAGGCGATTGCCTTTCGACCGCTCGCGTCAAAAGGTTCCAGTAAAGAAACATATTGCATTGGGTCGCGTTGTACGCTCGAAGGCTGCTGGCGCTTGGCACTTCCGTTCCCGTCGCATGATGGATCAGCAGGGCCGCCGCAACGGGAATTCCCTTCTGTCGCACCACACAGAACTCGGACGTCTCTGGGAAGTTGCGAAGGATTGAGAGGAAAAGTCGCTTTCCGAAGACTGGGGTGCCCAGGTCTCGCATGTTGGAAGAGAAGACTTGGTAAAACGGGTCCAGCAATTCCTGCCGTCCAAAGGAGGCCTGGGAGCCAAACTGTTCGTGCTGGCTTCGCTTGATCTGGCTACGCAGTTCCGAACGGAATTGCTTGAGCAGTTTTTCGGTGGAGTCAGGTAGAGGAAGACGCATATGGACTTTATCGGTACGGCTGGCGTTCAGTCGTGGATCGTCCAATGGTCTTTCATGACGCAGTTCCAGATATCGGACATGTCGATGGTCCGCCAGTTCGACCGCCTGACCAAGAAGGTCGCGAGCCGCTTCGGGGGTATGAGCCCAAATGCCGCCGGTGTTGATGTAGGGAAGCGAGACGAGGAAGCGTCCGAACCAGGGAGTGGCCACTTCGACCAGCGGGAGTTGGCCGGTCAGTTGTCCGGCTTCGTTGCGTGTTTCCAGAAGATGGCTTCGATGGCCCAGCCCTTGGGCTGTAGCAGCTAGCCAGGCTGGGTCATGTCCGACGAGTGGTTCCAGAAACATGGGTAGTATTGCCTTTGCAATCCGCTGTGGGATGGGTGGCCATCCGCTGTCTGCGTTATTGTCCTTCTGTGGATCGAGTTGCCTGGAGAGCTGCTGCAGCCTTCCGAGCGGTGGTGTCCCAGCTTGCGAACTCCAGACACCACTGCCGCGCGTTGGCACCTTGGGACTGCCGCAGCGTAGGGTCTCGCCATAAACGCTCCAAATAGTCGATCCACTGAGATGGTTTTTTGGCCACTAGGCAGGGCGACAGCTGAGAGTCATCAATGCCATTCATCGCCATCGGGCTGGCGATGATGGGCAGCTGCATACCGCTGGCTTCCAGCAGTTTGTTCTTGATGCCTGCCCCGGAGATGAACGGTAGAACGACCACCTCACAGCTGGAAACCGCATCGCGGATATCTGGGCTGTCGGCCACCAGATCGAACTGAAACTGGAGGGCCATCCGACGGATTTCCTCGGTGGGAGCAAAACCGTACACATGGAAGCTGGCATCCGGATGGCGTCGTTTGATATCGCGCCAAACATGCTCGCTGAACCATCGCACGGCATCGATATTGGGGGGGAAATCGAGTCGCCCCCAGAAGACGCAACTTTTGGGTTTCTTCGAGACCTCGCGAGGTGAGAAGAAATCGGCGTCCACACCGTTGGGAACGCAGTCAAACGAAGCCGAAGGCATCCAGAACCTGCCGAATGCCGCGTCGCGGGGCGAGACGACCCAGACCCGATCGGTCAGCTTGGAGTGGGTTCGTTCGTAAAGCCCTCCGATTGCGGCCATCTTCAGATTGCCCCAGGTCGACGGCTTGGAGGGTATCAGGAGAGAAAGGTGGTGCAGGACCGCATCATCGGCTGCATACCAGACCCGCTTGCATCCGATTTTCCCCGCCAGTAATGGAAGCAACTCGCGCCCGGAAACCACCACCACATCCGCACCGCTCGCTTCGACTGCTTCCTCAGTCGCTGCAATCCAATTGGGGTTTAGCCCCCAGAACGAAACGAAACGGCGCTGCCAGTATCCCAGTTGCGGATCGGCGGGAAGGGGATTTGTCTGCCGTGCATCCAGACCGCATCTAGACCAGTAGAGATCAAGGCCTTCCAGCGCCTTGTCGTCCGATGGTTCCAGCGACAAGAGGGAGATAGGGTGGCCTTGCTTCTGAAGATGAAGCATCATCTGGTAGGTGTGGACATCATGACCCGAGGCGCGAGGCCACGCAAATCGTCGCTTGACGAAGAGGAATTTCATGGCAGCTCACACATAAAGGCTGAAGATCCTGAAGCGACAAGGAGTCGGGCCACGACCGTGGGGATGAACTCCGGGCTGGGCGGCAGCTAAACCCAGGGAAGCCCGATTTGAGACGCCTCGCTGTGATAGGAGTCCAGCTGTTCCTGGGTGAGCACCTGCCGATTGCGATGGAATTCGCGGTACCACTGTGCGGTCATCTGCACCGCCTGACGCCAGCCCCAGACCGGCTGCCAATTCAGCTTTTCCCTCGCCTGATTCGAAAGGACTTTGAGGAACTTCGTTTCGTGAGGCGCATTGGGATCTATCTGGATCTGGTACTTCAGTTCCGGCCAGGATTCGGCAAATGCCTCGATCACCTCTCCTACCGATACATCATCAGTTTCGGACGGACCAAAATTCCACGCCGTCGCCGATGACAGGTCTTTCTTCAAGAGTCGTTCGCCGACCTGCAGGTACCCACTGAGTGGCTCCAGTACATGCTGCCAGGGGCGAACCGAGGAAGGGCTGCGGATCGTCAGAATGGTCCCCGCTGTCACGGCGCGCACAGCGTCGGGAATCAGCCGGTCTTCGGACCAATCCCCCCCGCCGATCACATTCCCGGCGCGGACCGTTGCAAGAAGACAATGATGCGACTTTCCATACTGATTCAGATTCCAGTAGCTGTTGCGAAAGGAACTGGCCACCAGCTCGGCGCACGCCTTGGAGCAGCTGTAGGGGTCGCTACCACCCAGGCGATCCGATTCGCGGTAGCCCTCGGTTGATTCTAGGTTTTCGTACACCTTGTCGCTGGTGACGCAGACGAACGCATCGACCGAATCGCAGGCTCGAGCGGCCTGCAGCAGATGAAGAGTTCCCAGCACGTTTGTCGAGAATGTCTCTTCTGGCTGCCGGTAGCTGCGACGGACCAGAGGCTGAGCCGCTAGGTGAAAGATGATGTCGGGCTGAACCTGCTGGACATAATCGTGGAGCTTTTGCGCCTCACGGATATCGCCAAGCAGTTCGCTGCTTAGGTGCCCAGGCAACTGGCTGTAATGATTGGGAACGGTATCCGAAGGCAGGGAGTAGCCATGTACGCTTGCCCCTAGCCGATGGAGCCACCAGGTCATCCAAGACCCTTTGAATCCGGTGTGGCCGGTCACCAAAACCCGTTTGCC
>JBIINB010000173.1:0-8225 GCA_044337705.1 Pirellulaceae bacterium | reverse complement strand
CGAGGATCTGGTTACCGTCAATGGGCACGCTGTGCGCCAAAGCCAGCTAGCTCCCGTCGACCAACTTCCGGTGCTGCTGGAGAATCTAAAGGGCAGATCATTCCGCATGGCCGGAGAGCAGGCGGGTGCATTTTTTCGAAAGCCGGTTTCGGCTAGAGGTCTGGCCATCGTCGATTTCAATCAGGACGGGAAAATGGACCTCGCAACATCGACCGTTCTGCAGGATGTGGCCATCGTTGAAAATCAATCGGAGTCAGAGGGTGCCTGGCTGAAGGTGCAGCTGGTAGGCACGCGGTCCAACCGAGACGCCATCGGTGCGGTGCTCAGCCTGAAGGGCAAGGATCGTATTATCCACCGCAATATGTTTGGAGGTGGGTCCTACGCATCCACCAGCGAGCGGATCGTCCATTTCGGGATGGAACGGAGCCAGCTGCAGGATGGCCGCTTTGAGCGACTGACCGTCCGATGGCCCAGCGGCACCTCAACCAATCATGATCTCTTAGAGGCCGATCGGTTGATTCGGTTGGTCGAGCCCCCAGAGGCGATATCGCAATGAGCTGTAGGTCAGCGAGGAGGCTTTCCAGGCTCTGACCCTCTCATGAACTCCACGTGCGATAGTAGTCGATGGTCTTAGCCAAGCCTTCGTCCAGACCAATCTTAGGATCATAGCCCAGCAACTGCCTTGCCAGAGTGATATCCGCAAGACTCTCGCGGACGTCGCCAACACGTGGTGCTTCAAACTTAGGTCGGATCCCAGTCCCAAGATGGTGATCGAGCAACGTCAAGAGTTGCAGTAGCGTGGTCTGGCGTCCCTCAGCCATGTTGATCACCTTGCCGCCGATTCCTTCGACTTTTGAGGCGAGTATGTTTCCGAGTACGACATTTTCCACAAAGGTGAAATCTCGTGACTGCTGGCCGTCTCCGTAGATAATAGGCGATTGACCTGAAAGCAGACGAGTGACAAACAGGGGGATCACCGCCGAGTAGGGGCTGTTTGGATCCTGGCGAGGACCATAAACATTGAAGTATCGCAATCCAACCGTTTCCATACCAAAGCTATGGAAAAAGGATTGGCAATAGTACTCTCCAGCCAGCTTGGCCACCGCGTAGGGAGAAAGAGGCGAAGGAATGTCGATTTCCCTTTTGGAGCTGAAGGGCTGGTCGCCATAAGCGCTGCTGCTTGCAGCGTAGACGAATCGCTTGACCCCAGAGTCCTTCGCGGCAATCAGCATCGAAAGAGTGCCTGTGGCGCACGCGCGGTGCGACTCCAGCGGGTACTCCAGACTGAAAGGTACCGAAGCCATCGCGGCTTGGTGGAAAACGACGTCGATCCCCTCGGTTGCCTGCTTCGCTAGCTGGGTGTCGCAGACGTCCCCCTCCAGGAACTCCACACGATCGAGAACACTCTCCAGGTTAGCACGATGGCCAGTTGAGAGATTATCGAGCACTCGAACGCGATACCCTTCCGAAAGTAGCCCATGAACCAGATGCGAACCAATAAAGCCGGCGCCGCCGGTGACAAGACACGATTTCATCGCAAACAACTACTCAAGGTATTCCTAGGTTCCGCCAGTGCCGCATTCCAGGTAGCCAGCGATCGGAACTTGCCTTGCCATCATCCGTTGGATGCGACGAATCAGTTCACTGCCACCGCCGCTGACTTTCTCAGGCACCACAATGATGACCCGTTCAAAACTCCGACCCAGCGGCTCTACCCATGAATCTTCAGAATAACCCAGATAGCAGCAAAGACGAGTCCTGTTGTGGAGACGGGGAAGGATTTGGTTGCTACTAATGTCGAGCACCGAATCCTCCCAACGAGCGGCATCGATCCGCCAACTGTTGTACCCCGCTTCCTGCGTTGCTGGTCCCTGCGATGGAGGGGATAGATCCATGCGATCCAGTTTTGCAATCTCCGATGGTAAACGACCACTGCCGAGAAAGAATCGGTAGACAATCGGCCACCAAGCCATTGCCTCTTCACGATGAGCAGAGAATGCAATGCAACCCAAAGAGTTTCCCTCAAAATTCTCCTTTTTCGCAGGTCTCTGATAGCGATCCAGCATGGCTCCGCCACTCATGGTCTTGACCCTTCCGTACGGCGACGGAATCCGTCGCGAAATCCTGAATTCGACTTCTTAACTATTTTCCGAACTGGAAATCTCTAATATGCGAAACCGATCGTCTTCCGACTGGTTCGACTTGGCTACATCGAGTTGAGGCAATTCGCGTCGCCAAGCAACGAGGAATCGATGCAAGGCCGAGCAATTGATTTGGTGGCCACGATCGAAAAAATGTGCTGCCGAAGTGGGATGTCGGCCTTCAGATAGGCATGGAGAGAAATCAACATGAGGAATCGATTCGACGACAACCTGAGTCTCGCTTGTCGATTCAGTTGCTTCCATCGAAGCTGATGCAACTTTAGGTTCACTCCCTTGGTGTTCGAGGAGTTGTTGATCCCCAGCGACGATGGGACCAACCGATGGAATGGTGGTAAGGGAAGGCGGTTCCTTGAGAGTTGCCGCGTTGCCTGCTTCCAACTCCGAATGGTTCAGTTCGATGAATTCAATCCACTCTCCCGACGCAGAGTCGATCGGCAGTTTATGGGAGACCTGGTCGCCATCCTCCTGCTGAAGGCCCTGTAGATAACCCCAGGCACGTTCCACCAACGGTGGCTCTATGCATCCACTTTTTTCATCGATGGCGAGCCGCAGGGAGAAGTCTAGGAGGTAGTCGACCCATCGCGGATTGCCCTGCGTTTGGTGATGGATCGATCGCATCGCGTCCTCAGATAGAATCTGTAGTGCGTCGCCTCCTGACATTCTAATTTTCGTTAGAACAACCTCGCGGGTTTCCTCCGCTTGGTAGAAGGGGAGAAAACTGCGGTGGGCGATACGATGGTGCAAGGACTGCAAGCGGGGCTGTAGTAGGACATGCTCCAGATGCGGCGTCCCGAGCAGGATGTATCGGACACGAGGCACTCGACCATCTGTCCAATCTCCCATCAACAGTAGCTCCTCGAAGACGCGTCGAGAACACCACTGAGCGTCATCGACCAGAATCAGCAGCCCAGCGCCTTCGTGAGCTGGCATCGCCACCAGGAATTCCTGGACGGCAGTTCTTATTCCCGGGCTAATCTCCGATCTGACAGGGATGTCCAATTCGGATACCAAGCATTGATAAAGTTTTGCCTCGCTTCGAAGGGTTGACCCATGAAGCAGCACCAAAGAGAAGTGTGCATGCAGTTGTTGTGCGATGCGCTGCGCCAAGAGGCTCTTGCCGCTACCGATTCCACCGATCACAGTGCAGGGGCCCAGCCCGCGTTGGACTGTCTTGGTGATCTCACGAACAATCGACTCGCGAGTCTCCAGAGGAACGTAACGGTCCAATGTCGCTATACCCAGACCAGGCGATCGCTTCAGACCCAGTGAGGCTTCGTCCATGAATTCCCACCTCTTGGTTGCATGTTTCTCGTCAGACGGCTTCGCACTTCCTACTATCGGCACTACCGAATCCAGTCGACGCTGAAAAAAAACAATTCCGCGCTATCGGTCTGCTGAAACTAACGCGTTGCTCTAAGTCACATGGCCCGTCCGGCATGGGGCGACAGGAAGAGCTCAACCTTTCAAGGCATGGGGTACTGCGCACAGTCGGAGCACGGGCTCGACGCGATCGCGAAGCATTCCTTCCGTACGGCTGGTGGTGTTCAGGGGGGACTGTTGTATCTCTCTGCCCCCCCTTCGTTCGAGTCACCACCATTCCAGTAGCTTGGGAAGCGCAGCGATGGGCTGAGAGAAAAAGAAACGTCCCCAAGCGGGATTGAGGATGGCCTTGGTCAGTACCAGGAGCGGAAAGGAGTAGCGGATTGCTTCCAGCCACCATCCGGTAACGAGGCTCAATCCAAATTTTCGGGATGACTTTGGAGTCCGATAGGTAGTCTCTTCCCTGAATTCCAACCTACCAAACGAAAGAAGGCCCATTGAATGGAGCGAATGCGTCCAGGGAGCTTGATTCTTTCTCGCCCGCCGCTTCGCAAACTGCATCCATCCTCGATATGCCACCCATAGAAGGAGGGGTGTGGTTGTGGCGGCCAGCAAACGACCGAAGCGAACTGGACCTGCGACCGGCTTCCAACTGGTCGATCGGCACATCATCGCTTCTTGGTTGGGCGGAGGAAGAGGATTGGTGGAAGTGAGGGAAGTGGCATTGGACAGCGTCGAGGCTTCTTCCATCAACTGGCTCCAGTGATCAACTGGTGAGGAGAGAGTTACAGGCTGAGCCGGCGAGTCATTCGATATCTGATAGGACGCCAACTTGGCGGCGGAAGCGATTTTGCGGACCTCGGGGCGATCGCCCGTCTTGGTCAGCAGCATCAGTTGGTGACGGGCGATGTCGCGTTTCCAAGTTGCCCACCGTTTTGCTTTTTCGGCAAGTGGATCGCTGCCAACGATAGGCACGGGAGTTTCTGAATCAGCCTGCCATCCGCGGAGGGCCTCCTGAACTCCCCCTGCCTCCAGTCGCTCGTCGGCTTCCAAAGCCAGGATCGCTCGACAGCCATCTTGGGATGATGTGCCAGTGCCTCGCTCGATCACCCTCACCTTCATCCGATGGATGGCCTGCTTGGGGTTGCTTTGCTGGAGATGCTTTTGAAGATTTCGAAACGGCTCGCCGGCCTCCGTGGCATCCAGTGACTTCATCGCTTGGGCGACCTGAGATCCGCCTTCGATCTGATAGATCTCCAGAATGTGAATCTGTTGCGGCTCGCAGATCGCGATGGAGACGGCCCACAGGGTCAGTAGGCCAGCCACTGATGAAGCGGAGATTCCCGTTATTCGAAGTCTGCTCATCCAAGCACCGTGCACCCAAGAGAGATGGAACAGGCCATGCGACAATGGCGATGCGAATCCCATTGGGAATCGCTAGGCCAAGCAACGGTAGTCAATCCGTCGAAATGGTACAATCGCGACCAGGCAAGAAACCAAATGCATTGGATTCATAGCTATGCAAAGCAGCAAACCTGACTTTCGAATCAAGATCTGCGGCATAGTCGACCAGCGGGACTATCAACTTGCAGTCCAACTTGGGGCCGATGCAGTGGGGTTCAATTTCTATGTGGGAAGCCCTCGCTTCATTGCGCCGGAAGTTGTTGGCTCCTGGAATCGTCCGACGCCGCGCCAGGCTTTGCGCGTTGGTGTCTTCGTCGATGCAGACCCCAGATGGGTAGCCGAGGTGGCGAAGACCGCAAGGCTGGACCGAGTCCAACTGCATGGATCCGAGCGGCCGCAGGACTGGGCCGATTGGGGCGGTCCTCCGCGAATCAAGGCGATCGGTTGGAGAGGAGATCCCGATGCGGCCTGCGCGGAGAGTTGGGTTGCCAGTGGGGTGAGCGGTTTATTGATCGACGCCTATGCTCCCTTGGAAAAGGGGGGAACTGGTCGGGTCGCTCGTTGGGATCTCCTCGTTCCTCGTCCTGGATGCTTGGGAGCAACGCCCATGATCCTGGCGGGAGGTCTGCGACCTGAAAATGTGGCGGAGGCCATTCAGACGGTGCGTCCTGACGCAGTCGACACGGCCAGTGGTGTCGAAACAGCGCCTGGCAAAAAGGATCCTGAGAAGTTGGCGGGCTTTATCCAGGAGGCTATCGCGGCGTTTTCTGGTCTGACCTTTCCTCCTGCAGAAGGCTAGGAGATCCCGGCAGCAGGCGACCTTTTGGCGGTCAGGGAATCCGTTACAATTCGGCAATTCGTCTGACTTGTCGATCGCCCACGCTGCCAGGAGCACTCGGACCGATGCCACAGATCCAAGCCTTTCGTGGTCTACGTTACAACCTCGCGCAAGTTGGATCGCTAAGCGATTGCATTGCACCACCGTACGACGTGGTCGACAGCCAGCTTCAGGATCATCTCTACCGCCTCTCCCCCTTCAATTTTCTGCGTCTGGAGTTGAATCGGCCCGAGTCGACGGATTCGGATGCGGATGAGATATACCGTCGAGCTGCCAGGATCTTCAGGGATTGGAAGGGAGATGGGACATTGCAGCTGGAATCGGATCCAGCGATTTATGCATACCAGCAGCAGTTCGATGTCGACGGGCGCACCAAGATCCGCAAAGGCTTCATGGCTCGCGTTCGGTTGCAGCGGTTCGGCGAAGGAAACATCTACCCGCATGAGCAGACTCATGCCAAAGCGAAGGATGATCGGCTGCGACTGACTCGAGCGACGCAGGCGAATCTTAGCCAGATTTTTGGGCTCTATCCCGACCCTGAAAATCAGATCCAGCATGCGATTGACGATGCGACGGCAGGGGTGCAGGGACTGGAGGCGACCGATCACCTGGGAGTCATCCATCGCATGTGGCCGATTACCCAGATGCAGATCATCCATCAGGTTGCGGCGCTGATGGAACCTCTGCCAATGTTCGTCGCCGATGGCCATCATCGCTACGAGACAGCTTGCAATTATCGAGACGAATTAGTGGCCAAGCATGGGGCTTTGCCACCTGACCATCCCGCGAATTTTGTGCTGACCCAGTTGGTCTCTATGCACGATCCGGGACTGGTCGTCCTGCCCACCCATCGACTGCTGGAGGGTGTCCCGGAGATGACGACCGAGCAGCTGAAGGAGAGGCTGAGTGGGCATTTCGAACTGGAGGCGGCAGGGAATGGACCCGAGGCGGCTGAAGGGGTCTGGAGGCAGATGGAACGGTGGGATGAGCAGGAAGTGATGGCGATCTACAGCCGAGCTTCGGATGCCTGGGTTCTGATCACCGCCAAGCCGGAGGCGAACGCGAGAATGGCGGAGATCGCGGCGGATCAGAGCGGCGACTGGCGAGGCTTGGGAGTCGCCATCCTCCATCGCCTTGTGTTCGAGGATCTGCTGGGACTGAAGGAGATGCCCAAACCGACCTATGTGCATCTGGTCCAAGAGGTGATCGATGGTCTCCGTGGCAAACTGGAAGGTCACAAAACCTACCCTTTGGCCGCTCTGGTCATGCCCGCTACGATCGACCATATTCGCGCCGTCAGTCTGCATCAGGAACGGATGCCAGCTAAAAGCACTTACTTCTATCCGAAACTGGTGAGCGGTCTGGTGGTGCATCCGCTCAGCTGATTTACCCAGTTTCACGTGAAACCGACTCGCTTCGCCAAGCGTTGGCCCCTCGGCAGTAGGTACCACTGCGGTTTTTCTCCCCTGGAGCTAGCAAAGCCAAGCCCTGGGGGAACGACCATGTCGAGTACGGCCGACGTTCTGTTTCCGCAGGCAGCAGGATAGCCTGTTTACGGATGCACTGCCCAAAAGTCCCCAAAGGGAAAGCGGTTCCACGTGGAACTGCTGCGATTTCGGTTCTTTGGGCGTTGGCGCTTTTGGGATGGAATCCGATCGGCTGGATTCGTATCATCCCGACCGCTTGGACAGACGCGGCGGTGGGTGGATGGAGAGCCAAGCAGGAGCCGCAAGGAGGTGGCTGCCGGTGGCAAGGATTGTCTGTATCGCGAATCAGAAAGGGGGCGTGGGAAAGACCACGACCGCGGTCAACTTGGCCGCTACCGCCGCTCGCGCAGGCGCCCAAACGCTTCTGATCGATCTAGATCCTCAGTGCAATGCCACCAGTGGTCTAGGGCTGGTCCCAGCCATCCAGCATCCATTGCTGCTGGAGGATTCGATTCGGTCCAGCATCCTCGCGACCTCGCATCGAAAATTCCAGGTGCTGCCCGGCTGTCGCACACTTCAGGATGTCGATCGCCTGCATGCGTCAGGAAGCGAAGGCGGTGTGCTGCGAAAGCACCTGGATGCTGGGATGTCCGGGTTCGACCTAGTGCTGATCGATTGCCCACCTTCGCTTGGTACTTTAACTCAATCGGCACTGGCCTCAAGCCAGGAAGTTCTGATCCCGATCCAGTGCGAATACTACGCCATGGAAGGGCTGACGCAGATGATCGAAGTGATCCGCGACGTAATGCAAAAGAGACAGGGAAAGCTTGCTTTTGGAGGAATCTTGCTGACGATGGTCGACGGCGGGTTGGAACTGACTCGCGAAGTTGAAGACGAAGTGCGGGATTTTTTCGGTGAAGTGGTTTTCGATACGGTGATTCCCCGAGACGTTGCGGTGGCGGAAGCCCCCAGCCACGGGAAGTCGGTACTGGAATATGCGCCTCGGTCGCGTGGTACCAGGGCATACATGGAATTGTGCATGGAGGTGATGGATCGTGACTAAGGAACGACGAC
>JBIINB010000067.1:0-25330 GCA_044337705.1 Pirellulaceae bacterium | reverse complement strand
AAGGCCAGGCTGCTTGCAACCGGCTGGCCGGTAGCTCAGTCCACTAGCGATGGACCGGGCCTATGGATTGGGGAACAACCGATTTTTCAGGACAAAAGCCTCTGGCCGGTCTCAAAGGGCAGCCGGGCAGCGAACGGCGATGGGATCCTCCCTTGGGCGATCCCGTGTCGATCGGCTGTCGGCTTGTTTTGGTGTCGGTGCGAGGCGAGGAGATGTTCGAGGTGGGCAGGTTGAAGTCGCAGGGAATGGACAAGCGGAGCAGGTGCATATCCAACGAAGGAAGTGCGGGGATTGACGCGATGAAGCGGCAACAGCGATCGTCAGAGGAAACCATGGAAGTCGAGGGTGCACAGCAGGTGGAATGCAGCCAGATGCTTCAGTGGCTGGCCTTGGCTCAGCAAGGAGACCAGGAGGCATTCGCCGAGATCTATCGTCGGTACAGTCGATCGGTTCAGGTGCAGGCGATGCGCATCGTCCATCGGGAAAGTGAAGCGCAGGACATTACGCAGGAGGTCTTCCTGAAGGTTTTTCGCCATCTCCATACGCTCAAAGACCTTCAAGCGTTTGAGGGATGGCTTCGCCGCATCGTGCTGCATGCTGGGATCACGTACCTGCAAAGGTACCGACGCCACAGCCAGCAGCAATGTGATCTATCGGACGTCGCTGACGGGACGACCGATCGCGTTCAAGCACAGGTCCGGGATCGCGAGCGGACGGAGCAGTTGTCACGATCGATGCAGTCCTTATCGCAGATCGATCGACAGGCACTTCATGAATTCTATTTTGAACATCGGTCGCTGCAGGAGATCGCAAATCGGCTGCAGGTTCCTTTGGGGACGATCAAGCGACGGTTGCACGTCGCGCGCCATCGCTTGGCAAAAGACGCACATTCGTACTTCGCAAGCTGAAGACCGCGTATTCATTCAGGGATTTCAGTTCCGGAAACACATTTGATGGGGGGCTTGCAACAAACCGCGGTAGCTTACGATAATGTTATCTTCGAGGCCGCGTGGGTTTGGCGGATTCCACGATGGTTTTCGCCGGGAAGCCGGGAAATCCAGCTCGATACGTTGTCGCATGGGGGATGCCGAGCATGTCGATCGAGGAAGCGAAAGGGAATTCTGGTTTTCCGGTTTGGACCTTTTTGTCAAATCATGGCCACGTTCTTTTCTGCATTTACCGCGAGGAAAAGATTCGGCTTCGAGAGATAGCCAGTCTGGTCGGGATTACAGAGCGGATGGTTCAAAAGATCGTGACTGACTTGGCGGCTGCTGGCTACGTGAAGGTGGAGAAGGAAGGCCGTTGCAACCACTACTACGTCAATCCGTCTCATCGGATGCGTCATCCGCTGTTTCATGAAAAAAGCGTTGGGCAGATGCTGGAGGCGCTCAAATCGAAGGAAGGTTCTTTGTCTGATGTGCTTCACGATTCGATCGATAAGCAATCGTGAGGCGATTTGGATTTTCTTTCGTTGGCTTAACTGGGGGATCCTCTTTCGTTTCGCCAGCTAGTCGTCGCGGCCCTAGGCATTGGATGCAAGCGTCAGCGAGTGGATTTCATTTGCCGATGACATTTCAGCGACCCTGGGCTTCAGGGATTCTGGGCTTCAGGGATTCTGGGCTTCAGGGATTCTGGGCTGACGACTGGGAGCTACCGGTCAGTCGATTTTCGAAGGTGTCGACCCAGTGGAGTTCTGGGGCTTGGCAACGAGTGACCCAAAGCTGTCGCTGTTCGACCCAATAGATCGCATCTTGTTTTGCCCAATCGCCTAGAGCGATTGCATCGGAAAAAGAGAGATCGCAGGCCCAGCTTGGTTCGAAGTGGCAGGTGGTGGGACTGTAGCCGACAATCCGCACGTGCCACACCGCACGCTGTTCGATTGCGGCTTGCAGATTCTGGTCTCCCAGGCGATTGGCATCTTCTGTCCATTGTTGGCCGGTTGTGGCCAGTCCGCTGAGGATGGCGAACGACTGGGGCCACTGGACAAGAGGCGGGTAGTCGCGAAAGCGAACGCGAAAGTATTCCGGATGGAGGTAGCGCAATTCCATCGACCTTTGCCCTTTTCTGTCCCTTGATGGTGTTCTGGGGCCTTGCTGGTGTTCTGGGGAACGGGAGCGGCTCCTGCGAAGCAACTTTGTGCCTGTCGTCGGGTGAGTTTTCCAAGCCGTCGGGCGATGGAATGCGGCGGGGCCCATGCTATCGCAGTCTCGGATGCATCACCAAGGTCCTCCGGCTCTGAAGCCGTCCCGGAAATCTGGAGAAACCCGAGTCGGGGGGGTGGCAACCATTGGAGAAAAAGCGGTTCAGTGGTCTACAATAGACTCCAAGACGCCTCGGGATTTCGCGAAGCCAACGGAAATGGCTTGGGGATTTCAGGATTCAGTAGGCAGCGAAGGAGTCATTCGATGGCAACTGGCGGCGAGATGGAAAAGATCGTGATCCGCTCCTGGCCCAAGATGGTGTTTCTCTGGCCGACAGCATTGGCCTCCCTTTTGGCGGCGCTGGGGATGACCTTTGCCGAGCCATGGAAGAATGTGATTGGGGGGATTTTTCTGACGGTCTTGGCGTTGAATCTGGTGGTGCTTACCTTTGATTTTCCTCGATCCACGTCCCTGACCGCCTTCATTTCGGTGGTGGCGGTGGTGCTTCTGGTGATCCTGCTCAACCAGCAGTTTTCGATCATCGCGCCGGTTAAAAAGTGGATTGAGAGTTTGCATGTCGCTGCCTCGCGGGATTTCTACTGGGGCATGTTCGTGATGCTTTTCCTTCTATTCATGGGCATGATCTTCGTGACCCGTTTCGATTATTGGGTTTTGACTTCCAACGAGCTGATCCGGCACTCGGGGTTGCTAGGCGATAACGAGCGATATTCGACGGCGGGCCTGAAGCTCAATACCGAAATCAACGACGTTTTTGAGTACATGCTGGCGGGATCGGGCAGGATTGTGATGAATATCCCCGGAAACTCGCGACCGGTGGTGTTGGATAACGTCCTTCGCATCAACTGGCTGACGCAGCAGTCGACCGAGATGCTCAGCCACCGCGTGGTGGAGGTGAAGGATTCCCGCGAAGCATCTGATGGGTCGAGCAATGCGGAAGGGGATTACGAGTGAACCGAAGATCGGGTGGTAGGGTGAGTCGACGCGGTGCGATCGGGATTCTGAGTGCTCTCCCGGTGGCACTGGCGTCCACCCCAGGGGCTTATGCCGTAGCGGCACCTGGGCCGGTCGATCGGGATCCTCGCTGGGAGACGGCCATCCGCAATGGGCTCGACTACCTAGTGCGCAATCAGAGCTCGCGAGGCCAGTGGAATACGCCTCCCTACCCCACTGCGATTGCCGCGCTGGCCGCGACCGCCATGCTCTGTTCCGGATCGACGGCGACGCAGGGTCCTTATGCCAAAGCGATCAGTCGAGCTGCCGATTTTCTGCTCAGCAAGAGCCGCGACAACGGGTTGATTGGGGAGCCGGTGGCCGATATCCGCTACACCTATGGTCATGGCTTCTCGATGCTATTCCTCTCCCAGGTGCTGGGGGAGGAAGGGTTCCTGGAGCGGCGCAAGGAGTTGGTGGAGGCGCTTCGCAAGGCGGTGCAGTTCTGCGGTCAGGCCCAGACTCCCTCCGGAGGCTGGGGGTACGTGAGCGCACGCGATGGCAACGACTACGACGAGGGGTCGACCACGATCACGCAGGTCCAGGGGCTTCGCGGATGCCGCAATGCCGGTATTCCTGTCCCCTCGCAGATCATCGAAGCTGCAAAGAAATACATCTATACCTGCCAGAACCCCGATGGCGGTATCAGCTATTCCAGCAAGCAGATGGGAACGTCGCGCCCAGCCATTACAGCCGCTTCCTTGGCGACGCTCTACAACGCCGGCGATTACGACAGCAAGCATGTCCCGGAAATGCTCGCCTACGCCAAGCAAAAGCTGCACGACATCAACAACGAATCAGAGACATTTGGTCACTGGCATTACACCTACCTCTACTACAGTCAGGTTGTTTATCGCCAAGGCGATACGGAATGGCTCCCCTTCCGTGATCGGCTCTACAACAAGATCGCCAATGAGCAGAAGCCGGATGGTTCGTGGGATGGCCAGATCAACCCGGTCTACGTCACGGCGTGCAACCTGATCATGCTGCAATTGGATCGCGGGTATCTGCCGATTTTTCAGCGGTGATTCAGGACGGGACTGGTGGAAGACTTTTCCAATCAGCTGGCCCCTTGGCTGGAATGCCCGGCCCATCGACAATCAGTGACTGTCAGGTCTTCATAGGCTTTGCTGGCGGTTGGCAGACAGCGATCCGAGGCGTCTCCTTTTTCATGCGATGGATGACATCCGATGGACAGTTCGTTGGCTCTGGTTCAGATCGATGCTCGCGGTCCCCTGCAGCAGGAAGCCTGGAATCGGCTTTGGAAGCGGTGGGTGGGAGAGGGCCAGGTCGTCAGCCAGCGTAGCCGGGATTTGACGATGGCGGTCTTCGGTGAGCCGCTCAGTCCGCAGCAGGTGGTGGAGCGGATTTGTCGGGAGGTGCGTCGCGATGGAAGCGAGGCTCTGGTGAGGTATTCCCAGAAGCTGGATCGTTCCGATCGCCCGGCCGATCAGATTCGAGTCCCGATCGAACGGATGCGGGAGGCTCATCGCGGAGTGGAGCCGGAGTTTTTGCAGACTGTGCGTCGCATCCGCGATCGTCTGATGGTCTTTCAGAAGGCGATCCTGCACCAGGATGTGGTGGTGGAACCGGAGCCGGGGCTGAGGTTACAGCACCGATACAGGCCACTGGAGCGGGTGGGGGTCTGTGTTCCGGGAGGTGCAGCTGCCTATCCGTCGACCGTCTTGATGGCTGCGGTGCCCGCAATTGCTGCAGGGGTTCAGGAGCTGGTGGTGATGGCTCCACCCACTCCCTTTGGTGCCGATAATCCCCATGTCCTGGCGACCTGCGTCGAGCTTGGGATCGAGGAAGTCTATGCGATGGGTGGGGCGCAAGGGGTGGCAGCTCTCGCCTATGGCACCGATCGAATCCGTGCGGTCGACATGATCGTCGGGCCAGGCAATCAATTTGTAGCGCTAGCTAAAAAGGAGGTCTTTGGTCAGGTGGCGATCGATTCGATCGCCGGTCCCAGCGAGGTGGTGGTGCTGGCCGACAGCAGCACGCCTGCCGCCTACGCGGCAGCCGACCTTCTGGCACAGGCCGAGCATGCTCCGGGGGCCAGCGTCCTGATTTCCTGGGAGCCTTCCTGGATGGAGGAAGTCAGCCTGGCGCTCCGGCGTCAACTGGCGACGCTGGACCGATCCGAAGTGACCAGGCAGTCACTGGAGTCCTATGGCGCGCTGGTGCTGGTCGAAGATCTCCAGCAAGCCTGTCATTGGACGAACCGGCTAGCGCCCGAACACCTCCATGTGGCGACCCGTGATCCCCATTCGCTGGTGGCTCAGTTGCCCCACGCAGGGGCTACGTTCCTGGGGCCCTTCGCACCGGTGGCGCTGGGGGATTACGCTGCAGGACCTTCGCATGTGCTTCCTACCGGCGGCACCGCACGCTGGGCCTCCGGACTTTCCTCCAACCATTTTCTCCGCAGTTCCAGCGTGATCGCATGCGATGAGCCTGCGCTTAAGCGGATCGGGCCGGAGATCGAGCGGTTGGCGACAGTGGAAGGCTTGACGGCTCATCGCCAGAGCGTCACGATCCGAACGCAAGCCAATGGCGGTGGCTGACCAAATGCCAATGGAATGGCGAGCAGAGTGCCATGCGAATCGCATGGTGTGATGTCCTCCTTTGTCCTCAATCCCAATCGTATCGTACCGATCTGGTCTATCTTTCCTGTCCTTCTACGGATTGCTCATCATGTCGAATTTGGAGCCGATCGATCCTGGCCAACTGCAGCGATGGTTTCGCGCCGATGTGCAGAGCATGACGGCGTATCAGCCGGGGGAGCAGCCGCCCTGGGGTAAGACGATCAAGCTCAATACGAACGAGAATCCCTATCCTGCGACGACGAAGATTCGCGAGGCGATCGCTGAGGCAGCTGGTCGGTTGGAGCGATACCCCGATCCACTGGGAACTCCATTTCGGATGCAGGCTTCGCAGTTGCTTGGGGTGGAACCCGATCAGATTCTCTGTGGCAACGGAAGCGACGACATCTTGACGATCGTGACCCGAAGCCTGCTCGATCGAGGCCAATTGCTCCGTTTCCCTTATCCCAGTTACATCCTCTATCGCACGCTGGCCCAACTGCAGGGCGCGGTGACCGAAGAAGTTCCCTTCGCCGACGGATTTCGACTCCCGGAAGGGCTGAGCGATCCCCATCCGCAGCTTCGACTGGTGGTGATTCCTAATCCCAACAGTCCCAGCGGCACCTGGATCGAACCGGAGGCACTGCTGGATCTGGCCAGGCGGCTCCCCTGCCCTCTTCTGATCGATGAAGCGTATGTCGATTTCGCGCCGGGCCATTGCATCGATTTGATCGCCCAGCAGCCGAACATCATGGTCTCCCGAACGCTCAGCAAGTCCTATGGACTGGCGGGTCTTCGGTTTGGATACCTAGTGGCCAGGCCCGAAGTGATCCAGATGATGCGCAAAGTGAAGGACAGCTACAATTGCGATGCGTTGTCGCTGGCCGCGGCGACGACGGCCATCAGCGACCAGGGTTGGGTAGAAGAGAATCGCCGAAAGATCATAGCGACCAGGCAGCGGATGCTGGAGCGTGCCCGTGCGATCGGATTTATCGTTCCAGACAGCCACGCCAACTTCATCTGGTGCACCCATCCGACTTGGAATCTGAAGGAGATGTACCAGAAACTGAAGGATCAAAGAATTTTGGTCCGGTATATGGACTATCCTGAATGGGGCGCTGGCCTGCGGATATCCGTTGGGACCGACGCGCAGAGCGATGCGTGCATGGATCTGTTGGAGTCGATGCGATGAGCGGGATGGCAGGGGCAGCGCGACGCGCGCGGGTTGAACGCAAAACCGGAGAGACCCAGATCCAGCTGGTCCTGGATATCGATGGGGATGGCAGCCATCGCATCGCTACCGGTATCGGCTTCCTCGATCATATGCTCGTCCTGCTGGCTCGCCATTCCCTCTGGAATCTGGAGATCGATGCTAAGGGGGATCTTCATGTCGACGACCATCACACCACGGAAGATGTCGGGATTGCGCTGGGGCAGGCGCTGAGGGAGTCACTCGGCACCAAGGAGGGGATCTGCCGCTATGGACATTGCACACTGCCGATGGATGAGACTCTGGTGACCGCTGCGGTCGACCTGAGTGGTCGGGCCGCTGTCGTCTATCAAGCGCCGATCGCATCCCCAAAAATCGGGTCGTTTGACTCGGAGCTGGTCGAGCATTTCTGGACCTCCTTCGCGCATCAGGCAGCTTGCAATCTTCACGTCCTGCTGCATCATGGCAGCAACTCCCACCACATTGCCGAAGCCGTCTTCAAGGGGCTGGCGCGATCCCTGCGGATGGCCTGTCAGATCGATCCTCGACAAAGCGGCATCCCCAGCAGCAAGGGGCGGCTGGTCGATTGATCCGCGGTGGAAATTCGGGTGAAGCCCCGTCTTTGGAAGAGGATTCTTTTGGGGTGGATGCATCCCGGATGCTCGATCGTACTCCAGGGGCAGGCCAAGCCGCTGACTCGCAATGCAGTGAGAAGCAATTGCGGTGTTTGGCAGAGTCGCCATGGGATATCACCAGAACTCCCCTTCCGCTGGCTTGTACCAATCATGCGGGGGAAATCTGGTCCGGGCGGTGGCGGATCGGCTTGGTGGCTTGTCGGATCGCTAACCTACCTTCAGGAGATCGACTTGGGTAGAGCTCTGGTCCGAGACTATCGCGATCTTCAGCCTCGCTACGCGGCAGGGTGCCGCAGTCGGATCGCTTCGTATGGAAGCCAGGGAACTTGTCGACAGTCTTCCACCGCATCTTACCGAGCGGTGTCGATGGATGGAGTCGCCCAGGGGACCTGGGGACTTCATGCGATCTGGCATGGTGGTGTATTGGACCCATCACGCGCTACGCACGGCGGAGAATCCCGCGCTGGATACCGCCAGGTGGATCGCCGCCAAGCGGGATGTGCCTCTTCTGGTCTATCAGGGGCTGTCCGAACGCTACCACGATGCGTCGGACCGCCATCATCGATTCCTGCTGGAAGGTGCGGCCGACCTCCAGCGGCAGTGTCGGGACCTGGGGTTGGCGTATCGATTCCATTTGGAGCGGCCTGGTCATCGGCAGCAGGTCTTGGTCGACTTGGTGCGAAGTGCGTCGGTGCTGGTGACCGATGACTTCCCGTTGGCTCCCACCAGATCCTGGGTCGAGCGACTACGGAGGTTGACATCGCTTCCCATTCTCCTGGTCGATGCGTCCTGCGTGCTTCCGATGACCAAGGTGGCCAAGGCGTACACCAGGGCGTTTGCCTACCGTGATGCATTTTGGAAGGAGTATCAGAGGAGAGTCCCGATGCCGTGGCCATCGCTGGACCTACCGGATGCCATCCATCCCGAGCGTTTGCCGATCGAGGAGATCGAGGTCGATTCAGCGAAGTTTTCCGAGTGGATTGCCGAGTGCGAGATCGATCACAGTGTGGGGCCGGTGTTGGAGACGCGAGGCGGCAGCAGCAGGGCGGAAGAGCGATGGGAGTCGTTTCTGCGGACCGGGATCGACCAGTATGCCGCACGGCGCAACGACTGCGCCGTAGCGGGCGTCAGTCGCATGTCCCCTTATCTGCATTACGGAATGATTGCTTCGACGCGGATGGCCAGAGATGCCGAGGCTCGGGGAGCGGAGAAGTACCTGGAGGAGCTGCTGATCTGGCGGGAGTTGGCATACGCCTTCTGCTACCACACCGAAGATGTAGACGATCTCTCTGCGATCCCGGAATGGGCCAGGAAGACGCTGATGGAACATCAGAGGGATGCCCGGGAATCGATTCATGCCTGGGAGTCTCTGGCGCGTGGCGGGTCCGGTGACCGTCTATGGGATCTTGCCCAGTGCAGTTTGTTGCGGCATGGGGAGTTGCATAACAACCTACGGATGACCTGGGGCAAGGCGATGCTCCAATGGACTCGTAGCCCCGAAGAGGCGTTGCGGATGATGGTAGATCTGAATCATCGCTACGCGCTGGATGGGCGAGACCCGGCATCGTACGGGGGGATTCTGTGGTGTCTGGGGCAGTTTGATCGTCCTTTTGAGCCACCGCAGCCAGTTCTCGGAACGGTTCGGCCGAGGCCGACTCAGGAGCATGCTCGCCGGGTTGACTTGCAGCGGTTGGAGAGGCATGTCAAGCGGCCGTCTGGAGCTAGGCGATGGCGCGTGGCAGTGGTCGGTGCGGGGCTAGCGGGGCTCCATGCGGCGCGCATCCTTGCCGACCACGGCCATGAGGTCCAGCTGTTTGACAAGGGGCGGGGCCCGGGGGGGCGAGTCGCAACGAGGCGGATCGAAGAGGGCATGCAGTTCGACCATGGAGCTCAGTACTTTACGATCCGCGACCGACGGCTTGCCAGGCTCGTGCAAAGCTGGCATCAGATGGGCGTGGTGGTTCCTTGGGAAGGGAAGATTGTCTCCATCCAAGCCGACGGTACCGTCGCACCCACCGAACCGCTGCAGCGATGGGTGGCGGTGCCGCGGATGAGCCAGTTGGGGCGGCATCTGGCCGAGGGGTTACCTTTGCAAACGCAGACGCCAATCACTCAGGTGGTCGCTCAGGATGACGCGCAATCGATGCTGATCGATGGCAAAGGGGATCGGCATGGTCCTTTTGATGCTGTGCTGCTGAATCTTCCCCCCAGGCAGATCGGACCGCTTTTAAGGCAGCCATGTCAGTGGTTGGAGATGTTGGAGCAGAGCCAGTTGCTTCCTTGCCTAGCGGCGCTGGTGGCGTTTGCCGAGCCGTTTGAAACGGGTTGGGACGGCGCGTTCGTACAAGAGCATCCGGTGCGTTGGGCGGCGAGGGATTCCAGCAAAGTCGGTCGCCCAAAAAAGCTAGACTGCTGGGTGCTGCATGCCGACGCGAACTGGTCGATCGATCATCTGGAAGAAGATCCGGATCAATCGGCTAGACGATTGCTGGGGTACTGGAATGAGCGATTAGGTGGGGGGATGCCTGAGCCGATTTTTGTACAGGGGCATCGTTGGCGCTACTCGATCCCCAGTCCCTCGCTCGACTGTCAGTCGCTTTGGGATCCCGTCCGCTGCTGGGGAGCCTGCGGAGATTGGTGCGCTTCGGGAAGGATGGAGGGGGCCTTGCTGAGCGGCATGGCGCTGGCGGGGCGCGTCTTGAATCACCTGCACGATCCGTCGCTTCGACCGACCCCACCGCCACAGCAGACGCTTCTGCCGTTGCAGTGACCCTCGGCAGGATCTCTGCTACTTCGCAAAGAGTTGGCCCTCGATATCGGCGAACGCTTTGAATTCCAGTGCATTACCGGTGGGGTCGAGCAAAAAGAAGGTGCGCTGCTCACCCACCTGCCCCTGAAACCTGATGGTTGGTTCGATCACGAAACGGACGGAGGCAGCCGTCAGTCGGTCGGCCAGTTCCTGCCAACGCTCCAAGTCCAGTACCACGCCGAAATGAGGCACCGGCACACCATGACCATCGACTCCGTTGTAGTGGGAAGTGATGGTGCCATCGCGGCCAAGATTCGGATTCCAGTGGACCACAAACTGGTGGCCGAAGAAGTTGTAGTCGATCCAGTGGGAATCGGAACGGCCTTCGGCGAATCCCAGCAGATCTCCGTAGAATGCCCTGGCTTCCTCGAGGTTGCGCACTTGGATCGCAACATGAAAAGGAGTCAAAGTTGCCATCGAGTCGGCTCCGAGAGGGGCGATGGACTGTTGCATGGAATCGTCTGGAAGCGATCCATCAACACTGGAAGGACCATTCTTCCGGTTGTTGTTCGGGAATATAACGCATGGAATGATCGATGGGAATGATCGGCGGGGCGTTCGGGAACAGGGCAAGGCGTTGGGCGGGTCTGGGGTCGGTGCGAAGCTTTGCAAAGTGCGTCGGCATACGGACGCTGGGATGGCTCTGGGTGGCTGGCGTCAGGCGGTAAGTGCTTGATCCGCAAGTCGCTGTCCCTCCAGGATGTCGCCAGCAAGAATACGTTCATCGTCCACTTGGCGGCCTACGACAAATCCGTATTGTCCGATTTCCTTCGCACCAAGTTGCTGGTAGAAGGCCATGGCGCGGTGGTTGCCGCTGTAGCAGCTGACGACCCACTGGGTTGCCTGCTGTTGGACCGCTGCGAGGAAGAACAGCTGCATCATCTGGTGGGCCAGTCCCGAACCGTGCAGGCTGCGGTCGACGTAGAGTTGTTTCAGTTCGAGCGATTTGCCGGGGGGGACCTTCGGCAGGTTGGGGGGCATGGCTTTCATATGCGCTGCCAAATGCCAGAGGGACTGATGGGGCAGTTGCACTTCCGCTGCCCAGCACTGGGCACCTCGATCGAGATCCGAGGCGATGGCTTGAGGGGTATAGCACTGGTTGAGGAACACCTCGAGGTCTTCGGGATCATAGAGGTAGCTCCAGGTCTGAAGCCCCAGAAATCGCCCCAGTTGGGAAAGGCCAGAAAGATCCGACAATCCAGCTCGTCGGATCCGAAAGCGGGTATCGCCGAGTTGACCCTGGCGCTCGATGGAAGCAGGGTCGATGGGATGGGGAGCTAGAGGGAGCATCAGGGTGGGTTGCGATGAGTGCCTGGCTTGCCCGAAGCACCTTTGCGTCCGGGGCGATAGCCACTGGTGTTTCGGGTGCGGCGTTGGCGTTTTCCTTGTGCAGGAGTTGTAGCGGGAGAGGTTGGCTGGTTGTCCGGAGCGGGCATGCGGTGCACGTACTGTCCCGCGAAGCGGGCGTTGGCGTCTTCGCGGCGGCGCAAAAGCGCTTCCCGCGGTGGCTTGGAGGGGATCAGGGCGTCGCAGCCATCACCGACCAGGTCCATTCGTCCGGCCTGTCGCAGCGCCTCGCGCACTTCGAAGTAGTTTTCCGGCTTGAAGAACTGCATCAGCGCCCGCTGCAGTTTCCTGTCTTTGAGTGCCTTGGAGACGTAGACAGGTTTTTTGCTGAAGGGATCGATACCGGTGTAATACATGCTGGTGGCGACATCCATCGGTGCGGGGATGAAGTCCTGCACCTGGTCGGGCTTGTAGCCATTTCGTTTCAGAAAGAGTGCCAATTCGATCATGGCATCGATGTCGCTACCGGGATGGGATGCGATGAAGTAGGGAATCAGGTACTGCTTTTTGCCCGCTTCGGCGGAGGCATCGCGGAACTGATCGGTGAAAAATTCAAAGTCGTCGTTGGCGGGTTTGCGCATCCGGTCGAGGACCCCGGGATCGACGTGCTCGGGAGCCACTTTGAGGTGGCCTCCGACGTGGTGAGTGGTCAACTCGCGGATGTACTCGGGAGAAGTTCTCGCCAGATCCATGCGGACGCCGCTTGCCACAAGGACCTTCTTGATACCCGGTACGGCACGGGCTTCGCGCATCAGCTGGATTACTGGTTGGTGGTCGACCCCCAGCAGCTTGCAGATTTTCGGATGAACGCACGATTGGCGCCGGCAGACTGCCTCCACTTCGGGCCGAGTGCAGCGCATTTGATACATATTGGCGGTTGGACCGCCAATATCGCTGACAACGCCCTTGAACTCCTTGTCCCGCGTCATCGATTCGATCTCGCGAAGGACCGACTCCTTGCTCCGCGACTGGATGATGCGGCCCTGGTGCGCGGTGATCGAGCAGAAGGTGCAACCGCCGAAGCAGCCGCGCATGATCGTCACGGAATCCTTGATCATCTGATGAGCTGGGATCGGCTTGGAGTAGCTGGGATGCTGTCGTCTGGTGTAGGGCAGTCCGTAGATCCGATCCATCGCCTCCTGGGAGATCGGATGTTGCGGGGGGTTGCAGACCACCCACTGATTGCCATGCTGCTGAACCAGTTGCCTGGCGTTAAAGGGATTGGTTTCATGGTGGATCATCCGAGTCGCTTCGGAGAACTCCATTTTGTCGGTGGAGACGGCTTCGTAACTGGGAAGCACCAGAGCGTTTTCAGGTGGTTTTTCGGAGGCACCCAGCGCGTAGGCGATGCCTCGCATGTCGCGTAGTTGCTTGACCGTTTCTCCGGATTCCAAACGCTGCGCGATCTCTACGATGGCGTTTTCACCCATGCCGAAGACCACTAGATCCGCCTTGCTATCCAGGAGGATCGATCGACGCACCTTGTCGCTCCAGTAATCGTAGTGCGCCAGTCGCCGGAGACTGGCCTCGACTCCTCCAGCGATGACGGGGACCCCTTTGTAGGCTTCGCGCGCCCGCTGGCAGTAGGCAAGTGTGGCCCGGTCGGGACGCCTGCCGATTTCGCCGCCCGGGGAGTAGGCATCGTCGTTGCGAACCTTGCGGTTGGCGGTGTAGTGGTTGATCATGGAGTCCATGTTGCCAGCGCTGATCCCGAAGAAAAGCCTAGGCCTTCCGAACTCGCGCCATGCCTCGCAGTTGTGCCAGTCGGGCTGGCTGACGATGCCTACGCGGTAGCCTGCAGCTTCCAGCACTCTACCGAGAATAGCCATGGCGAAGCTGGGGTGGTCGATGTAGGCGTCCCCCGTGACGATCACCACGTCGATCTCTTCCCATCCGCGCGCCACCGCCTCGGCCCGCGTCATCGGCAACGGGGCTTTCGCCATCGGACCAGTCGGTTGCCGTTTTTCCTCCCCCAATCGAGATAGGTAATCTGGGGTCGGAGGCATTGGGGGGGTGCGATCAACGATCGGCAGCGACATAAAAAAACAGTCCAGGCAGGAACAAAATGCTGGCATTTCGGGCGGCGAAGGTGGTCCGTACTAGAGACCGGCGACAATGGTATCCTAGACGTCCTCTGAAGAATCGCCAACCGGAATTCAAAGCCTCTTCCACAGTCCTGGAGGCTCCATCGGTAGCTCCTACACCCAAAAAATGGTTTCCGAACCGATCTACTAATCCAAGCATCCCAGCCAAATTTCAATCGGCAGATTTTTGAATCTCAATTGGTGAATCTCAATTCCTGCCACCCACCTTTTCTTGTTTGCGTGGAGTGTAATGGGTGTTTTCGCGGATTCTGGGTGCTTGTGGGGGCTGCGTGGCTTTCTTGTTCTTGGGGCTTTGCGTTGTTTGGGGGTCCCCGATTGGTTCCCGCAACCTTTTCGTCTGGGGTTCTGGGGTGAATAGCGGGCCTGGGAAATTGCCTTGCGCTTTCGGGTTGTTTTGAGCGATATGGATTGGGGCTCGGTGAGTCATTGAGGAGGTGTTGGGGCCCATGTTGTGGTGCAAGGATTGTCTGACCGATGATGGAGTTCCGAGACGATTGCGGGTTCCGTGATGACGGTGCTTACAAGAAAATGCTTGGCATATGGGTCGGCAGGTCCGTACAATCGACCGGCTGATAAGGTGGCGCGGGCAGGATGGTCCTTTCCGTCGTCTGTATTGACCGAACAGGTATCTGCTAGGAGTTCCTGCATGATGATTCGAAGCGTTGGTTGCATCGCCTTGGTGGCAATCGTTTCCTTGTTCCCTGCAACTGGATCGGCCAAGGAGCCGGCCAAGGGACTGCAGTCGGGCGATGCCCTTGGGGCGTTCACTGTCCAGAAGGTCGGTGGCGCCGACGAAGATGGTGTGGAGGTGGGTGAATCGCTCTGCTACCGCTGCAAGTTCCAGTCGAGGCCGATGGTTCTGGTTTTCACGCGGTCGACTGGTGATTCGGTCGGAAAGCTCGCTAAGGAACTCGATGTCGCGATCGCCAAGCATGAAAAGCAGCAACTTCGCGGCTTGGTCTCTGTCATGGGGTCGGACGCAAAGCAAGCAACGGACGTCGCCAAGAAGTTTGTTCAGTCTCAAGGGCTCAAGCACCTTCCAATCGCAATTCCTAGCGACATTCAGACTGGCCCGCGCGACTACAGAATATCCCCGGACGCCGATGTGACTGTTGTGGTCGCGAAGGAAGGTGAGGTGGTGCAGGTCTTCACTTACAAGCAGTCCGAAGTGAAAGCAGAAGAGGTGATTCAGAGTGTCGAGACGATGCTGAAGGGTTGATTCGAAGCCTTCTGATTGAATCGGTTATTTCCAGCCACAGCCCGCCGCAAGGCGGGCTTGGTTTTTTATCGGTGCGTCAGGCATGCCGCGGAGCGTCATGGACTGACGCACGTCGGGTAGTAGGCGGGATTTCTCCAGCCTCCTACCCGAGGGGGACGCAACATCCACCTTCGATCGGTCTACCAGTAACGATTTTTCCATCTGCCCTGATAGTCCTCGTTTTACCGGTCGCGCAAGCGGGAAAAGGCCGTCGCTTGCATCGAAGCTGCCAAATGCCGGCGGCAAGCTGGAGGGTGAATGGGATGGGAGTAATCTAGGGGAATAAGCGAGGCGAGTTCGAGATCCGCCTTGCGTGGAGCGGCCGGTTGCGATCGCAGCATGACTCCCCTTGTCGATCGATCGCGGAGATCCCATCATGCCACGTCGCATTCGCCAAATCATGCAGAAGCTAGATCGGCATGTTCAGCACTTCGCTCGCACCAACGAAAACATCGCCAGCAAGACGAATCTTCTTGCGCTCAACGCGGCCATAGAAGCCGCGCGAGCCGGGGATGCGGGACGAGGCTTTGCGGTAGTGGCCGGCGAGGTGAAGAATCTCGCCGAGCAGGCATCCGGGAACTCCAAGGAATTTCGAGGCGTCATGCTTGGGGAGATCCATCAAGGAATCAAATTGATCGATCACCTGATTCAGGAACTGGAGGGGACCCATCTGGTGGAGATGGCCAGGACCTTGATTCAATTGATCGTCCGGAATCTGTATGAGCGAACGGCGGATGTCCGATGGTGGGCCACCGACGAAGCCTTGGCCGGGGCGCTTTCCAATCGCACGGCGGGGATGCTCGCTATAGCTTCCCAGCGTCTTTCGGTGATCAATCGCTTCTACAGCGTCTACATGAATCTGGCTTTGATTGGATCGGATGGTACCATCCTCTGCTGCTCCCGACCCGACCAGTTTCCTACCTGCGTCGGTTCGAACGTCCAGAGCGATCCATGGTTTCGCAGCACGATGGCAACCGCCAGCGGCAATGACTTCATTGCTGATGAAATCCACTACAGTCCCCTGCATCGCAATCTGCCCGTTGCGCTTTACTCGGCTGCCGTTCGCGCGGATGGGGAACTGCATGGGATGCCGATAGGAGCTTTGGCCGTCTTCTTCGATTGGGGTGAGCAGTCGCGCTGCATCGTCCAGGATGAGCCTATGCTGTCGGAAGAAGAGTGGAAACGCAGTCGTGTTCTTTTGCTGGATGGGTCTTTTCGCATTATCGCTGCCAGCGATGGCATCGGAATCTTTCAGACCTATCCTCTGAAGACCCAGGGAGACGATAAGGGAGCCTATGTCGATACGTGGGGCCATACAGTGGCATTTGCCCGGACGATCGGTTACCAGGAGTACGATGGTCTGGGATGGTATGCAGTGATCGAACAAAAACCACCTAAGGTGGAATCCGACTGAAAGGTATCATGAGTCCTTTGGCAGTCGCTGGCGGTCTGGACATTTATTTTCCTGCATGCAGCACCAAGTGCGCTAGCTCTGGCGCGATCAGCTTTTCCATCGCCAGGCGGACACCGTTCGGGGAGCCAGGCATCGTGAGCACTAGCTTGCGGCCAACACGTCCTGCCATTGCGCGACTGAGCATCGCGGCAGGCCCGATTTCCTGGTAGGAAAGCATCCGAAAGAGCTCCCCGTAGCCTGGCACTTCCGCATCGAAAAGTCGCTCCACCGCTTCCGTCGTCTGATCGCGCGCGGCCAGTCCTGTGCCACCGGTAAGCAGGACCGCATCGACTTGGGGGTCGGCCAACAAGGCCACCACGGCTTCGGTGATCCGTTCCTGCTGGTCGACGATGATCTTCCGGGCGACGACGCGATGTCCGGCCCGGTCGAGCGTCTGAACGATCAATGCACCTCCCAGATCATCTTGAAGTGTCCGCGTGTCGCTGACGGTGATCACCGCGACTCCTACCGATTGGGGAGCCTGATCACGATGTGACTGCGATGGGGAATTGTCTGGCATGTCTGGCACTCCTCTGCAGGTGGAGGCGGCAGCCTTCGCTAGGGGGATCCTGGGCGTCTACAATGATTGGAGAGATTCAGCGGACCATTTCCCCTGAAACGACCAACGACGATGATATCGTAGCGAAGGAACTGTATTCTTGGATCCCCATCAACCGACAGTTACCCCTCTTTCCTCGCCATTGCGTCTCCCGGAGATGCCTCGCTACCTGACCCCTTTTCATCCCAAAAGATTGCAGCACGCTTTTGCCGACGTGCTGATCATCGGCGGTGGTCTGGCGGGGCTCCGTGCGGCCCAGGAGATCGATCCTGCGCTTCGCTGCATCGTGGTGACCAAAGATGTTATCGAGGAATCCAACAGCGCCTACGCTCAAGGTGGAATCGCCAGCGTCTGGGACGCGGAGGATCGCTTTGATAACCACATTCAGGACACGCTGGTGGCTGGTGGGTCGCTGTGCGACCGAGGAATCGTCGAAATGGTGGTGAGAGAAGCTCCTCGGCATGTTGAGGACCTCATCGCCTGGGGTACGCATTTCGATCAGAGCGACGGCAAACTAATCCTGGGGCGGGAAGGTGGGCATTCCCATCAGAGAATCATTCATGCTCTGGGGGATGCCACCGGTCGCGAAATCATGCGAGCGATGATCGAACGAACTCGAAGCAATGGCAATGTGGAGATCTGGCCCAACACCTTTACGATCGATCTGGTGACGCACCAGGGAGCCTGCCGAGGTGCATTGTTGGCTCCCCACGGAAAGCCTCCCATGATGCTGTGGGCCTCGCAAACTATTCTCTGCACCGGAGGTTGCGGGCAGGTGTTCCGGGAGTCGACCAATCCCAGGGTTGCCACAGGCGATGGTCATGCGCTGGCCTATCGCGCAGGCACGCAGATGCGCGACATGGAATTCATGCAGTTCCATCCTACGGTTCTCTACATTGCAGGAAGCTCGCGGACGCTCATCACCGAAGCGGTGCGAGGCGAAGGGGCTTTTCTGATCGACTGCAATGGCTATCGATTCATGAGCGATTACGACAAACGGCTGGAGTTAGCGCCTCGGGATGTCGTCAGCCAGTCGATCGTCCGGCAGATGGAAAAGACGCAGCATCCCAGCGTCTATCTGACGATGCAGCATCTGGACCCACAGCGTGTCAGGAAGCGATTCCCCGGAATCGCCGAAGTCTGCCGCAAGTTCGGACTCGATATCGCCACCGACCGAATTCCTGTTCGCCCAGGTGCCCACTACATGATCGGTGGTGTGGTGGTCGATGACCGTGGCCAGACCACGATCCCAGGACTCCTGGCAGCCGGTGAAGTAACCAGCACCGGGCTCCATGGGGCCAACCGACTGGCCTCCAACAGCCTCCTGGAAGGTCTGGTTTTCGGCAAGCGAGCCGGGTTGCTTGCCAGCCAACTGGCCTCCACCACCCAGGGCCGGCTGGAAGTGCCGCCAGTCAAAGCCCCTGACCTGCCCGCCCCCGACCAACCGCTCGATCTTTCCGACGTGCGGAACGCAGTGCAGAGCCTGATGTGGCGCAAAGTGGGAGTCGAGCGAAACCAGCAGCGGCTGGCGGAAGCGGTGGAAGGACTCGAAGGATATTGCCGCTATGCACTGGCCAATCCCCAGCAGACGATCGAAGGCTGGGAACTGCAAAATCTCCTCACCGTCGCTCTGATGATGGCCCATGCCGCTCTGGCACGACAGGAATCCCGCGGCGTCCACCTGCGAACCGACTTTCCCAAACTCGATGACCTCCAATGGCGACGCCATCTGATCTTTCAAAGAGAATCCACCCAGAGAGCATTGGCTGCTTCTAGGTGAACCAAGGGACTTCGGAGAGCAAAAGAAATCGGTCGGTTGGCGATCCCCCTCCATTCAGCGAAGTCGATGACGAGTCGATCGAACCGCTTACAGGGAGCCAGAGAATCCGATATCCTCCTCGTTTGGACGGGTGGCCGGAAACCTTGCGAATCTACGGCGCTGGCAATTGGCCCGGACAGAAAGAGAGATGGCGATGAATGTAGGGGTCTTGGTGATCGCGGTTGCGATCGGGTTCTTCGCACTACTCTGGCTGGTGCAGACGCTGCTGCGACCCTTCGCGACCGGTCCCGGTCAGCAAAGGGAAGATCGTTCGCCGCCGATCCCTTGGATCGATACCGATCAGCAGGCGATGATCGAGCAGACATTATGGTCGCAGGGAAAGATCGAGGCATGCAAGAGAACGATGGAGATCGCGGGTTGTGATCTGAGGACCGCCAAGGCGATCGTGGAGAGCCTGGAGGTGCTGCGGAACGGGGCGTCTCGGGGCTGATCAGGCCTCGCGGAATCGGTAACCGACGCCTCGCACCGTTTCGATGGCATCGGCATGAGCCCCCAGTTTGCGTCGCAGGGCGCGGATATGCACGTCGATCGTCCTGACAAGAACCAGGGTGTCCCCTCCGAGCGCCGCGTCGATCAGTTCAGCGCGATCGAAAGCGCGACCCGGCTGTCGGATCAGAGTGTCCAGCAATCGAAACTCACTCTTGGTCAGCTCCAGCTGTTCGTTCCCTGCCATCGCCTTAAATCGTCTGCGATCGACGGAAATCCCTAGCCTCGCCACCACATCTCCGCTGGCATCCGGCAGCTCTTCTGTGCGCCTTTTGAGCGCCTTGATTCGCTCGATAAGCACGCGCACACTGAAGGGTTTGGTTACGTAATCATCAGCCCCGACGTGAAAACCCAGAAGCTGGTCGGCCTCTTCGGCCTTGGCGGTCAACATCATCACCAGCAATTCCTTCGTCTCGGCAGTGCTTCGCAGTTGACGGCAGACTTCGATGCCATCAAGACCGGGCAGCATGACATCTAGCAGGACGATATCCGGGAGCTTCAGTTGGGCCTGAGTTAAACCGTCGCGACCGTCCACAGCGCGATGGATTTCAAACCCTTCGCGCTGCAGGTTGTAGGCCAGGATGTCTCCCAGCGAACGGTCGTCCTCGACGATCAGGATGCGAGTCTTTGCCATAACGAATTCACTCTAAGGGCCTAGCTGCAGGCTTATCCCGCAGCCTGGGTTGGCAGCGCGTCGGACGGCCCGCCGCGCCGGTGCCTGACGATGATTCCTTCCACCATATAGACGAGGTCGGAGGCGATATTGGCAGCGTGATCGGCGATCCGTTCCAGATGCCTGGAGACCGAAAAACAGTGAAGAGCGGTCGAAATCCAATCCGACCGCTGCGCCATCAATCGCGTCAACTCGTCGATGACTCGTACATTCATCTGGTCGATCGCGTCATCGCCGGCGATGACCTGGTATGCCAGCTCCAGGTCCTGCTGCACAAATGCATCCAGGCTTCGACGCACCATCGAGGTGGTCATGGCTGCCATCCCGTTGAGCTGCTGCGGGATCGGAAACTCCCCCTCGCTCCGTATGCTCAACGCTCGCTCTGCAATATTGACTGCAAGATCAGCCATTCGCTCCAGATCGTTATTGACTTTCATCATCGTCGCGATGCGCCTTAGATCAGCCGCAACCGGTTGGTGCATCGCAAGGATCTTCAAGCACTCCTCTTCTATCCGCACCTCGGTCTGGTCGACATGTTCGTCCCTGGCTATCACCCGTTCGGCCAAGTCGGCATTCCGCTCCACCAAGGATCGGACCGACATCCCGATCATCTCTTCCACCGTGGCGGACAGACCGAGAAGTCGGTTGTAGGCTTCTTCCAGATCATGGATCAAGTGGCGAGACATGCTGTTGGCTTCCTGGGTTGCGACCGATTTCGGGGCCCCGCGAAAAAGCGGAGCGTTTTCCTGGGCGGATCTCACAAGTATTGTGGACCGCTCGCCCGACTTTCGCCTAGGGCCCCTGAAAGACACCGAGAAAACCAAAGTGGCGATTGGGAGCCGCTTGGACAGGTAAAAGTCTCGCGACTCTCCTGCATTCACAACCCGCATTCAGATTTTGAACCAACGCCCTCGCCTAGCCTATCGAAGATGCATGAAGAATTGGTTCGGTTTTCATGAAGATCCGGACGGCAGGGGACAGTTGGATCGACCGGTTCAGCCTGGCGCAGATTCCAACGATTTGCGTGGAATCCGAACCCGCATGGTGGTTCCCTCCCCTAGCCGGCTGGTCCCTTCGATCAACCCTCCATGCGACTCCACCCACTGCCTGCAGATCGCCAGGCCCAGACCCGATCCGCCGATTTGGCGCGATCTGGATGGATCGGCACGGTAGAAGCGATCGAACAGATGGGGCAGGTGTTCCTCAGCGATCCCCGGCCCGGTGTCGCTGACGATCAGTTGGGCCCAGGGGCCTTCCTCGCCGGAAGTGACTGTGACGCTACCACCAGCCCGGTTGTACTGGATCGCATTGCTTAGGAGATTATCGAGCACCTGCCGCATGCCGTCGGGGTCTATAGTGGCGATCACCGAGCTACCTTCCAGAGTCAGTTGTACTTGGTGCTGTTGCGCCAATGGCAAGAACGACTCGACCGCCTGCCGGGCCAGATCCTGAAGATCTGACGGCTGCCGCTCCAGAAACTCCCCCCCCTGGTCGCCGCGAGCCAGTTGCAGAAGATCTTCGATCAGGCGTTTCATCCTCGCACCAGACCGAAGGCAGGTTTCCAGCGCGGAGCGATACTCGGTATCGCTTCTGGGGCGACTGAGAGCAAGCTCCGCCTGCGACATCCATATGGACAGCGGAGTCCGCAGTTCGTGCGATGCATCGGCGGTGAACTGCTGTTGCTTGGCGAAGGCGTCATCGAGTCGGTCCAGCATGGCGTTGAGCACATGGGCAAGTTCCGATAGCTCGCGATCCAATCCCCTTGTGTCGACGCGTTCCCCCATTCGCTGGCTGCTGACCAGGCTGGCCGTGCGATGAAATCGTTCCAGCGGTGCGATCGCTCGCCCGGCAATCCACCATCCGACGGCCAGACTACCAATCCAGAAGAGTGTCGCTAGTGCCGCGGTGATCAGCGATGAGATCATCCAATGTCGTTCGACCGGTCTCATGTCGATCGTCAGGAATAGATTGCAGCCGTCGATCAGTGGCGCGTGACGGGTTCGTATCGCCCTATCATTCCCCTTCGATGGATCGACTTCTTCCCGTATCAATCGGCCATCCGGACCCATCACGCGAAGCGAGATCGCTTCAAGGCTGGGCCAGCCCGTCCAGCGACTCAGCCAATCCGCCGGCCAGACCCACGGTGCAAACGGCTGCCCCGGTCCTAGTCGCGGAGGCGGACCAGGCTCTTCACCGGGTCGCTGGGGATAGGGAGCTGGAGGCCAGCCAAAGCGACGCGGAGCCTCCGGGCCTGAATCAGGAGGTGGCCCTGGGCGAACCGGTCCTTCAACCAGTCTTTCGCCACCGTGCGCAGCAGGTTGATAACCATACCGATTTTCTGCTGTTCTTGGTTCCATAGGGTCGATGGGAGGAAGTGGAGGACGGACAGGTGGCTGCGCAGTCATCGGCCATTCGATGGCGTCGACGCCACCCCATGCAAACGCATCTGCCGCTCGCCGTATCATCTGATTCCACTGGAGATCGGCCATCGCCATCGCGTGGCGCCGCTGCTGGCTGATCAGCAGAAACGCAAACGCCAGGATCACCAGCGCCAACAGGATCGCATAGCCGCACTGCAGTCGCCATCGCATCGAACTAGCCATCGATCGAGTACCCCTGGCCCCGATGGGTCACGATCGTTTCAGCTCCCAGTTTCTTGCGGATGTGGGAGACGTGGACATCCAATAGATTGGAGAGCGTATCGTCCTCTTCATCGAAGAGGTGGTCATAAAGTTCGGTCCGGCTGACCACCTTGCCGCGATGAAGTACCAAGTAAGCGACCAGCGCGAACTCCCTGGCCGTAAGCGGGATCATCACTCCTTCACGCATGATCCTTCGTCGTGCCAGGTCAACTTCCAGGCCCAGCGATTCCAGGCTTACAACCGACTGCGACTGGCCCGCGGCTCGGCGAATCAAAGCTCTTAGTCTTGCCAGAAGTTCAGTCAATGAAAATGGTTTGACCAAGTAGTCGTCCGCTCCAAGATCCAGTCCGCTCACACGATCAGACAGCGTGTCGCGCGCACTGAGAATCAGCACCGGCGTACCCCGTTCCGCTCGCACTCTTCGCAGCACTTCAAGGCCGCTAAGTTTTGGGAGCATCAAATCGAGCACCAGTGCATCGTACTCCCAGCTGGTTGCCTTCTCGATCGCCTGCTGGCCATCGGCAGCGATGTCGACTGCATAGCCCGATTCGCGCAGGGCCTGAGCGATGGTTGATGCCAGATCCGGTTCGTCTTCTACCAGCAAGACCCGCACGGTCTCCCCTCTCTCGTCGAATCAAAAACAGACATGGTTTCATCCTGCAATCGGGCTGGCCAGCGCCGGGCCTTCCAGCATTGCGAAAAGGATAGAAGACGGTATCGATTGGTCGCTGTTCGCGAGCAGGGGCAGAAGTAGCATGACGAGCACGAGCAGGAGCGAAAATGTGGGGTGCGGGAAACCGCCACCGGGATTCCAAAGCAGTAGGAAAATTCCTCACCCGACTTGCGTGTGCGGTCGGGTGAGGAGGAGCAGCTAAAATGTAGCGCAGGCTAAATCTTGGTGGGACCGTCACCACTGTTGGGGGCATCGTCAGCGGGTGGTCGAGCTGGCCGATCGCCGTCACCAGGAGGTCCACGACGCTCTCCAGGACGACCTGGCCGTTCACCCGGGCCGCCACCTGGAGCACCGGATCCCCCTCGACCGGCGCCAGGACCGCCAGGGCCGCCAGGACCCATTCCGGGGCCACCACGACCGCCGCCAGGGCCGCCAGGACCCATTCCGGGGCCACCACGACCGCCGCCAGGGCCGCCAGGACCCATTCCGGGGCCACCACGACCGCCGCCAGGGCCGCCAGGACCCATCTGGGTGGCTCGTGCCGCCATCTCTTTGGCAAACTCCATGAACTCGTCGCGACTCAGCTGGCCATCGCCGTTGCGATCGAAGCTGAAGGCTCGTTCGGCCATCCGTTCTGGCGATGGGCCGCCTCGCATGCCACCAGGGCCTCCCATGCCAGGACCACCAGGGCCGCCGAATCCGCCAGGGCCGCCAGGTCCTCCAAGTCCGGGGCCTCGACCCAAAGGCCCGCCGCCGCCCGGGCCACCTTGGCCTCCAAATCCGCCTCTGCCAAAGAAGCCACCTGGGCCACCTGGGCCACCTGGGCCGCCGGGGCCGCCGGGGCCAGGACCATTCGGTCCTGGCGGTGGTCCTCCTTCACCAGGAGGGGGTGCCGGTCTGTCGTTGGGAGGGGGAGGAGGATTGCCTCCCTGTGGAGGTGGCGGTGGTGGGCCGTCGGGCGGCGGTCCGCCTTCGGGTCGACCGGGCCGGCCACCATCAAACTCATCCGGGGTCAAGACTCCATCTCCATTGCGATCGAGCGACTTAAGTCGTTCGGCGGCAACTGCCATTTCGTCTGCGCTGATCTTGTGGTCCTGGTTGGTATCGAGCGCTGCAATCAGCGGATGGGGGCCGCGAGGGCCTTCAGGTGGTCGACCCTCGGGACGTCCAGGCCCGCGCCCCTCGCCTCGTGGCCTTCCCTCGTCGCGTGGTCTCTCACGCGCTGGTGGTTGATCTTCGCGAGGCCTTTCTTCGGGCGGCTGGGCCAAGACAACTCCCAAACCGCCAACACCTAATGCCGCCAGCCATCCCATTCTTTTCTTCATCGCCGTCGCCTCCTGGTTTGAACCGTTCATCGAGTGGGTTGCCGCGCGGATGCGCAGACCACTACCAACGGCATCCTACAAAAGTGAACCTGAAAGGAAGATGAATAACAGAAAATAAGTGACCGATTTCAGGGCTCGTGGATTCTTCGAACCTATGTCGACCGATTGCCTTTCGCAAAGACTCTTCTATTTCGTATCCATGGCGGCAATCAGGAGGTTTTTGTGGCCGCGCGGCGAGCCTGCTGTCGCCTTCTGGCAGCGATCGGTTGCCACAGCATCCAGAGGCCGGTACCCCACAGGCCAAGAAGCGCAAAAGCGACTGGTAGGAAGATCCCTAGTTTGGAAAAGTCCCCGGCGAAGAACGAGCCGTCGTGAAGCGACTCAATCCAGTCGCTACGTCGGATCGCCCGCTGCAAAAGTCGGCCATTCTCCAGATCAACCTGCAACTCCCATCCATCCTTCATTAGCACCTTAGCGATCCCTTTGGAGGGACGCACGTCGATTCGATCGACCTGCTTCCAGGTGGCATCCTGGGTCGCCGATCCATCGCTGGTGCGCACTGTCTGCAAGATTTGCTCCCA
>JBIINB010000066.1:0-25422 GCA_044337705.1 Pirellulaceae bacterium | reverse complement strand
ACATGCGAGGCATCATCGACGATCAGGTCAAATCCCTGGGGTGCATGTTTCTGCGAGACGTCCGTCAGGAATTTCTGGTCGGCTTGTGACCCTTCGTACAGGTGCAGTCTCGATGCACCTTGAACACCCGGGTCGAGATTTCCCAGGTTCTTGTCGATTCCGACGATTTCGCCATCAGGGAAAACGTCGCGCCACAGCAACACCGAGCCACCGTTTTTGACACCGAGTTCCAGTACCTTGCTGGCGCGGCCAAGGGTGTTGAGCTCCCGAGCGTACCAATCCAGGTATCGATTACCGATCTTGTCGGTGTTGTAAGAGGAAAGATTCAGATGTTCGAACATGCCTCACGCTTTCTCGTTGGGTTCGTAAAAGGACATCGTTTGTTGGTCGGATCCGCAGGAAAGAACCGATAGGAAGGAATTTCGTTGAGGGCTTTTTCGTCGCTTGGTAGCTGGTTGGTCAAGTTCCCGGCTGAAGGTAACTGGCCAGGTCCCGTCGACTGAGGAATTCCAGAGAGGACCGTGTGTCGCTTTGAATATCCCGGTCGCCAAGCAACGCTATCGAAGTACCGTGGAATCGGAACGCCTTGCTCCCGGTCGCCGCAGATACTCCTCGTTTCGGTATGAGATTCGACTGGAGGAGGCTAAACCGACGGAGGCGGATTCGATTGCGGCGGTTCGATACTCTCTTGTGTAGATGAGCGCTGCAGAATTGGCGATCACCGCCAAAACATAAGAACCTTCCACCAGAGATCCCGAAGAAAACATGTTGCAGATCCAGAAACCGAAGAGCCCGATCAAGGCAGCAAAGAAGGACGCCTTCAGTTCCGGTGGAAGAGCCTTGAACTGGTGGCGCCGAAGAAGGATAAAGAGCGAAGAGAGCCAGGGAAGCAGAGAAAAAAGAACGAACAGAATCGCGGCAGGCAATCCCGAGCCGGTCGAGATCTCAAAAAAGAGATTGTGTAGGCCTTTGTATGTTCTGTCGATTTCATAAGGCAGATACATCGGTACCAATCGCTGCCCTGCGTAAGGGCCAACACCCAGCAGCGGGTATTCCATCGTGATTAGCCAGCCCGCCCTCCAAAGGTCCATTCGGCTGGAAGCTGACGAGTCGAGGTCGTCACCTTTTTTGAAGATCGAGCTGAATTCCTCGACAACGCTGGGACCGACAAGGAGGGAAACCAAAATCAAAGCGAGGATCATCATGCCGATGGTGTTTTTGTTCTTTGGCATGAAGATGATCGCCAGCAACCACATGCCGATCAGTCCAAGCATGCTGCCTCGCGATTCCAGAAGCATCACCGCATGCGCGGAAAGGAGAAGCAGAATACCAGCTAGTGCCTTCTGCCACAGCCGTTTTGAGAAAAAGACCAGGCTGAAAGAGATCGCGGCCGAGCAGACGAAAAGCATCGCCCATTGATTGCTTCCCAGCCAGGCCCAGTTCGCGCTGTACACGTAACGGCAGAAGCCAATGTCGAAGTACTCACGGTTGATGCCATACGCGTTGTAGCCCAAGCCCAACGCAATAGCCCACATCATCCAATTCACTTTCTTTGGAGTATCCAGCAATCGCACAGCGACGATGGCGATAAAGACGATTCTCCAGATGAAATACATGTAGAACGCAGTTTTTTCTGGATCAATCGTCTGGGTCGCACTGAGATAGGACAGTCCAAGAAAACCGAGCAGGCTTAGGCATGCCAACAACGGGATCCCTCGAAATCTCTGACCAGGGAATGCAGAGAGAACCAGCCCGGCCAGCAAGCATATCGTCACCTTGGACTGAAAGCCAGAGTTGCGGTCAACCACCCAGCGCCAGTTCCATTCGATGTTCAGTGTGGTCAGTCCATAAACCGCGATGATCCCGATCCAGGGTCGCATGAGCGCCCCGATCATAGCCGTCGCAAGGTAGCCATAGACGAAGGAAAAACCAATCACGGACCGCACCTGCAATCAAGAACCAAAGAAAGTCGGAAAAGCCTCACGTTGGCTGGACCACTAAAGAGCGAGAGTTTCCCGCCACCAGGAGTCGCCTCTCCATAGTCGGACCGTCCGATCCGGACATTCATCTTACCCTCTGAGCACTGAAAGAAAGGAAAGAATTTTCTCTAGTTCCCCTTCCGTCATCTGCTCGACACTCCATGGCGCCATGGAAGACACCGGACTGTAACGAATTTTCTCTCCCGGACTGACTTCCTCCAGATCGTCCAGCAGGAATTTCACAGGGACTAAGGCTCCCTGGCTGTCGGCTGAAAGGAGGGTTACCTCCTGATCGTTTTTCTTCACAATCCGCCCGGTGACCAATTGGTCATCCGAGGTGAGGACCTGAGCAGTCCGATAGGATTTGTGGATTTCCTGGCTGGGGTTGCGAATCGATTGGATCAAGTATTCGCGTGGGAAAAGTCCGACCGCTGCCAGAGAGGGGGCCAGGAGGTCACTGCCAGGATAAGGCTCCCCTACAAAATGGCATTTAGAGCATTCAAACTTCTGGTAGAAGAGTCGTCGGCCCTCTTTCACATCTTCCAGAGCCAGACTTCGGCGGATGGTCTCCTCGGATGCGCCCATCTGGGGTTTGCGGAGCGAGAGGATTTCGCGATAGTCCGGCTTGCCTCCTAAAGATCCCAAATAGCCGACCAGGTCGTGTAGGTCTTTTTCGTTCAGAATCGATCCGAAGATGGCAGGCATTTTCCCTTCTCCGGCGTTGTGCTTGTCCGGATAGAGAATCGACTCCCAGAGGTAGCCTGCCGCTGTCTGCCCCTCAACTCGCGAGGCGGCCTGAGATCCAATCCGCAGAAGAGATGGCCCCAGCTTTTCACCATCTTCTGAGCTATTACCATGGCACTGCTTGCAGTGCGTACTGAACAGTTTCAGTCCATGGTCTTGATCGACTCTCGCGGTGCTCAGTGGAAATGCAATCGCAGAGACAGCAACTGCACCGCTCAGAAAGATCCCTAATATCAAACATCGAATCGCGAGGGAGTTCATCGGGGCCACCGAATTCCAGTCGGATCACTCAAGAACCAGTTGATAAACCGAACGATCTTCGTAGCTGCACGCAAAGACCCGTCCATCGCTGCTGCATGCAACCGCTACAGGAGCGGGAATCCTTGCAAGGAATTCCACCTTAGGAACTCCCTCTGCCCCATCCTCTGGGAAGCGTATCACATTGATCGCTTGATCTCCGTAACTGGCGACTACCAGGCATCCATCGATCGGAGTGTTCGCGCCTTTAGGCATGTAAGCTATCCCCTGTGCACTGGAGATGGTCAGCAAGGGTGGGGTCAACCCTTCAACTTCGACTCCCTGGGCAAGCCCTAGAGGATGGGGGTAGGTTTGTCCCTCCTTGAGCAGGTATACCTTGTCTCCGCCTGAGTCGAGCGATGAGTCATTGTCGGTGCAGATCATCCCGAACCCTGGCACAAAGGCCATCCCGAAAGGATTCCGAAAACCCTCACAAAATACCTCGGGAGTTGTGGCATCGGGTCTCAGCCGAAGCACCCTTCCATCGTAGGGGCCGATCTGCGGAGCGTGATCGGTGGGAGTACCCACTGCGACATAGAGATTTCCCTGATCATCAAAGGCCACCGCGTTGTTCTGATGCAGGGCATCAGGGGCTCGAGCCCCTGGTAGGTCCGAAATCACATCGTGGTGATACTCGAAGATACCGTCGCCATTCAAGTCTTCCAGTCGAGTCACAGCGCCCGTCATCGCGTAGTCCAGTTTGCCGTGGACCGCTTTCGAATACTGGCCGCTCCGCGAGACATAGATTTTTCCATCTTCCAAGGCAATCCCGTGGGGTCGTGTCAGATTCCGGGCGATCTGGATCATCGAGGGTGCCCCCCCCTTCGACTCCAGGTTGACCCGTACGATACCGGCCGACTGATAGTACCCACCTCGATACCCGCAAACCAGCAATCCAGCGCTGCCGTCGCAGGTTATCGCGGTTGGGATCAACGGAACTTCAACCAGCTTGGACAACTTCCAGGGCTTCGCAACCTCCTGCTGGATGAAACCGCTGGTGGCCGTGGCGCTGGGATCGGGGAGAAACTTCGAAAGACGGCTTTTCAGTGCCACGAGGGTTAAAGGAGATAGAAACAGAAGGAATGCAAGCCCGCATAGCAAACCAGTCCACGAACCGACGCGCCTGTAAATCAGTGCCAGGGCTGTTCCCGCCCACCCGCCCAAAGCGAGACCTGAGACAAGGCTGGCCAAGCTGGTTCGCCCCCGCAATGTAGAAAGCGAAAAGCTCTGGATCAGAAGGTTGCCGTTCCGTTGCTCCCAGGAGGCAAATCCGATAAATGCCAGGCCCAGGGTCATCAACCCCAGCACCAGCAAAAGGTAGGCCCATGACTTGGAAGGAGGGACCGCCATCAAGCTGACAGCGACCGCCGCCAGAATGCAGCTCAGCAAGAAGAGAAGAACGTCCATAACGACTTGCTCTGGCCTCCAGCCACTCCTGGTGGCTCAAGATCTTCTCAATGCGTCATGCCAAGGAACCGTGCCACATCGACGGTTCAAAATCTAAGTGGAGCAGGACACAACCCTGCATCCCAGACCGCTTCTTCGATCGTATGTACACTAATCGCCGACAGTGAAACGGTCAAACGAAAACCCCTCGGTCGGGGAGCCGATTCGTCGACTTTTCAAGAGTTCCGCTCCTGCGGGCCAGGAGCGAACCGATGTTGGAGTATGAAGTCGGATCGACCAAACGGCAGGAGGGCGCGGGGTTTTAAGCTGCCGACGATTGTTCGCCGCTGAGCCGGCCCGGCCGCATCGCACAGCGAGCTTGGTTCCATCAGCTTTCCCTAATCGTCAAAAGCGGGGGGGCCATGGGGTTACCATCGCGCCGAGCGTGGGACTGCGCGATGGCGAGGAGATAGATCGGTCCATCGGCAACCGATCGGTTGGATGACGGATTTCGTCCAATGCCACCCAACCGACCGGTTGGTTCGGCCACCTGCCTATAGATCAACCGACTTGCCTGCGACCTGCAGTAAAGGATTTCAGTCCCTGGGGTCTACTGGCAGGATGGTCCGTAGTGGCCTGTACGGTTTCATTTCCTTTGCCTTCCAGCTCCAACGGCAACGTGGGAGGAACATCATGCCACTCCAATTCTCCCCGAACCACCTTCAGCTCACGCGGGGCTTCGATCCCGATCGATACCCGATTGCCGGCGATCTTGGCTATGACCACCGTGATCTGGTCACCAATCTGAATCCTCTCCCCTTCCTTGCGACTTAGCACCAACATCCTGCACCTCCTTGATGGTTTCACCAACTTTGTCCTAAAGCCTGTTCCCACATCTCCCCGGCCGACCTTCAGCCCTTCCCTACCCGCCAGCTTCCTCTAGCCCGCCAACCTCTTCCCTTCCAGTCACAACAGATTGCAAAATCGATACCAAACGGCACCTTGTCACGCTTTCCTCACCTTTGGACTGAAGTTTCAAGTAAAAGTTCACTCCACTGAAAAAAACAATCACGAAAGTCCCGTGCTAGCATTTCCGAACTTTACAAAAACCGGAAAAAGTTTCCTTTGCTCCTGCCACTTCTGGCAGTCGTTCGACCCGCATTGCGTGAATCGTCGACAGAGATTGGAGCGGGGCGATGTGACAAGTGTGGTCACAGGAACCGGGACGAGAAAGAATTTTTCAGGAGCTTTCCTGGAGGGTGTCGAGCACCGCTTGCATGTCTGCTGGCAGAGGGGCGATCCAAGTCATCGGGGTGCCGGTGACCGGATGCCGCAGACTGAGTCGATGGGCGTGGAGAGCGTGCCGCTCCAGCAGCACCAGTTCATCGCCAGGCTTGGGTGGCTCACGGCGGGCTGCTCGCCGCAATAATTGCCCTCGCGTGATCCGAGCGTGGCCGGCATAGAGTCGATCGCAGAGGATGGGAGCGCCGATCGACGCCAGGTGGACCCGAATCTGATGGGTCCTGCCGGTCTTCGGAAAGAGATGGAAAAAACTGAAGCCCGGAAACCGCTTGACGACCTCAAAGAGCGTCTCGGCTGGACGGCTGCTGGGATGGTCGGCGCGAATGGCCATCTTGTCGCGCTGATAAGGATGATGGCCAATCGGCTGCCGGATCCAGTCGCGGTCGCGATCGATCGATCCCACCGCAATCGCCCAGTACTCTTTCTCCACTTCCCGAGCTTCGAACTGTGCGGCGAGCTTTAGATGGACCGCATTGGTCTTGGCGATACAGATCACGCCACTGGTTTCGCGATCCAAGCGGTGGACGATGCCTGGTCGGGTTGGGCCACCGACATCACTGAGCGATTGAAAGTGGTGAGCCAGCGCGCTGGTGAGCGTACCGGACCAATGGCCTTTAGCGGGATGGACCACCATGCCGGCCGCTTTGTTGATGACCACCATCGCATCGTCTTCATAGAGGATGTCGATCGGGATCGCTTCCGGGATCGGTCCATCATCAGGAGGTGGTGGAAGATCGATCTTTACCGTCTGCCCGGTTTGCACTTTGAAACTCGGCTTGACCGGCTTTCCATCCAGCCAGACGCTCCCTTCGTGCAAGACCTTCCGAAGAAAGACGCGGCTGTAGCCGTCGCAGTGAAGGGCAAGGAACAGATCGATCCGCTGACCCGCCTGTTCGGGCTCCACCACCCACTGGCGCAGCTGCCTGGCGACGGGGGGTTGGGGATCAAGCGAGTGGGCTTCGGGTTCGTTCAAATCATCCATTCGGTTTGTCGGAGGACGGGGGAGCCGCACCGCTGGGAGTTGCTTCGGTGGAAGTCTCCTGGAGCGGCGTGCTGGCCGCCGGAGTCCCTTCGGTAGCAGGTGCCGTGTCGGTGGAACCCTGGACGGGTGGAGTGACATTGCCAGAGGCTGCTTCCGGTGTCCCGGTCGCAGGAGCAGTCGCTGGTGAACTTTGGAGCGGCGGCAACTGAAAATCAGGGAGTCCCGGCAGGCTCTTCAGATCGCCGGGTACGTTGACCGGCGCCGCCGGTGCTGGTCGGAAATCTCGATACCACGCATAAAAATCTTTGCTGCCGGGGCTTTGTAGCCATTCCATGCGGCGCTGCACCTCGGACGTCATCGCTGCGGGAACCTGCGTCATCGCCAGGACATTCTTGTATTCAGCGATCGCCTTGTCGACCTCGCCACTTCCCTCGAACGCCTGAGCCAACCCCAGGGTCGCACGGGCTCGCAGCATTGGATCGTTCGACTTTTCGAGAATGCCGGAATAGTTGGAGCGGGCGCGACGAAAGAGGGTGTCTGCCTGCTCGCGGTCGACGTAAACCGAGTCCATCCCGCGAGCGACCTGACTGTCGGCTTCGGATTGCCGTGCCCACAGAGCGGCAATCGAGTCGGGATGATCTTCATAGACGGCGATCAACTGGTCGGGGTCTCCCGACGCGAAATAGAAGTCCGACCACGCTTGGGCGCTCTTCTTTTGAACCTGGGTCGACCACCAACCCCAGCCAAGAGCCACCAGTGCGAGAACACCTAAGCTGATCCCCAGCCACCCTAAAGCCGGACGGGTCCGTTCCAGTGCCGTCGTTGCGCGCCTGGCCAGTTCGTTGGCCTCAAGCTCCCGTATCCGATCACTCGTAGTCATCTTCTGTCGATTCCACCAGGAGTTTTTCGCACCCAACGCACCCCAACGGCGCAGCAAGGTGACAAAAATATAGGAGATTGCCAAGAAAACGCCATACCAACCTGCGCCCGCCTCCACTTGTTCCACGCCAGATCGACCTCCGCCAGTTCGACCTGCGCAAAACCGCCGGCTCATGGTGCCGATCGAACTTGCCTACGTGGAATTCGAGCCGTGCTAGGGAGGTGCCTGCAAATTCCCTCCATTCGACACATTCCCTTCGCTTGGCGGGAAACTGGCAGCGTTTTGCGCATTTTGTATCAAGGGGGTTCGGTATTTGGATTGGGTTGAGTACTATGGTGGCATTGGATGGGAGTTTTGGGCGACCTGATACGCCCCGTTGGGGGCGTTTCCCCCGGATTGGTAGCATTTGACCGAAAACGGTCAGGAACGCGAAAGAATTGAATCGTGACTGGGCTGGGGGGTGGCGAAGGTCGGCGGGATCGGCTTCTGGAGAAGATCCGGGTGTCTGGTTTCGTGTCGATCCCGGAGCTGCGAGAGGGGTTAGGCGTCAGCGAATCAACGATCCGTCGCGACCTGGATGCCTTGGAGGAGTCCGGGGCGGTTCGTCGGACGCATGGAGGAGTCTTCTTTACCGGTCCCAGTGCGTCGCTGCGGTTGTTCGAACACCGCCGCACGTCACGATGGGATTGGAAGCGGGCTGTGGCGGCAGCCGCCAGTCGTTTGATCGAGGACCACGACACGGTGCTTTTAGATGGGGGCAGCACCACCTACGAACTGGCGCGGCAACTAGTTGGCCGTCCGCTTCAGGTAGTCACCAACTCCCTTCCCGTAGCACAACTTTTTGCTTCCAGCGATTCGATCGACCTGGTCTTTCTGGGTGGCTATGTCCATCCACGCACCGGAGTCACCCTGGGCCCTTACACGCAGCAGATGCTAGAGGGGGTCAATGTTCAGACAGCGGTCATCAGTATCGCGGGAGCCAACCAGCGCGGTTACTACAACAGCAACTTGCTGCTGGTGGAGGCCGAACGAGCGATGATGCAATGTGCCGATCGAACGATGGTCGTCACCGACAGCAGCAAATTCGGTCGCTCCAGCCTTGCAAGGCTCTGTCCCCTGGAGGCCATTCATACAGTCGTGGTCGACAGCCAGCTGGATCTCCCCTGGCAGCAGCGGCTACGGGATCTTGGGACGCAGTTATTCCTTGCCGAATTGGAGGAGTCGGATCGTTCCGAAGAGTCGATTCGCGAGTCGGCAGAAGAATCATCCATTATCAAAACCGAAACACCCATGACGCGGAGAGGTGGACCGTCGGCAGGTCCCGTCGCTCCCGCCGATCCAACCCCCTAACCGATCACAAGGCGATCTCCACCCTGTGGAGCAACGCCAGCAAGCTAGCTGGATGACTGTCCAGGACAGATAAGGAGTTTCCATATGTCATCGATATCTTCGATCGATCGCCAACGAGTGGAGCAATTGGTGCGTCAGGCCGTCGAGCGGTTGTCGATGCATTCGTCTGCGGCCGCGCCGGTCGCTTCCCAGGTGGTTCCTGAAAAGGTAGTTCTTGCAGAGGCACCTGGTTCCCTTTCTTCTGCGGCTCCGAAATTGCTTGTCAGCATTTCGGCAAGGCATGTGCATCTGACAGATGAACATGTCGAAAAGCTGTTTGGCCCAGGGCGCAAGTTGACTCCCGGAAAAGCACTCTACCAGGACGGATTCTATGCGGCCGAAGAGACGGTGATGATCGTCGGTCCGCGCCGAAGGATGCTTCCCAACGTCCGCGTTCTCGGCCCGACTCGGAAGGCCAGCCAGGTGGAGCTTGCCCACACCGACTCGATCTCCCTGGGGATCGATGCTCCGGTGCGGCACAGTGGCGATATCGCGGGCACACCGGGCTGCGTCCTGGTGGGGCCAGCGGGAGCGGTGGAGTTGACCGAGGGGGTCATTCGGGCTGCGAGGCATGTCCACATGTCACATCAGGAGGCGCAGTGGTATGGCGTACAGAACGGGGGCTTCATGGAACTTCTGGTGGAGTCGCCGCAATGCTCGGTTACCTTTCAGGACTTGTTGGTTCGAGCCGACGCGGCTGCAAAGCTGGAAGTCCATATCGATACCGATGAGGGCAACGCCTGTGGTCTCGATCAGGCGACGAAAGTGGAGTTGAGGCCGCAGGGCAAGGCATGTGGCTGCCATTCCAAGTAGTTCAATGGACCCCGGGTAGCTTTCCGCTCACCCAACCTGCCTCGCAGGGGTCCGAGGCGAAGATGGAAACTTGATTCTTTTTTTACAGGAGCGACAAGAAGATGGCGATTTCGAAGGGCCAGGAAGCATTGGGCATGATCGAGACGAAGGGCTTCATCGCCCTGGTCGAGGCGACCGATGCGATGATGAAGGCTGCCAACGTGCAGTTTCTTGGATGGGATAAAGTTGGCAGCGGTTTGGTGTCGGCATTTGTCACGGGGGATGTCGCGGCCGTCAAGGCAGCAACCGACGCTGGGGCAGCCGCCGCAGGCCGCATCGGTGAAGTGGTGAGCGTTCAGGTGATCGCTCGTCCGCATGAAGACCTAGCCAAGGTCCTCAAGGTCGGCGGCAACGCAGGCTCGGTGAAGTGATCGTCCTTTCCCATGGCTGGCAGGGCCAGGTCGTCCCAGCCCGCTGATCCTCAAGGGAGATCCTGCCGACACTGGCTTGTAACCCTCGCGGATCGCTTGAATCGACCGATTCCAAACCCAAATCAACCGTTTTTCAGACAGGATTTACTCAGCGATGCAACACGCAATTGGACTGGTGGAAACCAAAGGCCTGCTGGCCTTGATTGAAGCGACCGACGCGATGGCCAAGGCAGCCAACGTCGAGATTGTCAAACGAGTCGATATCGGTGGTGCGTATGTGACTACGATCGTCAGCGGGGACGTGGGAAGCGTGCGTGCTGCCGTGGAAGCGGGCGCTGCGGCTGCCTCGCAGGTGGGTGAACTGGTCTCCAGTCACATCCTCCCTCGCCCAGCAGAAGGTCTGGCTCAGGCTTTTTTCAAGTAGGCGTGCCAAGCCGGTCGTTGGAACGGCCGGCAGATTCCCCTCGACTATTTCCTCAACCGTAACGACGGAGATGCGGCCACCATGAAGGTGCTCGTTGCGAATCTCGGATCGACCAGCTTCAAGTATCGACTCTACGATATGCCTTCCGAAACCCAGCTTGCGCGGGGTGGTGTGGAGCGGATCGGGGCGCCGATGAGCCGGTGTTTTGTCGAGATCGGATCGAAGCGAAGTGAGATGGAACTTCCGATCCCGCATCACGGCGAGGCGGTACGGGCCTGCGTAGGCCAGTTGACCGATCCGGTATCGGGTTGTCTGAAGGATGCCAGTGAACTTCAGGCGATCGGATTCAAGGCAGTCCATGGGGGCCGGTTGCAGGGAGTCTTCCGGATCGATGAAAAGGTGCTGGCGGCGATGGAGGAAGTCAGCTCGGTCGCTCCGGCTCACAATCCACCCTATTTGGCAGCGATGCGGCAACTGGCTCAGACGGTCCCCGAGATTCCTTTGGTCGCTGCGCTGGAGACAGATTTCCACCAGACGATTCCTGAAGCCAATCGGCACTACGCCATCCCGCACCAGTGGCGGGACGCTTTGCCAATTCGCAAGTGGGGGTTCCATGGTGCGTCCCATCGCTACATCGGATGGCGCATGGAAACGATCCTAGGTAAGAAAGATGCCAAGATCGTCTCCTGTCATTTGGGAGGATCCAGCTCCCTGTGCGCCCTGCGGGATGGGAAGAGTCAGGCGACGACGATGGGGATGAGTCCTCAGAGCGGTCTTCCGCAGAACAACCGCGTCGGGGACTTCGACCCTTTCGCGTTGCCTCTGCTGATGCGGCATACCGGTCTTCCCCTCGAAAAGGTGCTCGACCAGCTGGCCAATCAGGGTGGACTGCTGGGGCTCAGCCGAGGGCACAGTGGCGACATTCGGGACCTGGAGCAGGCTGCCGCTGAGGGGAACCAGGATGCCCGGCTGGCTCTGGACGTCTACGTTGCGGAAATCCGTCGCCACTTGGGAGGTATGGTCTTCCTGCTGGGGGGGGCCGATGCGATCGTTTTCACCGGCGGGATTGGTGAGAACGGAGCCGGCATCCGCGAGGCGGTCTGCCGCGACTTGGAATCGATCGGGATCCGCCTGGATGCGGCCGCCAACCACCACTCCGCCTCCGGACGCGATGCGGAACGCCGCATCGATGATGGAAAAGGCCCGATCCAACTGTGGATCGTACCAACCAACGAAGAACGGATCGTCGCGAGGCAGACTGTCGAAGCCCTCACTTGAGCCAAGGAGCCCTCTGGCATGTTTGTCGCCAAAGTCACTGGAAGCCTCGTCGCCACGCAGAAGGTCGAGACGATGAAGGGGCACAAGCTGTTGATCGTCGAGCCCTATCGGGTCGATCCGAAGGATGCTCGTTCGCTGGCGCCAACCGGTCGAAGTTTCATCGCTGTCGATACGCTTGGATCGGGCGTCGGCGACATGGTTCTGATCACCCAGGGAAGCAGCGCACGGTTTACGCCTGAGACCAGTAAGCTTCCGATCGATTGCGTCGTCATCGGGATCGTCGATACGGTCCATGTGGAGCGGGCGGAAGTCTACTCCCGTACGTCGCCGTCGGCACGCAATTCCTGAAATCCTTTTTCTCCCATCCAGCCAATGGTGGTTGCATTATGAATATCTCAGAAGATGTCATTCGATCGGTGGTCGCTCAGGTTCTTCAGGAAGTCCGGTCCCAGCCCTCGCGGTCGCCGGCCGGATCGCCACCCCCCAGCCTGCATCAGTTTCAGGGGCGGCACGGAATTTTCTCCAGCGTCGATGAAGCGGTCAGCGCGGCGCGGATCGCCTTCGAGCAGCTGCGAGACCGATCGATCGAGGATCGCAAGCGGGTCATCGAAATCATCCGCCACATCGCGCAGCGCGACGCGGTGGAACTGGGCACCATGGAGATGAACGAGACGAAGATTGGGCGGCTGGAACACAAGATCGAAAAGTTGAAGGTCCTGGCGGAACGCACCCCGGGGGTCGAGTTTCTGAGGACGGAGTGCTTCAGCGGAGATCATGGTCTGGCGGTCATCGAGCATGCGCCGTTTGGCGTGATCGGAGCCATCACGCCGGTTACCCACTCTTTGCCGACAATAACCGGCAATGCAGTGAGCATGATTGCGGGGGGCAACACCGTGGTAGTCAATCCGCATCCCAGCGGCCGACTGGTGGCTGCCGAAGGGGTGCGGCGCTACAACCAGGCAATCCTCAAGGAAATCGGGATCGACAATCTGATCTGTGTTATCGAATCGCCGACGCTGGAAACAGCAAACCAACTGTTCGCTCATCGCAAAGTTGCGATGATCTGCGTGACGGGTGGACCTGCTGTCGCCAAAGCCGCTCTGCTCAGCGGCAAACGCGCCGTGGTGGCCGGGCCAGGCAATCCCCCTGTGGTCGTCGATGAAACAGCCGATCTGGATCGCGCGGCCCGCTGCATCATCCAGGGTGCATCGTTCGACAACAATCTCCTCTGCATCGCAGAGAAGGAAGTTTTTGTCGTGGAGTCGGTGTTCGAGGCGATGATGGCAGCGATGGAACGGGCGGGAGCGGTCCGTCTTTCCTCAGCGGAAATCGAAAAGCTTTCCTCTAAGGCACTCGCCCTGGTGGGTGAGGGGGACCACAAGCACTGGGCACCCACCAAAGAACTTCTGGGACAGGATGCGGCGAAATTGGCTGCCGCCGCCGGAAGGCAAGTCGGTCCGAAAACCGAACTGCTCTTTGGGGAGACTCTGGAAAGCCATCCCTTTGTTTCGGTCGAGCAGATGATGCCGTTCGTCCCATTCGTCCGCTGCTCGGACGTCGATCACGCCATACGCCTTGCTAAACAGTACGAGCATGGCTTCCGGCACACCAGCATCATCCACTCCAGCAACGTCCGCAACATGACAAAGATGGCTCGCGAGATGGACACCACACTCTTTGTGAAAAATGGCCCCTGCATGGCATCGCTGGGGTTGGGAGGCGAAGGCTATCTGTCGTTCTCTATCGCCGGACCGACGGGAGAAGGGGTTACTTCCCCGCTGACCTTCACTCGGGAGCGGCGCTGTTCGCTGATCGATGACCTCTGGGTCCTGGGGGGCAGAAATCCGTGATCTGCGAAAGTCGCATTCGTTCCTTCCAAGGAGACCGATGATGCAGGTTGGTCTGGTCCTGGGACATGCCCAAAGCACGGTAAAGCATCCGTCGCTGGAGCGACAGAAATTGCTGATCGTGCAGCCGTTATTGGCAGACGGCCAGCGCCCCGATGGTCTGCCGGTGATCGCCGTCGACAAACTGGGAGCTGGGCCCGGCGAGCGGGTGGTGCTCACCAGCGATGGAGCGACCATTCGCGAACAGTATGGTGTGGAGAATTCGCCGATCCGCTGGAGCACTCTGGCGCTGGCCGATCCGATTTGAGGCGAACAGTTAGAAAGACGAAGTCATGTCACCGGAAAGCGGCATGACTGATCCACCTGTCCACTGAACGAATCCAGAGAAGATCAAATCCCATGGACCATTCGGATGCAGCACTGATCGAACAAGTCGTCCGCCAGGTGCTACTGCGCCTGGCCGATCGACCTGTGTCGGTCGTGGGCAGTGCAGCAGCCAGCGGGCAATCCCCCGAAAGCCTGTCGACCGATCGATCGACCGCCCCCAGCTCGCAGGATAGACCGGCTCTGGTCTGCGACCAGAGCGTGGTCTCGGTGGTATGGTTGGAACAGCAATGGGCAGGTCAGCTTCAGATTCAATTCGGCCCCAGGGCCGTGGTGACTCCCGCCGCCCGAGACTGGCTGAGAAGCAAGCGGATCGAGTCGATTCGCGGTGCAGCGGTGGAACGATCGAACGGGTTTGGTGACCCGCCGGTGCTGGTGGCCGGATCGACTTCGATGTGGCGACAGATCGCCGATCGCATCTGCCCACGGCAGGCTAGGCGCCTGGCCGACCAGCCGGGTGACGACGCGATGCTCCGCGAAGTTCGCTACGAGTTGCTTCAGGGCAATCAGAAGATTGCGATTCTCTGGCCCGCGCATCCACACGCTCTCTGCTGGCAGGCGGCTCGCGATGTTCAGTTGCGACCTGCCGTCCTCGGCGATCCGATGTCGATCGATCGAGTACTCCAGGAAGTTCCCGCCAATCTGCTGATGATCGACGGATTCGGTTGGACGACGCACCAGTCCCTGCTGGCGGTTCGCAAGGCAGCGGATCGATTGGGCCCTCAATCGAGCAAAAGGAGCTGACAGTCGATGCAGGTTTACCGCATTACCGGAACCGTGACGCTCAGCCGCGCCCACCCAAGCTTTCAGGGCGCGCCTCTGAGAACTGCGGTCGAACACGGGTCCCAGTTGCTCGGAAAGGCATCGGAGGGTGCCGACATGATCGTTGTGTGGGATCCGCTGGGTGCCGATATCGGCTCCCTTGTGGCTGTCAGCGATGGCGCTGAAGCGGCTCAGCCATTTCGACCGGAAATCAAGCCGGTCGATGCCTACTGCGCCGCCCTGCTCGATCAATGCTCGATCGATCCGCGGGTGCTGCGATCGATCGAAAGCGATGGAGCCTCATGAACCAGTGTCGGTTGTCCGCGCGGGAGCGGGAGCCGAAGGAATCTCAGTGAATTCAGATTTGACTATTGTTTGACAGGAACCCAGCCAACATGATCTCGGCTCACAAAATCAAGCAGGACATCTGCGACATCGGAAGGCGGATTTACGATAAGGGTTTCGCTGCCGCCAATGATGGAAACATCACGGTGCGGATCAGCGACAACGAAGTGCTCTGTACCCCCACCATGCACAGCAAAGGCTTTCTGAAGCCCGATGACATCTCCACCATCGACATGACCGGCAAACAGATTGCAGGACGCAAGAAGCGATCTAGTGAGGCGCTGCTGCACCTGGAAATCTATCGGCAGCGCCAGGACATCAAGAGTGTGGTGCATTGCCATCCACCCCATGCCACGGCCTTCGCGGTGGCTCGCGAACCGATCCCGCAGTGCGTGTTGCCGGAAGTGGAAGTGTTTCTAGGTGACGTGCCGATCACCAAGTATGAGACTCCGGGCGGCCAAGCGTTCGCCGACACGATCCTTCCGTTCGTCCAGAAGACCAACGTCATTATCCTGGCCAACCATGGAACAGTCAGCTTCGGCGAGGATGTCGAGCGGGCGTATTGGTGGACGGAAATCCTCGATGCCTACTGCCGCATCCTGATGCTGGCTCGACAGCTTGGCAACGTCAGTTACTTCAATGAGACGAAGGAAAGGGAGCTTTTGGACCTGAAAGCCAAGTGGGGGTTCAGCGATCCGCGGAATACGGCGGAATACCAGAACTGTGACATTTGCGCCAACGACATTTTCCGCGCCAGTTGGAAGGATGCCGGCGTCGAGCGACGCGCGTTTCCGGCTCCCCCAGCCATGGGAAAAAATGGGGCAATCTCTACGAAGGAACAGCCGCCAGCCGTTGGTGCAAGTGCCGAACAGCGGGTGGAGACGGCGGTGATGGCTGCCGCACCGGTGCTCAAAGCCGCCGCCAGCGGCGCCAGTGTCGATCAGGACCGACTGATTCAGATGATCACCGAGGAGGTGATCAAGCAACTGCAGAACAAATAAGTGAGCCTCGCCATCGGCGAAGCGTCGGGTCACTAGCACAATTTCAGAAATCAATGTTTCGGAGGAGGGCAGCTCCATGAAGGTCAGTATCATCGGTGGCGGTGGGTTGGTGGGATCGTGTGCGGCCTATGCGCTGCAGTGTGGTGGAGTGGTCAAAGAGATCCATCTGCTGGATGTCAACGCCGACCTGGCGGCCGGTCATGCGCTCGACCTGATGCACGGGTCTCCCAGTGTCGCCGATCAGAGGATTCGTTCGGGTAGCTACGATCTGATCCCGCAGAGCGATCTGATCTGCATCACAGCTGGGCTGCGGCGCAAGCCGGATGAATCGCGGCTGGATCTGATCAATAGGAATACCGATCTGTTCGTTTCGATCCTCGATCAGGTACGCGCTGCAGGACCTCGCAAGGATGCCATCGTCCTGGTGGTGTCCAACCCGGTCGATGTCCTGACCTCGGTGGCAGCACTGCGGCTTGGTCTTCCCGCTACGCAGGTATTGGGCCTGGGGACACAGTTGGATACCATCCGATTCTGTTCGCTGATCAGTGACCACTTGGGCGCAGCCCCCACGCAGGTCAAGGCGATGATTCTTGGAGAGCATGGCGACAGCATGGTGCCGATCTGGTCGTCCGCTACGGTGGGTAGCCTGCCACTAGAACGCTACCCGGGCTGGGATGCTTCGACCGCTAGCGCGATCTTCCAGAGAACCAAGACCAGCGGTGCCGAGTGCATCGCCAAAAAGGGTGGCGCTGGTTTTGCTGTAGGGATCGCGATTCGCGATGTTATCCATGCCGTGGCGCTTGACCAGCAGCGAATCCTTCCTGTCAGCACCGTGCAGGATGGTCAGTGTTACGGGATACGCAAGGTGGCTTTGTCCGTGCCAACCATCGTCGGCCGCAACGGCGCCCAGGCTCGAGTCGAGATCGACCTTTGGCCTAAGGAAATCCAGGGGCTGCGAGCCAGTGCGGCCGCTCTGGAGCCGACGTTGGATAAGGTCCTTCAGCGAATCGGCAGCAAGTGAGGCGACGTGGTCCAGGACAGCTGCTCCCTGTTCCCTTGGAAGATGTCGGATGGAAACTCCGAAGCAGAAATGCCGGAGGAAGAGGATTACGCCTTGAGAAGCTCCAAGGCCGCGTGGGGCTATTTGGGGCCAGTCTGGAGGACCGTCATGAACAATCGAGCGATTTTCCACTCTGTTCCACCTCTGGCAGCCCTTGCCTGATGGGCGGATCCCTCGGGAAGGTTGGCCCGAACACCAGGGCGACCAGGTTTCCATCCCCTAAGCTCTGGAAAAAACCAAGATCGAAGATCAGAATATCGACCTAGCGGGTCGGTAAGAACGCCTCATCGGTTACCGCACTTCAAAACCTCTTGCCCGCCTTAATAGGACCATGCCCCTATAGCAGGATCGGCGTTGTCGACCCTTGGCGGGCCGAGCCGGCGGATTGATTTTTAGTTGAGAAAAAAGCAGGCACACCCATGGCCGAATTCCGGGAGCCGAAGCGGCCCTTTTGGAGGTGGATTCTAAATGCTTCGGTGCTGCTGGGAATCTGCCTGGTTTGTGCCGAATCGACCGCGCGCCTGGACGACTGGATGCGATTTGGCACCGGTTGCCTTGAGACTCCCACCATGGAGTCTTTGGTTGTGCAGGAGGTGGGGTTTCGGAGAGGCCGACCCGATAGCGGATTCCGGCATTGGAAGTTGAACGAGCATGGTTTTCGCGGCTCCTCGTTCCCCAGGGAGAAAGAGCCGGGGAAGACTCGAGTGATGTTGCTGGGAGCATCAGAAACATTCGGCACTCATGAATCACCTGGCAAATCGTATCCTGAGAATCTAGCTAAGCTTCTCCCCGAATCGTATCAGGTGATTAACGCGGCAGTGGTTGGTATGCCTCTTGCCGAAGCGATCAATTATTGGGATCTCTATCTGGCTCAGTACCAGCCCGACATCCTGGTCTTGTGTCCATCGCCGCTGTTTTATCTGGCGGAACACGCTCCTAAAATCCCATCGCTCAAACCTCCTGCTGCTGCACCCAAACCAAAGCCTTCGCCCAGTCTGGTCGATTCATTGCGAATCGTGGAACGACTCAGAAATCGGTTCAGTCTGCCCTCCTGGTTAGTCCAGCGGCGGGATCGACGGAATCTCGCAAGGATGGTCGCGGCCAAGGGTCCCTCCTGGGTCTTTCCAAGGCCGCCGGAGGACCGATTGGAACTCTACCAGGAGCACCTGACTATGATGATGGATCGCACCAGGGAGGCTTCCTGCCAACTGATTCTGATCACTCAACCGATCAGTGCCGCACAGGAGATTCGTTCCGAGGATCAGGGAGACCTCTTGGCGGCTCGAGTGATACGTCCAAGAGCGACCGATCGGACGCTGGTGGATTTCTGCATTTTGGCTCGAGATCGGTTGATAGCGCTTGCGGATTCCAGGTCGGTACCGGTTGTGGACCTCTGGGAGGTGATGACAGGTGACAAGGCACTGTTCCGAGATATTGTTCATTTCAGCGATCGCGGCGCGCAGATTGTGGCTCAGAGAATCGCCCCGCAGTTGATCGCTCTGGAACCGGCCTCTCATCTTTCCAGTGAATAATTCATGATTTTCAACAGCATCGAATTTCTTTTCTTTTTTCTCCCGATCACCTACCTGGTGTTCTGGATGCTGAAGACGGCCAACGCTCGCTATGTGTGGCTGACCATCACCGGTTACATTTTCTATGGTTGGTGGGATGCTCGATTCTGCCTGCTGATCGGTTTTTCGACCTTGGTCAGCTACCTGGCCGGGCTGGGGTTTCTCCGTTGGCAGGAGGGGTGGCCAAGACGACTGTGTCTGATTGTGCCGATCGTCGTCGATCTGCTGCTGCTTGGCTTCTTCAAGTACGCCAACTTCCTGCTCGATCTTGCCGGCAGCATTCAGGGGCTTTTTGGCTCGAAAGCGCATGGTCTTCATCTGGACATTGTTTTGCCTGTCGGGATTTCGTTCTATACCTTTCATACGATCAGTTACATCGTCGACTGCTACCGGAGGGTGGTTCGGCCCACGCGTAACTTTTTTGAGTTCGCGGCCTATGTTTCGCTCTTCTCGCAATTGGTGGCTGGCCCCATCGTTCGCTTCAGTCAACTGGAGAGGGATCTGGAGAACATCGCTGTATCGGATCGCGTTTCGTTGATCCCGCGGGGTATCTCGTTTTTTCTAACCGGACTGATCGAGAAAGTGGTCATCGCCGATTCGATCGCATTTCTGATCGATCCCCACATCGAAGAGATCGGATCGATGAGTACCTTGGCCAGCTGGGAGTTGCTAGTTGGTTATTCGATGCAGCTCTATTTCGATTTTTCCGGTTACAGCACGATGGCCATCGGTCTGGGATTGCTCTTTGGTATGCACATCCCTCAGAACTTTAACTCTCCCTACAAGGCGGCAAGCCTCGGGGATTTTTGGCGGCGCTGGCACATCTCCCTGTCCAATTGCATGAGAGACTATCTCTATATTCCACTGGGTGGCAATCGACTGGGGATTCGCAGGAACTACGTCAATCTTTTCCTCACGATGCTGATCGGCGGGATCTGGCATGGGGCCAACTGGACCTTTGTCCTGTGGGGAGCTTGGCACGGGTTGTGGCTGTGCTTATTCAAACAGATGGAACTCGCTAAGGTTGGCCTGGGGTACTGGGGTGGTCGGTTGATTACCTTGCTGGTGGTGATGTTCGGATGGGTGCTGTTTCGCGCGCCGGATATGGAGCATGCGATGGTCTGGTATCGCCAACTGCTCTTCCCGACCGCCGGTGCTTCGGTCCCTAAGGAGGGTATCCTTCTGGTTCTGCTGGTGATTGCCTGGTATCTGGCTGCAGTGGCCCGAAACCCTGTCGAGTTGCACGATGAGCAGAAAGGGTGGGTCTATCCTCCCTGGGCAGCCTGCGCCATTTTCGGCGCGGTTTTGGCACTGATCGTCGGTTGGGGGAATAGCCCTTTCCTCTATTTTCAGTTTTGATTTGTCGACCAATCTCTAATTTCCCTCCCTATTCGGTGCCGGCATCGATGAATACGCCATTGGTCGCTTTCTTGCTTTGCACTTTGGTGCAGATCAAATAAAATCAGGTCTAAGGGGACTTGATGATGAAAAAACGACCGATTCCAAGGCGACAATGGCTTAAGGGAGTAGCGGCTGCACCAGCGATGAGCGCAGCTTTGGAGGCAGGAGTTGGCTTGGCCAGTCAGGCGGAACCTCCTGTCGAAGCTGCCTTCGATAAGAAGAAGCAGTACGAACTCCCCGGCTGGGCCTTCACTCTGAATCTCGAAGTTCCTCTGACGCCAAGGCCCACGGCGGTCGGCACGTTCGAACAGATCGATCGGCAACCCTGGGTGTTTGGTAAGGAAGATCCGGTCCCCGTTGGTGAAGTCTTCCATGGCGTGGCGGATGAATGGGGGATCACTCCCAATCACTGGGCGGCCTATGGGCTGGATCCGACCAAGCGAGGGGTGGAGGCGTGGGAAGACAAGCAGGCGCATTTCCGAACGATTCGCGACCGAAAAACTGGGGAAGCCATCCGTAATTGGGGACACTTCCCGATCAAGTGCTACAAGATTCCAATCCAGGAGACATTCAAAAAGCTGCGGCCGGATGCCTCATTTGAAGCCAGGCTCTATGGTTATTCCGGGATGGTTCCCGGCCCTACGTTCCGCATGCGCATCGGGCAGCCGGCGGTGGTGCGTTTTGCCAACCAGATCGATTCAGAAACCTCGGTGCACCTCCATGGAGGGCATAGCCCATCGCACAGCGATGGCTTTCCCACCTTCTATGTGCTTCAGGGGAAGTCACGGGATTATTTCTATCCGAACATCGTCCCGCTGCGACGCAATCCAGACGCCGCGCCCGATCAGCCTGACGGATACTTCGCCGACGAAGGGGAAGCTCAGTCGACGATGTGGTATCACGACCACGCGATGGACCTGACCGCCCACAACGTGGTCAAGGGACTGGCGGGGTTTGCACTTTGTTTTAGCGAGAACGAACTGCATCTGATTCGCCAAGGCGTCTTGCCAGGGCTGGGGGAGAAGAGCTGCCAGGATCCAGATTTGATGGGCCGATCTGAGGACCCAACTCTGGAGCACCCGCAGTTTCCTGGTTTCTACCGTCGCGGCAAGGAGCCCTATTACAATCCGTACGATTTCCCACTGGTAATCCAGGACAAGGTGGTCGATCTTCCAACGGGCCAGGTCGCCTACGACAGCCATGGGCACAACGGCTACCTGGGTGACACCATGTTCGTCAATGGCATTCCCTGGCCCCAGCAGGTGGTGCCCAACCGAAAAATCCGCTTTCGGTTGCTCAATGGTTCCAACGCACGTGTGCTGCGCCTGCGGCTTTTGAAGGCATCGGATTTCTGGCGGCTACATCGAGACGGGATCGACGACCCCGGTACCGGGGAGGACGATCCGGTTGTCATTGGTGGGCGGGCCGAGCGGTACGAGAAGCTGGCGCAGCCTTTTCTTCGGATCGGAAAGGATACATGGCTATGGCCTGAAGCACAGACGCGCACCAGCATGGTTTTGACGATGGCCAATCGCGGAGACATCGTCGTCGACTTCAAGCAGTTGGTGGGACGAGATCTGGGGCCTGGTGAGGAGGAAGAGTTCATTCTCGTCAACACGATGCCCCAGGCGGATGGTCGGGGGCCAAAACAAAAGTTGGACGATGCTGGCGATCCTCGCGTTCTTCCCCTACCCTTTGATGTAAACCTCCCGGATCGCCAGATTCGACTTGCCGAATCCAAGCGACCGATCGGATTGATGAAGATCATCGTTCGTGGACCTCGCGTGGCTCGCGATGCAACCGTCGAGCATGGGACTTTGCTGCAACCGCATAAGCGTATCTTAGACCGTGAAGTCACCGTGGTTCGCGAGTTCATCTTCGAACGGGGCAAGGGGGCATGGCAGATCAACGGTCGCTTCTACGATCCGAACATCAACAACGCAACCCCGACGATCGACACTACGGAAGAGTGGGTGCTTCGCAATGGAGGGGGGGGATGGTGGCATCCGATCCATATCCACCTGGAAGCCCACCAGCTGGTGCGCTACGAAAAGGACTTTGAGGCCGACGGACTCATCGAGACGGTGCCGGGAGGTTTGCCCCTGGGCAATCTGGTCGACGTCACCAATCAGATTCAGGGAAATGACCTGGCGGGTCTGCACGATACCATTGCCCTGGGCCCCAACTCAGTCGCTCGTATCCGGATGCGTTTCCGCACGTGGCGAGGGCCATTCGTTTTCCATTGTCACAATATCGAGCATGAAGACATGCGGATGATGTTCAATTTCGAGCCGGTTGCTGAAGCGCTGCCCCCAAACAATCTGCTCGATCCCGATATCGCTCCCAATGCCCGTACCCATGGCAATGACGTGACGCTGAACAACCGAACCGGGGAGCTTCCCTTCGAGCAGCTGCCGGTGCCTCCGGAACATGCCGAGGATGTCGGCAACCTGATGATTCCCTCTCGACCGCGGCCAAAGCCGCGAAATCCGTAGATGGTCGCCAGTAACTTCAGCCATCCCCTTGGCCCTTCGCAAACTCTTCGGAACCCCGGAAAATGACACGTTGGAATTTCCTGCAGGCTCCGGTCGGCGTCCCGACGGAGCGGTCGGTCCCCAGACGAAGATACTCGGCCAGATTTGAAAACATCGATGTGGTCAATCAGTTTGGGAAGTCGTTCCGATTTCGGGATGACCTGGTCGCCGATCGAATGGTGTTGATCAACACCATGTACACCACCTGCCGCGGAAGCTGCCCCACAACTGGCACGGTGCTGATGAAACTGCGTCGAGACCTGACGGAGCTCTTTGGATCCCGAATCGTTCTGGTATCGATGACGCTGGAGCCGCAGGTGGACACCGTTGCGGTGATGCGAAGGTATTCGGAAGATTTCGGGGCTGGACAGCATCGCGACGACCTCTGCCCCTGGCACTTCGTGACCGGGCAGCCCCAAGCGATGGATAGGCTCCGAAGATCGCTCGACTTCTTCGATCTGGACCCTCGCGTCGATCAGGATTTGTCGCAGCATGATGCCACACTTCTTTTTGGAAACGATCGAAGCGATCGATGGGCCAATCTCCCGGCTGCCGTGCGGTATGGCCAGTTGTTGGCGACGATTCGCCGAATCGTTGGGGAGTCGTTTGAAGAACGGTATGGAATTTCAGGCTAAGTCAAGACAGGATCCCGAAGATGATGCCATCTGCATGCTTTCGCCGTCATTTCGAGATCGCGCTGTCCTTGCTGTTGCTGGTGACAGCCGATCGGGTACCGCTGGGAGGGCAGGAGCCGGTTCGGGAACCCAAGCCAGCGGCAATCCATCTGGTAGGCCATGAAGATCAAGCTCTGCTGGCTCGTGTCCAGGATGTGATCGACGACTGGGATCCACGCAAGTTGATCAACCCTTACGTGGTATCGATGGAAGCGTTGGATGCTTCGGGGCGCCCTGTCATCCGAAAGACGCTGCGCCGGCCCGATCTTGCGGAATTCATCGCCGATGTTGAGGTAGCCGAACAGCTTGGTAAGGCGATGTTCTGGGAGATGCAGGCAGGAAGCGATTTCGGCAGGTCGCGCGATGGAGTCTTCGTCGGTACTGCCTGCGCCTCATGCCATTTCCAAGCCGGCGCCGATCCTCGCGACCGCCATACCCAGCGGATTCCGTATGTTGTCTGGGATAAGTATCGGCTGCATCCTGAGCATTTCATGGAACAGGAGCCGTACGATCCGGTGGTCTCGGCAACGCGCCTGACCAAACCGAAACCTCGAACCGCGCTTTCGATGATCGTCGGTTCTCAGGGGGTGGAGCGGCGCGTGTTCGAACGACTTAGTGGTCCCCCGACGGCGCAAGGGGTCTGGCAGTCGGAGCGAAGTCGCGTCAAGAGGTCGCTCCTTCCCAAGGAAGAATGGCTGATGTTCTTCCGCGATCACGACCCCGATAAATCTCCCTTCCGCCAGATCACCACACGCAACAGCCCTACCGTGATCAACTCGGGATTCTCCGATCGGCTTTTCCACGATGGCCGAGCGGAATCGACCTTCAACGGATTCAGCATCTTCGGAGATCATGACAAGGACGAAATCATCTACCGAAGGGATCGCACCGGGACCATCAAGCCGGTCCGCATCGCGATCCTCAAAGCTTCGCTCGCCTCCCAGGCGGTCGGTCCGGTGGTCAATGAGGTGGAGATGTCATTCGAGGGCCGCACCTTTGCTGACCTGGCAAGGAAACTGCTCGACCAAAAGATTCTCGCCTACCAACAGATCGATCCCACCGATCCAGTCCTTGGCATCTATGCGTCGCCCAATCAGCGCCCCACGTACCGCGATCTGATTCGACGTGCATTTCGCCGCGAATGGTGGGATGGGACAGGAACCGACGGCCGGGAAGCGAGAGTTGATCTGCTGCTCAATGCTGACCGCAAGCCGCCGTACGCCAAGGGTTCGATGTTCGAAGCGAATTTTTCGCTCTACTGGGGACTGGCGAATCTGATCTACCAGTCGGAATTGGTTTCCAATCAAAGCCCATTCGATGCGATGATGATGGGAAATCCCCGACCCGTTCTCGATCGCTGGGAAAAAGAACGCGGTAGACTGGAACCGATTTATCTGGATCGCGCGATCATTCAGCCGAATGCTTCTCCGCGTCCGGAACACCGGACCGGGAGCGCCGTTTTCCAGCATGGCTTCCGCGTCTTCCTCAATCGTGGCTGCGTCGAATGCCACTCGGGGCCGCTGTTCTCATCGACATCCGAGCGACTGTTGGAAATAGATGGACTCTTCCCGATCGCATCGATGATCCACAATACGCTGGTACCTTTGGGACCAACCGATGCGATCCGATTCCACGATCAGAAGTTCTTCCAGCAGACCATCGCGCTGATCGCCAAGCGGATCGCCAGTAGAAATCCAGGTCTGGCGAAGGAATCACGGCAGCTGGCTCATCGGATGGAGCAGTTGCGGCATGATGCCCATGGGGATACCGCCAAGCTGGCTGGGTTGATTGCTACCCGCGTGCCGGTCGAAGGCCTGACAAGCGAGGATCTCGTCCAGATCGCTCAGTGGATCAAGGCCTACGAAGCGACTCGCGTGGAGAAACTGGGGGCTCGTAGTTTCTATACGGAAAACCAGCGAGTCGACTTGGCGGAAGCGATGGTGGAACCGCTTTGGGTGG
>JBIINB010000273.1:0-7446 GCA_044337705.1 Pirellulaceae bacterium | reverse complement strand
CCATCTGGCGATGGTGGCTACCAAGAGAGGACGCCACCTCTTCACGTAGCCATCTCTTCACGTAGCCACCGCGGCCACGCGGTGGATAACCTCCGCAATACGTCCAACTCAACCATCCACCATCTGGCGATCGTGGCTACCTGAAGAAAATGGAAAGCTATCGAAATTGCCTTAAGACTCAGGCAAAAGCCCTTCCCCCGAACGCTCTTTAGCCAAACGGGAAAGACCGTTCTTTTGAAGGAAAAAATAACTCCGCCAAAACCTTTGCCAAAACTCAGGCTGCCAAAGCTGAAGTTCTGGATAGCCCGGAACCAGACAGTTCGAAAATGGATAATTCTTATAGCCGTCGATGCAAACTAGGCCCTTCCTTTCGGGATTGCGAGCGATGTATTCGACGAGATCACAAACAGCCGATTCCAGCATTTCGTCGTTTCTTAGAACATGGTCGTAGGATTGGTGCTGGAATTCGCATCCTTTCTCCTTCAGTGGGATCCCCACTTGTTTACGAAAATACTCCATTGCCTTCAATTGATCGCTCTGACCACGAATCCCAATCCATAGCAAATGCATGTGGTCGGGCATAAGACAATAGATCGGGCATGCGAACGAATAACGAAAAGTCGCATGAGTCAGGATCTCACGGAATTTGTAGTGAAACTCAGGAATAAGCCATCCAGTCGCTCTTTCGTGGATCGTCATCGTCCAATGCACGTGGGCATGACCTCGATAAAAATCGGCAGAGAGTCGAGGTAATTTGCGGTGTTGATCGGCTTTCATGGTTGAGGCATTTTCAAGAGCGAAGAGATGAAGTCAAGTGACGAGATTCAGCTTTCTGTAAGCTCTGTCCAACTCAACCATCCACCATCTGGCGATCGTGGCTACCAAGAGAGGACGCCACCTCTTCACGTAGCCGCCACCTCTTCACGTAGCCACCGCGACCACGCGGTGGAGACCTCCGCAAGACGTCCAACTCAACCATCCACCATCTGGCGATGGCTACCAAGAGAGGACACCACCTCTTCACGTAGCCGCCACCTCTTCACGTAGCCACCGCGGCCACGCGGTGGAGACCTCCGCAAGACGTCCAACTCAACCATCCACCATCTGGCGATGGTGGCTACCAAGAGAGGACGCCACCTCTTCACGTAGCCACCTCTTCACGTAGCCACCGCGGCCACGCGGTGGAGACCTCCGCAAGACGTCCAACTCAACCATCCACCATCTGGCGATGGTGGCTACCAAGAGAGGACGCCACCTCTTCACGTAGCCACCTCTTCCCGTAGCCGCCGCGGCCACGCGGTGGAGACCTCCGCAAGACGTCCAACTCAACCATCCACCATCTGGCGATGGCTACCAAGAGAGGACACCACCTCTTCACGTAGCAGCCACCTCTTCACGTAGCCACCGCGGCCACGCGGTGGAGACCTCCGCAAGACGTCCAACTCAACCATCCACCATCTGGCGATGGTGGCTACCAAGAAAGGACGCCACCTCTTCCCTTAGCCACCTCTTCCCGTAGCCACCGCGGCCACGCGGTGGATAACCTCCGCAAGACGTCCAACTCAACCATCCACCATCTGGCGATGGCTACCAGAAGACAGCGAACCACGTTCGGCTCGCCAATTCGCTTCCCCGAGCGTTCCATTGTGGAGCCAGCGCCAGGCGTATAGAATGAGCGAGATGGCAACCATCCTGAGTCCCGGTAGCTCAATTGGATAGAGTGTCGGCCTCCGAAGCCGAAGGTTGTGGGTTCGACCCCCGCCCGGGATATTTTTTGCTGCCACCAATAAACCGTGCGATATCGTTGAGATTCGCACGGTTTTTTCGTTGCTCAACATGATCTATGGCGCAAACATCCTGGGGCCATTCATGCAAGCGGAACGGCGCTAGCCGGCCGGTGCGCGCAACGCAGGAAGTCCAACACATTGCAGCAAAAAAACCCGGCCGCTTGCGCGGCTTGGCTAGGAAGAGAAGAAAAGATACGGGCGGCTAATGCGGCTTGGGTGAACCTAGCCGCTGAGACTCTAGAAGACACACGGGCGGGACGCCCGTGCCACAAGGTGCGCGCTGCATATTGAGCGTTCTAGCCAAACAACCTAGCGGCAACGGCGCAAGCCGGCCGGTGCGCGCAACGCGGGAAGTCCAACATATTGCAGCAAAAAACCCGGCCGCTTGCGAGGCTCGGCTAATAAGAGAAGACAAGGGTACAGGCCGCTGGTGCCGCTCAGCTGGGAAGAAAGACAAGGCAGTCGGCCGAGCGGCAACTCCACGCCTACCCCTCCTCCCTGCCCCCCAAGACATCCAGAAACAATTCGCACCCCGACCTTAGCCAATGCTACAATACGCGAACCGCTCTCTTGTCTCCCCCAGTCGCCGCCCCAACGTTTCCGCCAATGTCCAACCCGTTCTTCGATCACCCCATCCTCAATAACCCCTACCTGCCTCCCAGCAAACATTGGGAACTGGACGAGGCAGGTCAGCCTACCCAGCGCATTGTCGACTCCCGCCGACGCGCCGAATTCATCACCCCCATCCCCAAACCACGCAAGGCCCGTCCCAAACAAACCAAATTCGTCCTCGACGAAGGACAAGGACTCTCCAACTCCCAACAAAGCTTCCTCCAGTCGCTCATCAATGACGTGCGCAAACAAGTCGCCATCTGGCTCTTGGGCAAACCCTCCGAATGGCAAGTCACCCCCGAAACCCAACGACTCCTCCTCCACTGGCGAAACTTCGACTTCCCGCACCAACGCCCCTTCTTCTGCCAACTGGAAGCTGTCCAAACCGCCATCTGGCTCACCGAAGTCGCCCCCAAAAACAAAACTGGTCAGACCATCCTCAAGGCGCTCGAAAACGCCAATCTCGAAGCCAACCCGCTGCTCGATCGCGTCGCCCTCAAACTGGCCACCGGAGCCGGGAAAACGACGGTCATGGCCATGCTCATCGCCTGGCAGACAATCAACGCCATCCGACACCCTAGCAGCAAACTCTTCTCTAAGGGCTTTCTGATCGTCACCCCAGGTCTGACCATCCGCGATCGACTACGCGTCCTCCAACCCAGCGATCCGGAAAACTACTACAAACATCGCTCTCTGGTCCCGATCGACCTCCTGGATGATCTCAACAAAGCCAAAATCGTCATCACGAACTTCCAGGCACTCAAACGACGCGAACTCTGGGAACTCCCCAAAGTCAGCCGCCAACTCCTCGAAGGTCGCACCGAAAATCCCATCGACACCCTGGAATCCGAAGGCCAGATGGTCCAGCGGGTGATGAACGAACTGATGGGGCTCAAACGGATCGTGGTGATGAACGATGAAGCCCACCACTGCTACCGCGAAAAACCTGCCGAAGCCGACGACGCGCCCCTCTCAGGCGATGATCGCAAACAAGCCGATCGCAATAATGAATACGCCCGTCTCTGGATCAACGGCCTGGAAGCAGTCCAGCGCAAACTGGGAATCCAGCGAGTCTACGATCTCTCGGCCACCCCCTTCTTCCTCCGTGGCTCGGGCTACCCGGAAGGCACCCTCTTCGGCTGGACGGTCAGCGACTTTTCGCTGATGGATGCCATCGAATGCGGCATCGTGAAACTACCCCGCGTCCCAATCGATGAAAATATCACTGGCTCGGAAATGCCGATCTTCCGCAACCTCTGGGAAAACATCCGCGACGAAATGCCCAAGTCGGCCCGCGGCGATTCCCAGCTCGATCCGCTCCAACTCCCCACCCGCCTCCAGACGGCCATGGAAGCCCTCTACGGCCATTACGAAAAAACCTTCCGCCGCTGGGAACAGGCCGGCATCCGCGTCCCTCCCTGCTTCATCATCGTCTGCCAAAATACAGCCATCTCGAAACTGGTCTACGACTATGTCTCGGGCTTCCACCGCTCCAACCAAAACAACCAGTCGGAATACATCCCGGGCCGACTCCGGCTCTTCCGCAACTTCGACGATCACGGTAACCCACTCCCCAAACCCAACACGCTGCTGATCGACAGCGAACAACTGGAATGCGAGGACTCGCTCGATAAAAACTTCCGCCAATTCGCAGCCGATGAAATCGAACGCTTCCGCCGCGATCTGATGCAGCGATCGGGCGACCCCCGCGCCGGCGATTCCATCTCGGACCAGCAACTGCTGCGGGAGGTGATGAATACGGTCGGCAAGGAAGGTCAACTGGGCGGACAGATCCGCTGCGTCGTATCGGTCTCCATGCTCACCGAAGGATGGGACGCCAACACGGTCACCCACATCCTGGGCGTCCGCGCCTTCGGCACCCAGCTTCTGTGCGAGCAGGTCATTGGTCGCGCACTCCGCCGCCAGTCGTACGATCTCAATGAGGAAAACCTCTTCGATGTCGAATACGCCGATGTCTTCGGCATCCCGTTCGACTTCACCGCCAAACCGGTCATCGCCAAACCGGCTCCCGTCCGCGAAACCTACCAGGTCCGGGCCGTCCGACCCGATCGCGACGCTCTGGAAATCTCGTTCCCTCGCGTCCTGGGCTACCGAACGGAACTACCCGATGAACAATTGCAGGCCATCTTCACAGAAGAATCCCACCTGACTCTCACTCCCGATCTGGTCGGCCCCGGTATCGTCCACTCCGCAGGAATCATCGGTCAGTCCGAAATCCTCACGCTCGACCACCTCCAGCATCAACGCCCGGCAACCATCGCCTTCCACCTGGCCAAGCGTCTGGTCACCCGCAACTACGCCACCCCGAACCAATCCCCACCCGATCACCTCTTCCCGCAACTGAAGGCGGTCGCCCAACGCTGGATCCAGGAATGCCTCTCCTGCAAGGGGGGCACCTTCCCGGCACAACTGCTCTACGATGGCATCGCGCAAATGGCCTGCAATCGGATCATGGCGGCAATCACGCGACACGAACTGGGCAAGCGGCCGATCACGGCTATCCTCGATCCCTTCAACCCCACCGATTCGACGGCCCACGTCCACTTCACTACCAGCAAGCCGCTGCGACACGCCCCGCGCGCCGATCGCTGCCATCTGAACTATCTGGTCCTCGATAGCTCCTGGGAAGGGGAACTATGCCGAGTCGTGGAAAACCACCCGCAAACCCTCGCCTACGTCAAAAACCATAGCCTGGGCTTCGAGGTCCCCTACCGCCTGGGCTCTGAAATGCGGAAGTACCGCCCCGACTTCCTGGTCCGCTTCGATGATGGCCGCGGTCCCGACAATCCGCTAAACCTGGTGATCGAGGTCAAGGGCTACCGCCGCGAAGATGCCGTCGCCAAAAAGGAAGCGATCGAAACCTACTGGATCCCGGCGATCAATCATATGAAATCGTTCGGGCGATGGGCCTTCCTGGAACTGGATGATCCCTACCTGATGGAAAGCCAGATCGACCAGAAAATCGCCGAAGTGTTTCAAGAGAAAATCGCCAGCCTCGCTACCGGGTCCTGAACTCTCTCCTATTCCGTGAGCCATCCGTCGATGCCCAAGCGAAAACCATCCGCTCGTTCCAAAGCCGACAAGCAACCGCTGGAGATCCAGTCGTTCACGCATGAGTCGGACAAGCGGCGCAATATCCCGACGGCCGAGCTGCAGGCGGTGGTCCAGGCCAATCACCTGCAACCGATCTCGCTGCGCTACCCTCGCAACACCGATCTGGATCCCCAGTTCGTCTGGCGCGGAAAGGATAATCAGGACTGGTCCGATCTGGTGGTCCACGCCCCGCCGCTCTACATCCAGGAAAAAGTCCACCCCAAGGCGCTCATCGACGATCTGATCCAGGAAACCCGCCGCAGCGACCAACCCGACCAAGCCCCCCGTCAGCTCGATCTCTTCGATGACTTCAACGGCATCCCGAAGGAGGCGGATAAGACGGAGTTCTACCAGCACGATCAGAACTGGACCAACCGAATGATCCTGGGCGACTCGCTGCAGGTGATGGCCAGCCTGGCCGAACGCGAACGGCTAAGAGGCAAGGTGCAGTGCATCTATTTCGATCCGCCCTACGGCATCAAGTTCAACAGCAACTTCCAGTGGTCCACCACCAGTCGCGATGTCAAGGATGGAAAAGCCGAACACATCACACGCGAACCCGAGCAGGTAAAAGCGTTCCGCGACACCTGGCGAGATGGCATCCACAGCTACCTGACCTACCTCCGCGATCGACTCACCGTCGCGCGCGACCTTCTCACCGATAGCGGCTCCATCTTCGTCCAAATCGGCGACGAAAATGTCCATCGCGTCCGAGCCGTACTCGATGAGGTGTTTGGGGAGGGGAATTTCGATGCAATCATTACCGTTAGGAAGACGGGCGGCCTCGGTTCAACTGGACTTACCGGAGTCGCCGATTTTATTCTCTGGTACACAAAGAATAGAGAGTCGGCAAAACGCCGTTCGCTATACATCCGAAAAGAAGATTCCGGAACCGATAGCCAATATAGTTACGCCTTCCTAGAAGATGGAACTACCATACCAATGTCCAAAATTCCAGAAGGCGTGATTGCAAAGCAGTTTCAGCCAACCGCAGTTCACACAATGTATGCGGGTGTCCAATCCTGCCTTTACCCAGTTTTTGATGCTGATGGAAAAACATTTCGACTCCCAACCAATAGGCAATGGTCAACTACTCTGCCTAATATGCGTCGTATCCATCAAGCAGGAAGACTCTACACGAAAGGTAATACTCCCCGTTTCATAAGAATGCTTTTCGACCACCCAGTCACTGAATTGACAAATTTATGGACGGATGTCATGGGAGCGAAAGATGTTGTTTACGTCGTTCAGACTAATGAACGCATTATAGAACGCTGCATCCTCATGAGCACCGACCCAGGCGACCTGGTGCTCGATCCCACCTGCGGATCGGGGACGACGGCGTACGTGGCCGAGCAGTGGGGCAGGCGATGGATCACGATCGATACCTCCCGAGTCGCCTTGGCGCTCGCCAGGGCGCGGTTGATGGGAGCCCGCTATCCCTATTACCTGCTGGCCGACTCCAAGGAAGGGCAGGCGAAGGAGGCGGAGGTATCGGCTCGGGCTCCGTCGTCCCAGCCCACCTACGGCAATTTGCGACTGGGCTTTGTCTACCAGCGCGTCCCGCACATCACCCTCAAATCGATCGCCAACAATTCCGAGATCGACGTCCTCTGGGACAAATGGCAAAAGACGCTCCAGCCACTCCTCGATCAGCTCAACGCCACCCTCAAGACGAAATGGCAGGAGTGGGAAGTGCCACGCGAGCCAGACGCCAAATGGTCGACCAATGCCACCGAGCTCCATCGCCAGTGGTGGGACGCCCGCATCGCTCGGCAAAAGGAGATCGACCGATCGATCGCCGCCAAGGCCGACTACGAATACCTTTACGACAAACCCTATGAAGACAAACGCAAAGTGCGGGTCGCCGGACCATTTACCGTCGAAAGCCTTTCACCGCATCGCATGCTATCGCTGGATGAGGACGGAAAGG
>JBIINB010000093.1:0-17980 GCA_044337705.1 Pirellulaceae bacterium | reverse complement strand
AAGGTCTTTGACGAATCGGCCCGCGAGCGACAGCAGCCCTACGCGGCTCGCCAAACCTTCCCGCAGATGATTTTGGAAGCCTTGCGAGTCGCCGGGGTGCAGCAGGCACATAAGGACCAGCGGATCACCTTCGATCACGTCGAACCGTGGCCCGGCCAGCTAATCTGCGGCGACGGGCGATATCAGGAGGGCGACCTACCGCGGCGCGCAGCGATTTTTATTGGCCCCGAGTTCGGAACCGTGCAGCGAGCCGACCTGGTCGACGCCGCGAACGAGGCAGCGGAAGCCAAGTTTGACGTCCTGATTTCCTGTGCCTTTCATTATGAAGCGCGGACCACCGAGCTATCGAATGTCGGCAAGATGCCGATTCTCAAGGCCAGGATGAACGCCGACCTTCACATGGCCGAGGACTTGAAGAACACCGGCAAGGGAAATTTGTTTGTTGTTTTTGGCGAGCCCGACATACGTCTTGAAAGTCAGGCCGACGGAAATTACATAGTAGAGATACTTGGTATCGACATATTCCAGCCATCGACCGGCGAAGTGAGGAGTGACGGGCCGGAGGGGATTGCCTGTTGGTTTTTGGACACCGACTACAACGGCGAGAGTTTTTTCGTTCGCCACGCCTACTTTTTAGGCCAGAACGATCCATACAGCGCCTTGAAGACGACGCTGAAGACCGAGATTGACACAGACGCCTGGTCCAGTCTTCACCGCACGCGATCCCGCCCCTTCCCCGCCCCCCTTCACCGCCGCATCGCCATCAAAGTCATCAACCACCTCGGCGACGAGGTAATGAAGGTATTTAGGGTGTAACTCGATACGATAAATAAGGAATCACGATGGAATCAATATACTGCAACGGCGATCAAAACCTTGAGCTGTCCGAAAATAACCCCTGCGCCTTACAAACAGGCCACGATTACTATTTCCTAATAACGCCAACCCAGCCTTTTGAGCGGAACGGTGTTAATAAAACCAATGCGTCAAGACCAATTCTTGATTTGCTTTCCGACTTTTCACAAGTAAGGGACACGGCCTGGAGCGACGACAAAAACAAATACTCATTAAGCGAAAATGAATCGCAATTCTTTCAAAATCTTGCGACAGTACTTCCCCCCACAGGCCAACCAAAGGACCCTAGATGGATTTCGGTGGCTACCATATTTTGCCAAAATTTCTGCCTTCCTGGGGAACACCAACCAATAGAATCGCTCGTTACAGGCTACTGGGATGAATTCAACTATTTCAGCCAAAAAGCTAAAAACATTGCATCACATGTAACTCCTGTGGTAGGGAGAACATTACGCATCACCCATAAGAGTATCGCAAACGCACATAATCTACTTCCAAAGGCAATGCAAAACTTCCGCTTTAACGGCTATCCAAACTTTGCCATTTCAGACGCCTTGTACCCACCATTTGACATTAGCATGGCAGTACGCCTAGATCCCTCAAAGGTGAACTCTGACGCATTGAATTTTTTCAACACCGTACGAAAACTACAAAATTCGTTAAGCCAAGAGACGATCGCCATCTTCGAAATTAGCGAATCACACGCAACACTTCATATTCTTAACCTAAAAATCTCAGATCCAAAACATAGCAGAGTCGCGATGCGCATTTACGCCCTTGCAGATAACATTACTGCGAGCGCAATCATCGAATCAATCATCTCCGGTCGCTGTTTTGCTAGCGAGATTTCGTCAGGGCGAATAGCAACCGACTGCGTCGTTCCCTACGCAAGCCATACCCCACCTCTAATCAACAGGGCCCAGGCGTACCACGATCATCTTGCTGATCCTGCCAACACACACAAAGGCATTGGCGGCACTTGGTTGCCGGGTGGCATACTCGCCGTTGCTGAAGGTCGCTGGGTTTGGGACATCGCATTTCCATTCAACAATCAAAACGAACGCCAAAACTCACTGATCAACATCAATCAATCAGTGCAACTGCACCTGCTCTCCAGTACAACATCCGGGCAACCGATGGAAATCGAATGTGTGCCCGGACGAAACACCGTTCAGCCACCCCTCTGCCCACAACCAAACCAAGAACTAGCTGCACAATCCTGGAGCACCCTTTTAGGGGAACTGTAGCTAGCCTACCACCAAAGCGAATTCCGCAAATTCCCCAATTTCCCAATCGACCCTCAATTGACCTAATGGCCCAGGCCGAATACAAATCAAGGTTGCAGTTTTTGCAACCGACCCAGAAAACGCCCCTTTCCGATGGAAGAAACCACTTTCATGGCAGTTTACTACCCGCTTTTTGCTGAGCCATTCGACATCACCCAGGAGCCACCACTGCACACTGCCATCATCGCTGCTTTGGTAGCTTCGTACCAGGATACACTCACAACCCCAGAGACGCTCAATAGCACCCCGAAAAGCCTTCCAGCCACCCTAGACGAAATACTCCGGCAACAACTCCGGACCGATCGCAATATAGCCGAAACCAAAAGGACCAAAGTAGGTATTGTTTATCAAGATCTTATCGCTCGCGCCAACAACGTAAGCTGCCTCCGAGACTACCTCACCCATCTTTTAACAGGGCACTTTCCCACTAAAACGGAATGTGCTTCTGCCATGGGGACTGGCAAATCGAACCTGTCACGCAACATTCCCTACAATAAAGTAATCAATTGGCTGGCAGACATCGGTTACAGGGTGGGCCATATTGAATCACTTTATAACCACCCCAAGGCGCGCCAATCTCCCAGGGAGCCGATTGTCGACGAGCATATCAGAGACCTCACAACCCGCGAGCTGCAATTAATCAAGATCGGGAGCACCCTGGGTTCGCTTGCCGCATCAACACCTGCCACATCTCTCAGCGACAGCATGCTGAAAATTAAGGATATGGCTTTAACCTGCGCCGATCTTCTCAGCAAAGTAATACCCATTCCAGACGAACCACTCGACTACCATAACAACTTCTTCCACATCGTAAATGATATCGTGAACGCAAGCTGCCAGGTGTCTTTACCAAACCCGGCCAACCCCGATTGCCGCAAGCTTCTGAAATCAGAAGATCCAGTTCCAGAAATATCGAAAGATAGAAACAAGGAATGTAAAATAGATTCTATCTTTGAAAAATGGCCTTTGATTACGAGCCGCCATCTGATCGAGCGGGAACACCGCATGTTATTGGCAGCCAAACTGAAAGAGATGGGTTGCCAAACGCACCAGCCCGGCCATGCACCCGATGCAAAAAAATCGCTCGTATCCAATCAACACTCAATGATTTCGCGTGCGTTAGCTGAGTTGCAGTACCTCGCAGTTTTCTTGCGGATCTCCGACGGAACACTGATCAACAAGGCAATTACCGACATGGAGACCCAAATTGCTAAAATGGTCGATCATGCGCCGACTAAGGATGATCTGTTTATCATTGAAGATCTGGGGTTCCACGAAGTGATACCTAGGCTGGTAGCGAATTACAGCCACGGCCAATTCAATCCAATGAACTTGGAAAGGTTCGTACAGATACTCCACGACAGCGCTTTTAACAGAACCCGCAGCCGCCTCAGCACGCCCGAAGAACGAATGGCGATTGTGCAAGATCACAAAAAGATCTTAGCAGCACTGAAACTTTATCATTCTGATGAGCCTAAATCTGCTAAATCCGCCGAACGCAAAGCCAGGGTTGTTGATTGCCTCTCCCGACATTTATACCTCGCCCTGAATACAGAGACGACGACCGATGACCACATATCTTCTGTTGCACGAGACTCAGTCTCCGATGCTATTAAACTTTTTGGATTGACCGCAAGGTCATTTACGCACCAAGCCACATCGATTTGGACCGAACAGGGCGCCAAGCGAATGCTATTCGTAAGTGACTACCAGCTTCCTCGTGAGATGCTCGGTGGCGAGGAATCAGATCACCTGAAACAGGACGTGAATATATTGCGTTTCATCAGTGCATTACACAAGCTTCATAAGATTAGAACTCAAGAAGATCCTCAATCTTGCGAACCATTCATTTTTATTTTCTGTCGTGAAAAAGAGGAATTGCATAGGTTATTTCCCACGAACTCAAGGCTTTACACTAATGCGGTTTCCTACTACAAACGGAATCACCGCATCTTATCATGCAATGTCTTTGATCTGAGCACTGGTCTGGAGAATGCGAAAGCACACTACCTAAACCTGATAAAAAACTTTAGCCGCTCTAAATACGCATCCGCTGAGGCACTGTTATCTGAAGCAGATGAAGATAACTTAATGGAATTGAAAAACGATCTCCAAATGTTTGCTGCACTGCTTGATAGAATTAGATTGTGTGATCAGCGATCACACATTGGTCCTTATCATTCTCGCGGCGGCGCAGTTGCGTGGATTCAGGGACGCTTTGACGAAATATTCCGAACATCCCGTCTTTCCGAATCTGGAGCCATCGTACAGGACATTTGGGGCGGAGATGAATATCTATTAGAAATCGCTGATATTTGCACGTCGATACAAGTCGTTGAAAGGCAAGCATCTAAACTCAGTTCAATAAATAGAAATAGATCCAAGCCCCAGAGAACTGGCGGATCACCGGCAATGGATTTTGGAAGCAAAGCGGGGCCTAGCTTGGCTGCGACGATAATTCTAAGTTTCAGCTTACAGACTTCGATGGCTGATGATGTGGCGGAATACGTTAGCTGTTGTGGACATAACGGCCAAATTGTAGGGCTTCATTCGTAACAGTAACTCAGTGTTAATGCGATCAAAACTTTAATTTCATTTATACAGGACGACTATCTAACAGTCCGATTTATTTCAAACGGCGGCCGGAAAATATTTTTTGTAGTATAATTGTAAAATTAGTCGGAGTATCGTAACTATGAATGACCAGCAATTGAAAGTCTTCCTTGAATACACGCGTCGATTTGAAGATATTTCTGCCGATCTCCCGACCTTTTTTCGTCTGAATGAAAAAACATCCCCCGTTGGAAGAGGCGATAGCGACACAAGTACTGAGGGAAAGGATCCTGATTTCGAGGTTCGCTTTATGCTGCGGTATTTAAATATTTCATCTGAGGAATGGTACCTCTACGAAAGCAAACTTATCACTGATGAGGTTTGGGGTATGTGGAGGCACTACATCGTAACAACGCTCGCGGGTAATAAGAAATTTGGTGAGTTTTGGTGGGACAAGTGTCGGGTTAATTTTTTGGACGCCAATAAATCGCCGACAAAGTTCGTCGAGTTTGTTGATGCAATATTGCCCCAGCCACCGGTTGCGGTTGATTTCGAACTGGAGTCATGAGGAGGTTGCAGGAAAAGGTTTCTCGACTGAATGGATCTAGCTTAAGCCACTGTCGCAACATGTAGGTTGAGAGTTCTTTTGCTTGCACTGCGCGGGAAGTGCAGAAAATTCAGATGTTCGTTTTCTTCAATCAATCGGGATTGAAACACACGGCAGGACTCCCCTGAATAGGTGTTCATCACAGCAACAATTCTTGGAGATCCTGCAGTGCACACTGGAAGTAGCTCGTCCAAGCCCGATGTATCGGCTCAGCGAACAGATCGCTCAGACGGGAGAGGCGTACCATTCCCTGGCTTTGATGGGAGTCCATTGGGGTAATACAGGGGCGACGTCAGAATTTGGATTTCCGAAGGGACTAGTACTGTTGCGTCATCCTTGCAAAAATGGAATCAGATGAAGAGGGAGCCGTGATGATAAGTGGACGGCGGAAGTTTGGTTCCAGCCCCACGCGGTCACGGCATTATCAATGCCATGACTCGGGCAGGCAACATTAAGATCGTGGCGATCAAGCGGCGAATTTAACTGCGAGACCTACAAGACGGCCATTTACTTCTACTTCCGTGAACTCGCTCTCCATACACAATAATTCGAAACGGGCTGAATAAATCGACCGGAAACATCGTAAGCCGGATCGGTTGTCCCTTAAAATTTACGAATGGGACCTATCTTTTACTCAAAACTGCTTGTAGCGATTCCGACTTCCCTTACGAGTCTGCCTGTCGGAATCGCGAATAATCCACTACTTTCTAGAGAGGCTATTCGACCTCGCATGGTTCAATCCGCGATCACGACGTGAATTTTAGTTACTACTGCAGGTCCTTCAATTGGCTTCTCAATACAAACGATCACAGCCGAATTGATTGGGTGAGGGACGGCCGTTTTCGCATTACAGAAAAAGCGATAGTTTTTACCCGCGACCGTTTGCTCCGCAACGGCTAAGGGTTCGTAGGTGACCCCCATACGGTCTTTCAGTGCATCATCGAACGCATTTCTTGCGTCACTTGTGATTTCAGTGCTGTACTCGGTCCAACCACCTGCGATAGACATGACTTTATTCCTTATTTGCAATGCTTTGGCGTCGACACACCCAACGCACTCCCAAGATTGTATCACATCATCTGGCTTTGCGAACTTCGTATTCGTGAATTTCGCAAGAAGATTGGAGGGGAAAAGGTGTCAGGACTCTTTTTTGGCTCTTTTTCTGAGGCCGACGCTGATAGGACCAATGGATTTTGACTCGGGGAATTAGGTTTTCCGAGCCATATTCGGCAATCGATCGACTGATCGAGGCCCGGTAGCCCGTGAGTTGACTCATGGGGCCAGTGTGTGGCCAAAGATCTCAAAAGGGACATTCTTAGGAACCATCCCCTTTCAAGATGAACGATCCACTCGCGAGCGGCAGGGAAGGAGGGGGTGATTTTGTCGTTGTCATCCGGTGGCTTGCGCCACCGGCATCTAATGTGTCGGCCCTCCGGGCCGGGGTCATGCAAGCGGAACGGCGCAAGCCGTCCGGTTCTTGGCGGCGTGTGACTTGGTTCCAACAACAAACAGAGGAACCCGGCCGCTTGCGCGGCTCGATTAAGAAGAGAAGATCGAGGCCGCTGGTGCGGCTCGGGTGAACCTAGCCGCTGAGACTCTAGAAGACACACGGGCGGGACGCCCGTGCCACAAGGTGCGCGCCGCTCACTGGGCGTGCTAGCCAATCACCCTAGCGGCAACGGTGCAAGCCGGCCGGTTCTTGGCGGCGCGTGGCAGGGCACCAGCAGCAAACAGAAGAACCCGGCCGCTTGCGCGGCTCGGCTATGAAGAGAAGAAAAAGATACGGGCGGCTAATGCGGCTTGGGTGAACCTAGCCGCTGAGACTCTAGAAGACACACGGGCGGGACGCCCGTGCCACAAGGTGCGCGCCACAAGTTGGGCGTGCTGTCCAATCACCCTAGCGGGAACAGCGCTAGCCGGCCGGTGCGCGCAACGCAGGAAGTCCAACACATTGCAGCAAAAAACCCGGCCGCTTGGGCGGCTCGGCTAAGAAGAGAAGATAGGGGCCGCTGGTGCGTGCCGACTGAGACAAGTTGGCTTCTTGCCCCGCAGGGGCGGCATAATCCTTGCCGGGGACGAAAATCCCCGGTTGGGGATTGTCTCTAGGATCCTGCCTTCAGCATTTAAAAAATCGCTATTCCCCGGAATACGACAAAACCATACAAGGCTGTTTAGTTGATGGAATCAACGAGCCAGTCTCTAAGAAGTGCCTCGAAATAGCTCTCCATGTCACTCTAAAAGGTTATGTGGGGAATGCTTGCAATCGCTCTCCGAAGTGCGTTCGCATTTTTCTTCTCAACTGGATCATGGAGGATCAGGACTATGGGAATCAGACAGGTATTCATACCACTAGCTTTTGCCTTCGCAATTGTGTCGGTAATTTCATCCCCGCTACGTGCGACGATCATCGTGTTTAATGATTTCGCCAGCACCACCGGCCTGACGCTCAATGGCAGCACCACTACCGTATCGACACTCTCCGATGGAACCGTCCTTCAGTTGACTAACTCCTTGACTAATCGACGCGGATCGGCGTTCCTCTCCAACCAACTCAATGCCACCGGCTTTAGTACCTACTTTCAATTCCGGACCACCGGTATCGGTGGTGGTTTCCCAGGGGTGAAAGGTGCTGATGGCATCTGCTTCGTAGCGCAGAACGTTAGCAACACAGCATTGGGAGGACTCGGTCTTGGGATCGGATATAGCGGAATTGTGAAAAGCGTCGCCGTGGAATTTGATACCTGGTACAACGCAGGAAATGCGGATCCCGATGAAAACCATGTCGGATTCCTTCGCAACGGCAGCGTGGTACATGACCCAGCGACTTCGCCTTCGCTTCCAGTCACGGCGCAATTCGACGATGGAAATGTGTGGAGCGTCTGGGTCGATTACAACGGGACTCAGCTCCAACTTCGCGCGAACCAAACCGGACTCCGGCCGACCGTAGCGCTGTTGGCAATGAATGTCGATATCCCTGCCTTGCTTACCGGTAATTCCGCGTATTTCGGCTTCACTTCCGGTACTGGGTCATCCTACGGTGAGCATAAAATCCTGAACTGGGAAATGCGGGATAGCTACAGTCCAATCGACAACAACGCAGTCCCAGAACCAGGTAGCATCGCGATCACCGGCCTGCTTGCGCTGGGGGGGATCCTGCGTAAAAAATCAAATCGACATCGCTAGGATCTGACTGAGCGCTTCGATTCTTCCGTGGTGGACGAAAACTGATGTGACGGTGAAAAACTCTGGTGCCCAGATAAATGACGACTGAATCGAGCGACCTTCTGACCTCGTTGCAGATGCCGCTACGATGAATCGCCGCATAGTTCCACAATCGTTCAGCCCCGGAGGAGCGGCATATCTTCTGCCGGGGCCGAAAGGCCCCGGTTGGGAAGGAAGTAATATTTCATCCTATCCATCCGGTGGCTCGCGCCACCGGCATCCATGGTGTCGGCCCTCCGGGCCTGTGTAATGGAAGCGGAACGGCGCTAGCCGTCCGGTGCGCGCAACGCAGGAAGTCCAACACATTGCAGCAAACAACCAGGCCGCTTGCGAGGCTCGGCTAAAAAGAAAAGATACAGGCCGTTAGAGCGGCTCGGGTGAACCTGGCCGCGCTGAGACTCTGGAAGACACACGGGCGGGACGCCCGTGCCACAAGGTGTGCGCCACAAGTTGGGCGTGCTAGCCAATCACCCTAGCGGCAACGGCGCTAGCCGGCCGGTTCTTTTCGGCGGGTAGCAGGCTACCAACAGCAGACAAAAGAACCCGGCCGCTTGCGAGGCTCGGCTAAAAAGAAAAGATACAGGCCGTTAGAGCGGCGCGGGTGCACCTAGCCGCTGAGCCTCTGGAAGACACACGGGCGGGACGCCCGTGCCACAAGGTGTGCGCCACAAGTTGGGCGTGCTAGCCAATCACCCTAGCGGAACTGCGCAAGATGTCCGGTTCGCACAACGCAGGAAGTCCAACACATTGCAGCAAAAAACCCGGCTGCTTGCGCGGCTCGGCTGAAAAGAGCGGGCAATTGTAGCTTGCGCTACACCGATTCGCCGGTGCCCCAGCGCTGCGGGGCCGATTGATAGGCGAGATCCGCCTCGGGAAGTAATCCAGATAACTCCTCCGCCCGCCGCTGATCCGATGGATGAGTCGATAACCATTCAGCCGGCTTCTCGGTGTTCGACTCCCCAAACCGCTCCCAAAACCTCGGCGCTTCCGACGGGTCGTACCCAGCCTGAGCCATCAACTGAATCCCGATCCGATCCGCCTCCAATTCATGCTTCCGGCTGTGCGGCAATACATAGCCATACTCCGTCCCCGCACCATACGCCCGCATCACTAAATCACGCGTCACAGGGGAATACCCTTTCATGGCGTACCCCAACACCCCCGACATCGTCTGCACTCCCGCCTGCTGACTCATCCGCTCCCCACCATGCCTCGCCAAGGCATGCGCCACCTCGTGACTCATCACCACGGCTAACCCCGCCTCGTTCTGGCAAATCGGCATGATCCCTTCGTACACCGCTACCTTCCCACCCGGTAAGCAAAAGGCATTCTGCTGCTCGCTGGCCAGCAACTGAAACTTCCACTGATAGTCGGCCCGCCCAGATACCGCCGCAATCCGCTCCCCAGTCCGCTGCACCAGTGTCTGCCACGCCCCGTTCTTCGATAGCGGCTCGGTCCTCAGCACCTCCTGGTACGCATCCTCCCCCAACGCCAGCTCCTGCGACTCGGGAATCAGCATCAGCTGCGACCGCCCGGTGTACGGCGCACTTCGGCAGCCCGCCAAACATCCACATCCCCACGCCAATGTATGACCTAGCATCCGGCGCCGTCGCATCGTCATCTGGCTGACTCCCCAACATCCAAGGCAACCATCCATGCCCCATTCGCGCGGAAACCATACCCAATTCGACTCGCGGCTTCAAACCCATTCCATGAGAGTAATGCTGGCTATCAGGAGTGGGTGGGGCGAGGGGCGGTTCCCGCCAGCGGTGTTTTGTGGGTCGTTCTTCTCGGCCTGGAGTTATTGCAAGCGGAACGGCGCTAGCCGTCCGGTTCTTATCGGCGCGGCAGAGTACCAATGGCGAGCTAAGGAACCCGGCCGCTTGCGCGGCTCGGCTATGAAGAGAAGATAGAGGCGCTGGTGCGGCTCGGGTAAAACTAGCCGCTGAGACTCTGGAAGAGACACGGGCGGGACGCCCGTGCCACAAGGGCGCGCTGCAAACTGGGCGTGCTACCCAATCACCCTAGCGGCTACGGCGACAGCCAGCAGGTTCTTTTCGGCGCGCGGCAGAGTACCAATGGCGAGCAGAAGAACCCGGCCGCTGGCGCGGCTCGGCTATGAAGAAAAGATATAGGCGCTGGTGCGGCTCGGGTAAAACTAGCCGCTGAGACTCTGGAAGAGACACGGGCGGGACGCCCGTGCCACGGGGATTCAAGGTACTAGCCCAATAGCTTGCCAATCGAGCGTCCACCGTCGGTGATAGGTACTGGCCGATCCCCGTCGTGCAACCATCCCGTCGGGTCGATCTGCATCGCTGCCAACATCGTTGCAAAAAGATCTGGAACACTCACCGGATCGGACACAATCTTCTTGGATAGCTCGTCCGTCTGTCCATAAGCCCCCTGGTGGCTCAAACCACCACCAGCCAGCACACAAGTAAATGCCGATCCCTGATGGCCTCGACCACCTCCACTATCAAACTCGGGCGGTCGTCCAAATTCTGTGGTGATGGAAATCAAAGTCCGGTCAAGCAACCTCTTTTCAGCCAAATCATCCATCAAGGTGCCAACCGCCCGATCCAACTCGGCAATTAGAAGATGCTGCTGCTGGATCCCTTCATTGTGGACATCCCAACCCGAACCATTCAAAAAATTCAAATTGTGAGATACCTCCAGGAACCGCACCCCTCGCTCGATCAACCGCCGCGCCAAGAGGCATCGCTGCCCGAATTCGCCGCCATACGCCTCACGAAGCGACTCGGGTTCGCGATCCAGCTGAAACCCCTCCTGAAACTCCGGCCCCGCCAGCCGCTCACTCTGCTCAATCGCCTCCTCATACTGCCGCTCCAATCCCTCTGCCGCCAGGGCGCCTTGGGTACGGCGGGCCATCTGGAGCTGTTCGCGAAACTGCTGGCGGCGAGTCTGCCGGTCGAGTGAAATACCATCGGGTCGACTGAGCCCCGCGGGCCCCTGCCCCGTTTCGGTCAGGTAAAGATAGCCAGCTCGACTGCCGAGAAATCCTGGTCCTCGCGTCGGATTGGGATACCCCAGCACAACATAGGCAGCCGCGCTTTCACTGGCCGGGCCGCGCTGGTGAGCGATCAACGATCCCAACGAAGGATAGACAAGCGTGCCTCCAATCGGACGGCCGGTATGCATGCGGTTAGTGGCTGCGGCATGTTCATCGATCGTATCGTGATGCACCGAGCGAATCGCCGTCACGTGCTCCATCGCCCCGGCCATCTTCGGCAGATGCTGACAGACCTGCACTCCCGCCACCGCCGTGTCGATCGCATCGTAGTAGGCCCCAGGCTGCTTGGCCTTCGCGTCGCCTCGCCGTTTGGGATCGAACGAATCGATCTGCCCCATGCCGCCACCCAACCAAATCGAGATCAGGTGCTCGGCCTTCCCAAGTGAAGCCGCAGAGCCCGAAGCTTTCTCTTCCGTGCGTCCTATGGCGGAAAGTCCCAACGAGACACCGGCCGCTGCGGCCCCCTGCAGAAAATCACGACGATCTGGCATCTTCGATCGCATCCCGCACGCTCTTCTTTCCTGGATATCAAGGAATCCAAACGAACTCCGAGGCATTGATCAGGCTCCACACGACATCTTCGTAGCGTTCCCGCCAGCCGGGGTCGAGCCTTGGATCGGGGTGTGGACCACGCCGGGCGCGACGCTGCATCTCCAGCTGAATTGTGGTCGCCTGAGGGACCAGATGGTTCGACCAAGTTACCCGCGTCAACGGCTCATCGATGGGAGTCGGCTGAACCAAATCCTCCGCTAGCGTCCGCTCATCAAACCCCACCTCCAGCGCTACGACCAGCGGTGCAGCTTCGTCGGAGGTAGGCAATCGACTCAGGCAGCGCTGAAAAAGCTGTTCGACCAGCGCTTTGGGGGACGTCGCATCGATCGCCATCTGAGCCAGTTGGCTGTCCTCGGTCGCGCGGGTCAGATGCTGCACCAGATGACCATGTGCGAGGATACCAGGCTGCAGCGGGTCGGGATCGCGTGGTCGATCGGTTCGCGGCATCTGCCTAGCTCCTTCCCAACCGAAGGCCTGCAGCACCTCCACCACCAACCCCGCGCGCGGCAGATCCAGGCTGGGCCGATCTCGCTCGTTGTTCAAACTGGCTAGCATCCAGGCGCGCTTGGGGAGGCCAAGCGATAGCCGATTGTCCGCCGCCCGGCGGCCATCGGGATCAAACGTCAGTTCCTCGCTGTCGATCGATTTGCCAGTCGCCTGATGTACGCAGTCGACCAGTTGTTCGGCAGTCATCCTTCGTTTCTGCGGCCCATGGAAGGTGCGTTGCAGAGGATCGAGCGACACAGGGAGATCTGTCGCCGCCCTCTGGTAGACCTGCGACTGCATCACCAGCCGCTCGATCGCCTCCACCTGATACCCACTGACCACCAGCTGGTCGGCCAGCCATTGCAGCAGCTCGGGGTGGCTGGGCGTTGCCCCTTCCCAATCGTCAGCAGGTTCCACCAGCCCCGCGCCGATCAAGCGACGCCAGATGCGATTGACGATCGCTTGCGCGAACCGCGAATTTTCCGGTGCGGTCAGCAGCCATGCAAATCGCTCACGCGAGTCGGCAGGATCATTCAGGAGTGGATCGATGGCAGGCGAGTCGTCGAGGCCTGTCACTTGGTGCAGCGGCCAGTGCGGCGCGACGGTTTCATCGGGGCGCAGCGTCGCGCGGATCAGCGGCTGGCGACCCGGCGTCTCGAAGAAGGCCGCCGGGACACGACTGCTTGCCGGCACGCCACTGGTCTTGCGATCCAGCATGGCGGCCAGGCCAAAGAGGTCGCGCTGCGTGGTGCGGTGGTATGGTGCATCGTGGCACCGGGCGCACTGCATCTGCATCGCTAAAAAAGCGCTGGCAAGGATCTGAACCTTGGAGGCCATCGGAGCATCGTTCTCGGCAGCCAGCCCAAACCCCGCGCTTCCACCTGTATGCGCATTGCCGCGCATCATCACCAGCTCGGTCACCCAGCGATCGATCGGCTTTCGGTCGCGCAGCGCATCTTGCAAAAACCAGCGAAAGGGACCGGTGCTGTTGAGCGATGCGTTGATCAGTGTCGGGTTCTCGGCCAGCACATCCTGCCAGTAGGGAATCCAAACATCGGCGTGCCGAGGATCGGCCAGCAATCGATCGATCGCGAGGGAGCGTTTGTCGGACGAAGGATCGGCGAGAAAATGCTGCAGCTCTTCTTCGGTCGGCAGCAGACCGATCGCATCCAGCGTGGCGCGTCGCAGGAAGGCGGCATCGTCCAGCAAAGGAGTCGCCACCAGTCGCTCCGGAGCGACCACTTCACTTGGCCACTGGGCACCTTGCGCGATCCAGGTCTCAAGCACCTCTTGATCCGCCTCCCCCAAGCCGGCTCCAGTGGGAGGCATCCGCATGGCGGGGTCCGTGTGCTGGATCCGCTGCAGCAGGGGACTGATCGATGGCTTCTCCTGATGTATAGCCGGTTCGCCACTGTCGCCACCGGCCAGCAGACCCTCGCGATGCTGAAGATCCAGCCCACCGACCTGCTGAGGCCCATGGCATCGGATACAGTGCCTCTGCAGGATGGCAATCGCCGAGCTGGCAAGTGGGTTCGGAGGCGATCGGCTTTCCTTCTGCTGGCTGGCCAGAGCATTGATGCGTTGCTGGATCCTGCGATCGATCTCTTGCGACTGGGCCTGGTCGCGATCGATAGGAGATGGCCGCGCGGCGAGCCATTGGCGGGCCGCCTGATGACGCTGCTGCCAGTAGGAATCCTGGCTGGCAGACAGATTGCGTCGCTGGTGATCGTCATAGGAATCCCAGGCTGCCTGCTCGCTGGCCAGCAGTGGTTCGATCGCCGAGTCGGTCAGGGGAATGGTGGCCTCCGATGGCGTCAGCAACTGGAAGGAATCGCTCCCTGCAGTTCGCATCGCCACCAGCATCTCCCCAGGCTCGGGGCGAAACGATTTTCCACCGACGATGGTCTCCAGTACGACGCGAACATAGCCCGCCTCCGATCGTTCCAACTTCCCCGTCGCTTCCTGCTGGCGATAGCCGGGCATGCGAACTCCTGGAGCAATCGCCTTGGGCAGTGGCGTGATCGGCTCTTCGCCGCTGGGTGATCCGGTCAGGGGGCCGCACTGGGCGACCAGTTGGCCATCGACCCAAAGGCGGCTGAGGCCACGGGCGCGAAGCAGCCACGTCGATTCTCCTGGCGGTAGCGGTACATCGGCCGCCAATCGAGCGAGAACGGGTGATTTCCACGCATCGCGGATTCCCCAGGAGTCGAAACGGTCGGGGATACGCGAGAGAAAGAAGGCGGGAAGTCGATCGGTGGTCAGGGTCGGATCGGACAGCGATTCATCGGCATCAGGCCAGCGGCTGTGGGAACCAAGTCCTTCGATCAGTTGCAGCGTGATCTTTCCTTCGGAGAGTTGATCGATGTGAGGCATACGGACGACGGTGGGGGGAACCTTGCTATCGACGCGATATCGTTCCTGGATTTCCTGATCGGTTAGCATGCGGCGATGGATTGCGATGGCATCCAGCAGTCCGATGAAACTGTTCCCGGCCGATCCATTCATGGAAGAGCCGATCCAGACTGCATCGTCATCAACGACTGGCGGCAGTGTGGTGGGTCCGCCCATCGTCCAGGAGCCCTTGACCGGTTTGCCATCGACCCAGCCGCGGATCGATTCCGGTTGGCCGAATTGATAAGCGATCGCAACGTGGTGCCACTGGGGATCGGCAGTCAACACGGCATCGCTGGTCCATCGATGCCAGGGGCCGGTGGGATCGGATTGAGCCGGGTCGGTGGCGAAGAGAAAATCGAGATGCCCCTTACCATCGATACGACGGATGCGCATCGACCAATTGTGATTGTCGCGCGGCTTGCCGGGTTGCCAAGTGCGGCCTTTGCCGATGACTGTGTGGTATTCGTGATCGCCCAGGTCGGTGAGTCGCACCCAGGCTTCCAACGTGATCGAGTCGCCTTGCGCGAAGTCGTAGGGGCTTTGGGGACCGGTATCGGCGATCTCCAGTCGGGCTCCGCGTCCCTCCAGCCGGATTGCCGTATTGCTGGGATCGAGGTCGGGGAAGCGGGGTGGCCTGGGTCCGGGTTGGTCTCGCAGTACCTCCCCCACCGTGCGGTAGCTGGTCGTTTCCTCCGCGCCGAAATCCCAGCGGACGATTCCCTCTCCATCCTGGGCGCAGACGAGATCGTTCAAGGCAACGACCAAGAGGCAGATGCAGACCGCGATCCGGTGGAATCGTCGCGGCGATCGAATCGTGGCAAGTGCGACAACGAAGGCGATCGGCATTCCCGTGCCTCCCAGGGGTGAGGTTTGGCGGCGCGCGAGCCCGAGGATGATGAAAGGGGCGAATGAAGAATGAGGCAGAGCTGGTGCTTGCGCGATGCAAGCCGTTTCGTGACCGTAGCCAGTTTTCGTGTAGCCGTCCGTTCGTTAGGCGACTTAGTCGCTTACCCGAAAACCATCCCTTGCTTACGCTGTGGGTCGGGATGTTGAGGATTTTCCGGTCGGTTCATGGTGTCACCTGAAAACGGATAAAAAATACCCCCGGCAGGGCTCGAACCTGCGACCTCAGCTTTAGGAAAGCCGCGCTCTATCCAACTGAGCTACGAGGGCACATTCGCGACGAAGTCGGAATCACCTGATTTTAACCGACGCCAGTCCCTTTGCCCACACTCTTTCCAAGGGAGCTAAATCGAGTCCAATGGTTGATGCGGATTGGAAACGTGTTGGGTTCTCCGTCGTCAAAGGCTGGAAAACGAGCGGTCAGGGGGGCAAGCGGATGCGTCCAGGGGAGCAGCGATTGCTGTTGATGCGAATTGTCGATGCCAGCGCCAATCGAGCGGCCGAGGGACTGCGGACGCTGGAGGATCTTGCCAGGATGGTGCTGGATGACGCGGAGCTGACCGAGCAATTGAAGGGGCAGCGGCATCAGCTGACCGCAGCGCTGCGGTCGATCCCGACGGCCGAGCGGCTGGCGGCGCGCGACACGGCGGGCGATGTCGGGACGGAGATCTCGTTGCCCAGTGAGCGGCAAAGGCAGTCGATCGACACGATCGCGGCAGCGGCGGCCGAGCGGACCAGTCAGGGGCTGCGAAGTCTGGAAGAGGCGCTCAAGGGGATGGAACCGCAGGCGGCTGGGGAGGTGGAGCAACTGCGGTACAGCGTCTATCAGAGCGCGGCCAAGCTGCAACTGAGACTGGCCGATGATCGCAGTGTATTGGCAGCCTGTAGGCTATGTCTGCTGATCGATTGTCGCCAGCCGGGGACGCAGCAGTGGGAGTCGCTGGATCGGTTCGGAGAGCGGCTGATCGGTTTGGCGCGGGCGGGAGTCGACCTGGTGCAGCTGAGAGATAAGGAAGCGGACGATGGGATGCTGCTGAGCTATGCGAAGAAAGCGGTCGAGGCGCTACGTCCAACCGGTGTGCCGCTGATCGTCAACGATTCGATCGCCGTCGCTCTTTTGAGCGGTGCGGCGGGGGTGCATCTGGGTCAGGAGGATCTGCCTCTGCAGGAAGCGAGGTCTTTGGCAGGTCGCCGGCTATGGGTTGGTATTTCGACGCATTCGCTGGAGCAGGCAGTTGCGGCGCAGGAGGGTGGAGCCGACTACATCGGATGCGGACCGACCTTTCCATCGAGGACCAAGTCATTCGACCACTTCCCGGGACTTAATCTTCTTCGCTCGGTGCATTCGCGGATCACGATCCCGGTCTTCGCGATTGGTGGGATCACGCTGGAGGGGATCGAACAGGTTCGGGGATGTGGCATCGATCGGGTGGCGGTCAGCCATGCTGTGCATGGCGCGGATGACCCACAGGCCGCTGCGCGGGGGCTTGCGGAGCGGCTGCTGTGAGGTAGTCAGAGGATTTCTTGCTTTCGGATGGAGAGACTGGGTTTGTTGTGAAAGCCATTCTCCCTGGGAGCGGGGCGAGGGAAACAACGGCGGCGATAACCGACTGCGAGCGAGAGATTCTGCCATCCAATCGCGGCTTTTCGAGCCCTTCAGTTCATCGCTTGGTTCGTCAGGTTTCTCGGTTTCAAGTTGGTGGCTAGGATCGTACTCGTACTCAGCATCGCGGTACTCGTAGTCGTACTCGATTCAACCATTCGATACCCCAGTGGTTCGTTGGATCAATCAAGTCAAAATCGATACGATTCTCTTCCCGAAAGAATGGCCAAGTTGGTTCGCATCATCAGTCATTGCATTTCAGACAAGCAGCGCATCGTGAATCGACGCGCATTCGAGAGCGGAGCCTCGGTTCAGTCTTCAGCGATCCTTTCGAGTACGAGTAGCAACGGTCTTGAATCGAGCGGAATGTGTCAATGACTTTGAGACAGCTGTGGTCAGTTAATTAGAGAACAATTGCCCGTTCAGGTCGTGTTGGTTTTCTGTCTTGGGGGCCAGCCCCCAAACCCCCGGGATTTTCCCGGCATCGC
>JBIINB010000172.1:0-8425 GCA_044337705.1 Pirellulaceae bacterium | reverse complement strand
GAGTGGCGGCTAAGACGGCTCAGCCGTCTTCAACCATGGCCCAAATCGCATTGGTACCAGATCGCCCAATGGATCCACGATGCCGCCGATGCGGTCGCTGCTGCGCACCACCATGGAATCCTGCACCGCGACATCAAACCATCCAACTTCCTGGTCGATTCATCCAACCGGATCTGGCTGTGCGACTTCGGCCTTGCCAAAAGTCTGGCTAGCGATCAACCCGATACTACCAATGACCTTCGGGGCACGCTGCGTTATATGAGCCCCGAAGGCCTGCATGCCCAATACACACCCCAGTCAGATGTCTATGGACTGGGAGTGACGCTGCACGAACTTCTTGGCCTGTTCCCCAAGTACAACGCGCAAACTCCTGCCAGCCTTTACCAGTCGATCATCGCCGAGGAAGGGGTACGGCTGACTCAAATCGACTCGCAGATCCCCAAGGACCTGATCACGATTTCTGAGAAAGCGACCGCATTTTCTCTGAAGCGCCGCTATCAGACGGCGGTGGAGCTGCGCGATGAATTGAGGCGATTCCTCCACGACCAACCCATTCTAGCTCGCAGTGGCGGCATCGCCGATCAGTGCGAACGATGGATCCGGAACAATCAATCGCTCGCCTTCCTCCTTGCCACCGCCATCGCTTTCCTTGTTGGAATCACCCTGCTGACCTCCTACTATGCCATCGATTCGAGACAGAAAGAACTGCAGACGCGCTTGGCACTGGCTCAGGCCACCAACGCCAGCATCGATCAGAAAATCAGCCTGGCGTCTCAGGTAGCGCTTCTGGGACGTCACGACAGCCGCAGTCAAGCCGAATCGATGCTGCAGGAGGCGTTCTCACAGATGAAGGATTCAAATCGCAGGCTCACCCCGCGAACCGACATCCAGCGGGTGATCACCGAAGTGCTTTCGATCCCAGATCTCAGGGTAACCCCCGAAACCAATGCCCCTGTTCCGGATCCGTTGGTACTCACCGCTTGCGACCCGCAATACCGGCGCATCGTCGTCAGTGACGGGAACGGCAATACCCAACTCTATTCCCTGCCCGACTGGCGGCTGATCCACACCTTCCCCAAGTCGTCGACAGTGACACAGGTGTCGATTTCCCCCGACGGAAAATATGCTGCGATCGGCCTGAATAAGACAGAGGACAAAAGCAAGATCAGTTTCGCAATCCAGTGCTGGGACATCGAAGCCCAGCCACCCAAACAGATCTTTCACCAGAGGGAGCTCGCCACGTATTTCAGTTCCTGGAGCCACCAGGGAGACATCCTATTCTGCGTCCGTTACGACGGTTCCATCGTCGGTTTGGCCCCAGGCACGGGCGAGGAAAAAATCTCGCTGGAACCAAGCGGACCGCTTCGCGAAGTTGATATCTATCCACACCCCCGCGATCCGATCATCGCGGTTGTCTCCTACTTCTATGATGAAATCCATTTTCGCGACCTGAGCACCGGCGATACCCTGTCCTATCCCTGCCCACTTCAAACATCTGGATTCAGCTGGCACCCCTCAGGTGATTTCTTTTGCATCACCCCCTTCGATACCGGCGTCCAGATCGTCGAATGGCCGTCAGGCCGGTTGCTTCGGCAACTGGAGGCCAATCATGAAGGGGGTGAGCCGTCGTTTTCCCCCGACGGAAAATGGCTGGCGGTTAGTTACTGGGGAGGCGAAGTGGAGTTGATCGACTGCGCGACGCTGGACCGAATCCAGAGGGGCTGGGCTTGGCAGCGGCATCATCTTCGGTGGTCGCAGGACAGTCGGACCCTGGCGATTCAACTCCAGCAGGGGAAATTTCATCGCCTGGAATTGCTTTCACCTGAGGGCCATTCCAAAGTGCTGGATCTTTCCGGACCGATGTGGGATGTCAATCCTCCAGTGATGGTACAGAATGCTCCCACTTTGCTGGCCAAGCCAATGTCACGCAATAGCCGATTGAACGGTATAGGCCTGAGCGAAAGCAATGTTCTGCTCCAGAGGGCTGACACCAATGAATTTCCGATTTTGGTTGCCTCCGACGACCAGTCCCGGATCTTTGCGATCGATTTGGGGCTTGAGAAACAAAAAACCTACGTTGCGAGGATTGGACAAAGAAATGAACTGGAATTTCGGCTTCAAAAAGTCGATGACCTACCCTTCCCTTTCCGAATCCCACGTGCATCGGGGGATGGGCGGTTCCTGTTCTCCCTACCCTCCTACAACCAACTGATCTGGTGGCCTGCTGCAGATCCCACGCAGGCCGATGCGATCGATATCGAGGAAACAAAATTCTACTATCCCAGCGGCACCGGGCGATGGGTAGCCTTGCGTGATGAGAACGAACGGATCACTTCGGTGATCGAACGAGACAGCGGCCAGATCGCTTACCGTCCGCCCGGAGACGAAGAAATCGCCTTTTTTTCCCCCGATGATCGTCTGCTATTTCTTTCCCCCTCCAACACCCTTCTTGAGACCCAGCAGTGGCAGGAGATCGCCGACCTGCCCGATGCGATCTGCGATGCAGCTGCTTTCTCACCCAACAATTCCATCCTGGTTCGCGGCGACAGAGAGTCTCACGACCTGCTGTTCTATTCGCTGGAGGAAAAGAAGGAGATCTTCGAATTCAACGTCACGCCGATGAAACCCCGGCACCTTCAATTCACGGAAAATGGAAGGAAGTTAATTCTGGCCCTCGATTCCCCTGCTCGCCAAGGCCTCCGAGTGCTCGACTTCCATCAGCTGGCGACTGCGTCCGAGCGACTCTTTCCCGAAGTCCCCTACATTCCTGATGCCTTATTGCGGATGTCACCTGCCTCGACCCTTTCGGGTAACGCAACACCGCCAACAGTCCGTCGCATCAATATTGTCGATCAACCCGATGACAGTGGCTCACTCGATCCTACCTCCGATCCGGATGCGGCAACTGCAGAGCATTCCTTTGCTGCCCTCGGCAAGGTTTCATCCCTGGATCCGGAAGAACTCGTCCATCGCATGGCAAATCAGCTCCGAGATCGATTTACCGATCCACAGAGGAAGGCCATCGAAGCTTGGGACCGTCATCCCGAATCCATTTCCGCCCTCGTACCGCTCAATCGACTCGCTCAAGCGCTGGCCAATGCCGAACGCTACGAGGAAGCCATCCGCGTCAGCGAACGAGCATTGAAGAAATTTGGCCCGAATTTCAATGCCAAGATGATCCAAAGCTACTCGCTGTGGAAACTCCAAAGACCCGATGAAGCGATCGGGATTCTGGAATCGATGGGCTCCGAGTTGCCGCAGATTAATTTCGCCGACTTCTATCGTACCGCACTTGCAACGATCATTCAACGATCGCAAAACGCATCTGCCGGTTCCCGCAACTTTCTGGAAGAGACGGCACCAACGACACATCAACATCCCACCTTCCGGCTCTACTCGGTGCTGGCTGAATGCCTCGAAGAATCCCAGTCATGCAATTTATACGATTTGAGTCTCGCACTGGCGGAAGAACTGATTGCCCAGAACGATCGTATCCCGGAGCACTGGCAGATGCTGGCGATGGCAAGACTGCAACGAGACGATGCCGCAGGGGCTCGTCAGGCGACCGCACGATTCGTGGAACTGAAGAACCACAAGCGGTTGGAGCTGAAGCGTTAGCGCCTGCAAGATGTTAGGAATATTTTTGCGTGCGAGGACTGTTTTTGAATACCCAAAACAGTCCTGAAACAAATGGCACTTTTTTAGTCCCGACTCCTTGTCGCTCACCATTCCTGCTACGGTAGTGTCCGTCAAGTTGCGCACATTGGATTTCCAGCCAATGGCTTTGGGTTGTTGAGATGTAGGGGCCATGGCCCCTACATCTCAACTTCTCGTCTCAATCCACCTGGCCTGCATGTTCTCCCTGGGTCTCTTCCCTTGCCTCGTGAATCCGATCCATGTCGAGGTATCGCCGTGTCCCCCACTTCGTTCCGCTGATATGACGAAGCCTGGCCGCTACCAGCATCAGGGCACTATGTCCGTCGGGAAAAGCGCCCACGACACGAGTGCGACGGCGGATCTCCTTCATGATCCTCTCAAGCATGTTGTTACTACGCAGCCGAGTCCAATGCTCCCGTGGGTAATGCATGTAGCTCAATGTCTCCTCAAAGCCGCTGCGAAGCGTCTTCGCCGAGTTAGTCAAACGCATGGCCGTTAGCTTCTCGGAGATCTGCTTTGCCTTTTCCCTCGCTGCCTCGCGGTCCTCTTGGGCATGGATCGCCTTCAGCATCGCCGCTACTTCTTTCGATTTCGACTTTGGCACATCCTTCAGGACGTTGCGGTAAAAGTGAACAACACAGCGCTGCCAATCTGCCTCCGGGAAAAACTCTCCCAAGGCCTCCACCAAACCAATGCATTTATCGCTGATGATCAGCCTCGCACCCGTAAGACCTCGATCCTTCAGGTACCGAAGAAACGTCCGCCAACTCTCCGTATCCTCCTTGGTTCCTTCGGCTACTCCAAGGATTTCCCGGTGTCCGTCGCTTCGAACCCCCACAGCAACGAGCACCGCGACGTTCTTGACTTCGCCTCCCCAGCTTCGTTTCAGCCAAATCCCATCCAGCATCACATAGGGATGCTCTCCCTCGAGAGGTCGCATCCGCCACTGCTCGATTCGCTCGTAGATCTTCTTGTTCAGTTCGCTGACCGTGCTGGAACTGACTCGTGTGCCCCATAATGCCTCGGTGACGTCTTCGACTCTGCGAACCGAAACTCCTGCCAGGTACATCTCCACCAGGGCTTCTTCGACGCTCGATTCACGGCGGCGATAGCGCTCGATAATCTGCGTCTCGAAGGGCAAGCTCCGAAGCCGAGGCACTTTCAGTTCGACCTCGCCTGCCTGAGTCACTAACTTACGCCGGTAGGATCCCGCCCGCGTATCCACGCGGTCGGCGGATCTTTCGTATCGCTTGGCTTTGCAAAGTTCATCAGCCTCCGCATTGAGCATTTCGTTCAAGGTGTCCTCCACCGTGGATCGCACCAATTCGCTCAAATGCCCTCGCACCGCGTCAGCATCGATTTTTATCGCATCCCGAATCTCTTCCCTAACCCGATCTTCTGGTAAATTCATTTCCGTCAGTCCTTGGTTTTGGTTGGTTGGAAATCGCAATTACTTCCATACCAAAGCCAAGGCTGGCTTTCAAATGTGCGCAATATTTAGGACGTTATCAAGAATTCTTACATGAATGAGAATCATGCACTGGCGAATTGCCAGTCAGCAGAGTCGATTATGGATCAGTGGGAAAAGCACTACGACCAAGCATGTGATCGCTATATCGAAAAGAGCCCTCCCAATTTGATTAGAACGAGGTTCCTTCAGAAACTGTTTCCTTCTAGTAAATTTATCGTCATACTTCGCCACCCATTAGCGGTGAGCTACGCGACACAAAAATGGAGCAAAACCTCAATTAAATCTCTCATTGAACATACTTTACTTGGATATAAAATTTTCCAGAGAGACATAGATTACCTGCGCCATGTGTATGTCTTACGTTATGAGGAATTCGTGGTGAATCCCCAGGATGAAATCGATAAGGTATTTGACTTCCTCGGACTGAATTCCGTTTCGATAAATCAGATTGTCAATTCCAATGGAAACGAAAGGTATTTTGCTAGATGGGAAAGTAGCAGGAAGCGATTCATGAACAGGATTCTATTGCCTGTTAGCAGCAAGCTGGAAGCTAGAGTGAATCGATTAGGATATAGTATTTTCAGGTGCAGAGACTTGCTTCCAAGCTCATTGCTAGGCGTGCATCGCAATTCAAAGGAGCCAAATGCAAAGCCCGATACCTGATTCGGTGTGTTGCAGCATGCATTAGCCAATGGATGTGGATGCCCAGTGAACCGAAAATGGTGCGTGGTGATCGACTGCAATTGACGTCAGTCGCGCGTTGCCGACAGAGAAGAAGTATGCGAAGCCACCATGCCAAGTGGTTGGGAACGAGCGATCTGGTGGGATATGGAACCGCATCGTAGCGTAGCAAACCGCGCAGTCTCGAGGTGCGGTCATGCTTCGCTTTTTTGAATCCTTTCCAGCCCAGAGCAGGCGATCGATGCGACAGTGTCCGTCATGGTGAGCGGAGACGAATAAGCGAATATCGTATTCCTAGAAATGCGATCGACATCCATATCATCCAGTTGCTGATCCCATGCCTGCACCTGTCATCTGCCTGGGCAAAATGGTTACCCAGGAGATTCCGCACAACCTTGGGGACTACGGAGGAATACAAGTCAAAATGTTTGATCACTACAAGACGATTCAATTGGCGGTAGTGAGACCTTGTGTTGATTCGAGCCAAGAGTGAGTTTGGGCGTACTCGGTATTCAAACGCGATTCGCGGAAGGTGCTGGAATCGCCAGCCTCTTTTGCCAGCATGGATCCAGAATTCCCAGTCTTCCAATGCCCAAAGCGTCTCGTCGTACCCGCCGACATCCTCCCATAGCTCACGTCGAAACATAGCGCACGCGTCGATATAATTTCTCCACGCTATTCGATGCAGATTGAAGTCCGCAACTCGCAAATCACGCTCGACAAGCCCAAACAAGCGTCGATCGTCGTAGACGACACCAAGCTGAGGATCTTGGTTGAATGCGGCGATTGCGCTTTCGATAAAGTCGGGGCAAAGGCGGTTGTCGGCATCCAGGGGCAGAATCAACTTACCGCGAGCTTCGGATATCAGACGATTCCGAGTGGCCGATAAGCCACGGTTTGATTGTTGCTGAACACGATAGCCAGCCTTTCTCAGCCGATCTAGCACTTTCAGGCTCGCAGGGTCTGTCGAGCCATCATCGCAGATCAATAACTCGGCCTTGCCGCGGGTCAATCGCTCGACGCTGGTAATCGCCTCCACCAGAAGCACCGCATCATTGTAGGTCGGGATAACGATGGAGAGATCTTTCAGCGTGTACTCGGTGAATGCAGGTTGTACGGCCGGGGGATTCACTGGGATACCTGTTCTCGGTGGCAACGAGGCGAGCATAGTGGCTTGGCAAGAAGGAAGATGGGATTCGGACTCGAGTTCGTCGTAAAGCTGGAAACATTCCGACCAAACGGCCCTCGATACCCGCTCGTCATAAGCACCGCTATGTTCCGTACCCATCAACTTGGCCTGATAATGATCGTTCAGGTTGACCGATGCAGTTGGGATACCAAGCCGGCTATGAAGTAGCGATGGGAATGACTCAAGGTGTTGAACAAGGGATTCTATATTGAGGAGCAGGCACCTGTCGCGATGGCGACGCTGAAAATCCAGGAGACGCTTGTTATAAACCTTCCAAATGGACCATGCGTAGTCCGGGTACCGCAAGAAGACATCCGCCTGCAGTCGCTGCATGGAGTCTGCAACCAAGGTGGGCTTTCGATACACGCAGACGTAGACTGGATTCGGTAGCAATTGGTCCCAAAAGTCGAGCACCATCGTGGTGCGGGGATCTTTAAAACCCCATATTTGCTTCGATGCACACCGACGCGACACGAGCCTACTTGCACTACGCGACCACTTGGCCATTTCATGGGATTCAATACAGCGACCTTCGGTCCATCCCCAATCCGCATGTCCATCGGCACTTGACTGCAATGTTTCCCGAAAGGCCTTTTGATGGAATCGCACGAGATCTCTGTCTTCAAAGTATCCTTCGCTATTTGCCCGGTCGGCAGCGATGAACTTGGTTCCCATCTTCACACCAAGGGTCGCCAGCAAACGCGCGGTCAGTGACGTGCCGGAGCGATGCATGCCGACGACAACAACACTATTGGGAGATCTATTGAATGGAGTTGCCGTCATCATGATTTAAAAAATCTTTTTCACCTTACTTCGTCCACGAAATTCCATATTCCCTATCCATCGCAGTGTAAGTTTCTTGCAGCTGGTCGCGAAGCATCAGCCTAAAGTCGCTTCGGATACTTGAATTTTCGTTCTTGCCAGCATTGGCTCGAATCGGCACATCAGGTAGGTGTATGGGTGGAACCTCGATAAATGATTGGATCTGGTTCCAGCAATGAGCGGGATCGTCAAACATGTCCTCGCTGCGAAGGATTAGGAACTGCGATCTCGGGAACAGTGCCATCCAGCGATTCAATTGTATTTCATATCGACTGCGATCCAGGTAGCTAAAGTGCATGTGGGAAAATGAACCTTGATCCGGTCTAGCCATCGGATCCGATGGACCTGCTAGCCGAAACGGCTCGGAAGCAAAAGCATCCTCGATCGGCAGAGTCTCGACTCCCAGACGCACCGAGTGAAAGTAATGCGAAATCGCCCTCGATACGGGATCTCGCAGCAGGACGATGATGCGGACTTGAGGCAGTCGATCAGCAATCCGTATTGATGCGACGGACTGTTGGCGGTGTTGCGTTACCCGAAAGGGTCGAGGCAGGTGACATCCGCAATAAGGCATCAGGAATGTAGGGGACTTCGGGAAAGAGTCG
>JBIINB010000171.1:0-8445 GCA_044337705.1 Pirellulaceae bacterium | reverse complement strand
GGATCTCCTCTTCATACTGTAGGCAGGCGGTGCGAATATCCTCGGGGCGACCCGGAGGCACGCGCGTGCAACTCTTGTCGATATCGACCTGATCAAACAGCTGCTCATTCATGAACCGCCGATAGCTCTGTGGGTGATCCTCATCCAGCCCAAGGTATTCATCGAGATTGAAGGTGCTGATCTGTCGAAAGGAGAGCCCATGGCGACGATGCAGTTCAATCAGTCGCTGATAGACCCCCACGGGGGTTCCACCGGTGGCCAACCCAAGAACAGCATTAGGTTTGCGCCGTATCATCGCCGCAAAATGAGCCGCTACCGCATCCGCTACCGCAGATTCTTCCTCCAGAACCACCACACGCATACTCAACCCTTCCGATAGAAATACGCCAGATCGATCGGACAGCTCTTGTTTCAAAAACGGCAAATCATTGTGTCACGGGATGCAATGCCGGTCCAGCGACCGCCATCGCCGTTCACATCGGACCTCCCTCACAACAGGTCTCGCAGATCGCATGGCACCGCTGGCAATGCTTTTTTGCACGGATCTCTATCAGCGGTCCACCGCAGACCGGGCAGCAGCCTGAGGATAGGCTGCACGAAGAGGGACCGTCTATCGATCGTTCGGCCGCCCGTTCCGGCCTGGGTAACGGTTCGATTGGATTTAGCCTTAAAGGATCATCAAAGGGACCATGCATCACTTGGACTCGTTGTCGATCGCGCGTTGATTCCGTCTGATACCAGCCATCCTGCCATGCGCTGGATGGAGCCGCTAATAAATCTATTCTATCTTGCAGATTCATTACGAAATCCCGGCGACCGAGGAAAGTCGCATGGATCAGAGTTTGTTGAAGACTGCTCTATCCTTCGAAAAGTGGCCTGGACTATTAGAATCAGACACGACTACGCCGACTGGGATCCTTTTACCCTATTTTTTCTGCAAGGCATTTGCGATGACCGGAATCGACATACCTTATCAGCCACTTCGCGAAGGACTCTACGACCCCCGTCAGCTCTATCAGGGCTTCGATCCTCAGCACCCCACCTCCCTCGCCGATACGCTCGATCTGCAAATCTACCGTCACTACCAGATCGAGCGGGATCCGAGGCGCCCCTCCAGCAGTTTTTCCAGCATGATGCAGGCCCTCCACGACCATTCTCTGACTTTGCATCGCAACTCCCTGCTGAAGGATCGCCCCTGCGTGGCGATCATGGGTGGCCATCGCCTGGCACGCAACGACGCGATGTACCATTTCGTCGCAGAACTTTCCCGTCGCTTCACCCAAATGGGATTCGTCGTCGCAACCGGTGGCGGTCCTGGCGCCATGGAAGCGGCTCATCTGGGAGCCTCTTCCTCGGGAGAGCCGGACAACTGGCTGACGAAATCATTCCATCTGCTGGAACAGTTCGCGGAATTCCCACACACCAATCATCCATTGATCGATGAAAAAGGAAACTTCCATACCGACACACTGGAAGCCAAAGGCCGATGGCTTGCTCCTGCCTTCCAGATCCAACAGGAGCTGGGTTGCAAAGGTGTGTCTCTGGCCATCCCCACCTGGCACTATGGCCATGAACCATCGACTCCCATCGCCAGTCATCTGGCGAAGTACTTTCAAAACTCGCTTCGGGAAGAGGGACTTCTGGAGATCGCGCACGAAGGGGTTCTGTTCGCCCCCGGGAGCGCTGGCACTGTCCAGGAGATATTTCAGGACTGCGCGCAGAACCACTACCGATCTTTCGGTGCCTTCAGTCCCATGGTTTTTCTCAACACGCAGTACTGGCGACAAACCATTCCGGTCGATCGAGTTCTCCAGGCGCTGCTGAAGCCGGAGGATTATCGGCAATTCGTACATTTCACCGATGATCTGGACGAAGCCTACCGAATCATCGTCGATCATTACGACCAAACACAGCGAAGACCGCTCCGCGTCGATCGACTCTGTTAGGAGGATTCCTCGCCAACCGATCGGCTGCAATGACGGGCATGCATGGCGATCAGGGCATCGATCACCTCCAGCGACAGATCGCGCGACAGGGCTTTAGCGGTCCCCTTCCACCCTGGAATTCCGTTGATCTCCAGCAGCACCGGCCCCTGCTCGGTCGGCAATAGATCAACCCCCGCCAGCGAAGCACCAATTACCGACGCAGCTTCGATCGCCAATTGACGCTCTCCCTGGGATGCCTCCCAGGGCTCGGCCGTGCCGCCCCGTGATAGGTTGCTGCGCCAGTCGCCACCCACCCCCATCCTCCGAACCGAGTGGACCTGGCCATCGATCACCAGAAGTCGCAGATCGTACCCAGGGGACTCCAGGAACTGTTGCAGGTAGATCAGACTGCGAGTCTGCTCGAGCGAGCCGAAAACGCGCCATGCGATATCGGGATCCTCCACCCGGATAATCCCTCGCCCCTCACTGCCGAACACCGGCTTGACCACGCAGCACCTCCCCAGAAACTCCCATCCCTCCATCGCCTGCCGACGGGTTTGACAACAGATGGTGGCGGGGATCGGAAGTCCTTTCTCCTGGAGCAAGCGCAGCGTCAGCCACTTGTCGATGGCGATCTCCAGCGATCTGGGCGAATTGACCACCAGCAGTCCTTGGCTGGACATCTGATGGAGCGCATTGACTCGAAAAATCACCTGCTCCAGCGATCCCATCGGCATCGAGCGGACCAGCAGAAGATCCGGACATCCAGGCACCCTGGGGTCCAAGGGGATCTTGCGATCCAGATCGGGAGTGCTTCGGCTGGATGCTGCAGGGTGCACCGGCCCCGTCGATCGCGCATCGCTCAGCGACGTCTCCAGATGCTCGAACGAGACCGGAAGCAACTCGATCCCGCGCAGCTTCGCAGCGCGCGCGAGGTCGCGAGCGTACCAGCCATAGGGGTTCCCGAGCAGCGCGATCGTCCGCAGTGCAACCACTCACGAGGTTCCCAAAAACGACTTGGTGATCATATCGGGACGCAGCTCTCCCGACCGCCAGCAACGCCCGCTGCGGAGGTTGCTGATCATCACCTCGGCTGGCGAAAACAGCCCCTTGTCGACCTGATAAAAATCATACTTGTAACCTCGAAAAACCTCGGCGAACGGCTTGCCCCAGTCCCGAGACGATCGACTGGGAATCGCTTCGACATGGCCCTGCACGTGCGCATCTTCGGCATCGACCCACAGTGCGACCTGCCCTCCATAGAGAATCGCGTCATTGGTGACGCCGATCCCCTCGGCGAAGTCGGTTCGCACGGGAGGCAGCGGCGCCACCCCCATGCTGCTTCGAACGATCGAGAGATCGATTCCCAGTTCGAACATTTTGTGGAGGCACGTTTCGACGCTTCGAGCCACTACCTGGACGCAGCCGGCGATCGATCGAGTCGGTGCCACACAAAGCGTCAGCCGGTCGACCGGAATTTTGCACGCATCAGCGATCGCCAAACAGATTGCGTCCTCAGGGAGCCGATCGCATTCCAGCACCCCCACCGCGCGATCCCCCGCCTGGACCAGACCACAGCGATCCAAAACCGATTCCTCACCGCGTCGTTGACGCATCGGGCCAGATCCCATCGCGTAATATTTTCCATGCTGAATTGGCCAGCCTGCATACTGCGCTCCCATGAAGGCAGCCACCGGTTCGTCCGAACGAACTTGCACCATCGGCCAAGGCCCCAGCTCCCTTTGAGGTGGCAACAATGTCACCTCAGCAGCTCCCCCAGTGCAGATCTCCGCCAGAATTCTTCCTGCCTCCAAACCACCGACCACCTCGACACCAAAATCGATCACGGTCGCCCCACTGGAGGTCCGGTGGGCAGCGATCCTAAGTTCGTCCGGATCAGCCAGGGCACTTCGGCACAGCGATTCCGCCTGAGCATTCAAATCCATCGCTTTTCCTCACAAGACCATTCGTCGCATCGATCAAGTCGTCATTAGAATAGCGTTTCAGGAACATGCCAAGCTGACGACCGATACAGGTCGATGAGGAATTCTGCCGCGTAGAACGATTCATGAACTCTCCGACCACCGATTCCGATCGTTCGCAGTGGTTGCTGCGCGATGACACGACCTACTTGAATCACGGTTCCTTCGGACCGCCCACCAGGGAAGTCTGGGAGGCTCAGCGGTCCTGGCAATTGGCCTGCTCCCAGCAGCCGATGGACTTCTATCTTCGCCAGATGGAGCCTGCTTGGTTCGATGCACAGCACCAGCTGGCCCGATGGATCGACTGCGAATCCAGCTGCCTTGCCCTCTTCGAAAATGCGACTCAGGCGATGAACCAGCTTGCCTACAGTTTCCCTCTGAAGCCAGGCCAGCAAGTGCTGCTCAATCCGCACGAATATGGAGTCGTGCGTAGCATCTGGGAGCGACGATGCAAGGAAGTGGGTGCCGCAGTCATCGACGCTCACTTTGACCTCCCCCTGGAAGACCCCATGCAGGTGGTCGATGCGTATCGACGCTCCCACACACAGCACACCGCCCTTTGGATCGCCAGCCATATCACTTCCCCTACCGCGATCACTCTGCCGGTCGAACGGCTGGCCAAGGAAGCCGCCAGCCTGGAAGTGCCGCTAGCGATCGACGGACCTCACGCACCTTTGCAGGTTCCTCTTTCCCTGCAGCAACTGGACTGCGATTTCTACTTGGCAAGCTGCCACAAATGGCTCAGCGCCCCTTTGGGCAGTGGCTTCCTCTACGCCAACCCCCGGTGGCACGATTGCCTGGGCAAGCCGCTTTGTCTCTCCTGGGGACGCCTGAAGCCACGGCAGGTGGAGAATTGGAGCGACCACTATCTGTGGACTGGGACTCGCGACGTCAGCCCACTGCTGACCATCCCGACCGCCATCGATTGGTTCCGGCAGCGTGACCCCGCTGCCGTTCGCGACCGCAATCACTCTCTGGCGCAATTCGCCCGCCAGATGCTTCTCGACCTACTGAAAACTTCCGCCCTGGTCCCCGATGCGCCTCAGTGGTATTCGATGATGGCCGCCGTTTGGCTTCCAGACGGAGACCACCGACGGCTGCAGCAACAACTCTGGCAACTAGGACGTATCGAGGTACCTATTATCGAATTCCAGGGGCGACACCTGATCCGCGTCAGCTGCCACCTTTACAACAACCAGGAAGATATCTACCACCTAGTCAGAACACTTCAAAAGGCTCTGAATGGATGATTTTGAGAGGAGCAATCGATGGGTGTTCGATGGAGACAAGGTATTCGATAGCTGCAGAAGCTGGCTAGCGATGTACGGAGCGCGAAGCTTTTGATCAGAACCAAGAAACTAGGGACTGCTGGAAGCTTCTGGCAGCATCTCCAATCCAAGGCAACGAGTGAATCGGTCGAGCAGATTGCAGGCGCCGATGGAATAAACGATCTGCGCGGTCTGGCGATCGGTGAAATGTACCCGCAACGCTTCGATATCTTCATCGACGATCGACTGCGGCAGCACCGTCAGACGCTTCGCAAACAGTTCTACCTGTCGGGTCGCTGCGTCGTCCGATCTAGCCACCTCCGCTTTGTCCAACTCCCCTTCCGTCTGCCCCAGCGTGTTCCATCGGGCCAGCCAGAATCTGGCCATCGCATCGGCGCGATTGTGACGCGCACAGATCCAACCAATCCTCGCGACCAATTCGGGAGAAAGGTCGCCTCCTTCCAAAATCGACTCGATACTGACAATCTGCTTCGTTCCAACTTCCGGAAAAAGACTCATCGCCCGCTCCCAGTCACCTTGGACCTTCCGGCCCAGGGTGCGACCTGCCCGCTGGGACTCCGGTAAGCGGATCTTCCATCCCAGCTTGCCACTGGCAATCGAATCCCGGGAGGGAAGCGCGCCGCGGTCCTGCGGCAACCCCTGGATGATCTTGGATGGAAGGCGGTCTTCCGAAAGGTCCTCGGTTACAAAGGAACGCGCCTCCCCACGAAAAACGCGATCCTGTGGCAGTCCCAGGGAATCGGTCCAGCGATTGACTGAATTGAACATGCTGATGGTATAGACGATTTCAATGATCTGCTCGTCTGTCATCTGATCTCTCAGCAATTCCAGATCCGAACCGCTCCACATTTGAGGCTCCAACGTGATCTTCCGCGCCGCCTGAAGGCAGGCCCGAGTTCGCGCGTCCTCGCCAGGACCTCCGGCATCCAAGCCCGCCAACTGAGCATCCGTCATACCGATCGCCGTCAACTTGTGCTCCTGATGCCCCAGACAGTACTGGCAGTTATTGGCGCGGGAAACGACCCAAAAACATTTGGTCTTCAGTGGATACTCCAGCAGCATCATTGGGTCCTGCCCAAAATCGGCCGCAAACCAGGACTCGGGCAGATAACGCCGTCTGGCCAAGCCGTTGGTGACGATCGCCTGCACCCCCCAACTCTGCTTTTCTTCTTCCGTCGGCGGAGCCAAAGGCAGACGAGGCTGGCGATCCTTTAGCGCCTCCAAGGCTCGCTTCGCCTGAGCTCGATCGAGAGGAATTGGCTTCGGCTGACGCTCCTGAGCCATCGACCAGTCGCCTGCCGCCATAACCAGGATGCTAACCATCCCAAACAACCATCGCTTCATGAGTATTTCTCCAACCGGAGCACATCCGGCATGTCTCGGTTTTCGATGCCACGTAGAAAGCCACGGACAACAGGCTGGAGGCGAACCCCTATTGCTGCCGAATGATCGTCACTTTCGGTGACAAGCCGACAACATATTGAGCCACCTCTTCGCTGCTGTTCCCCTTTGGATCAACCAACTGCAGCTTGACCGGAAAAAGCATCGATTCGGAAGAATAAGAGACCCCTGGCTCAATGGTGTACTTCTCCAAGCGCCAATTCGCCTCCCACTGGTAGTCACCAACGATGACCTCATTGGTCGAAGCGATTTTTTCCCCTTGCTTCCATTTTTGCAGCACCCCTTCCAGCAAGCGCTGGCCGGAGGCCAAGTCGGCCTCTCCTGTCACCCCGGAGGACTGCGAGCATCCGGGCAGGCCCGTCGTGGCTATCCACAGGAAAGCGATCGCGATCAGCGAGGCAAAGGATGGAAATCGTTTTGCAAGTACAGTTGCTGCGTGCATGAATCGATCCAATTGGTCCAAGTGCAGTCAAGATTCTCAAGATGAAGTCATTGCAGTGCTGTTCCGCCCAGGGTCCACCACCCCTGATCGTGATGAGACCGCATCACGCTTGTTGAACTGTCGGCTGCTCGCAGAGCGATCGTGTCATGCGTGCCGTCGATGCCAATGACAGAGTTCCAAGAGATGCATATCGCATTCCCAGGAACGCCAATACAGCCTCCCTTCGTCTGCTCGCATCATGCAGACGAAAGGAGGCATTCAGATAGAACGGCAGGCACTGCTGCCGCTGTCACAACCCGGCTCACTCAGCCGATGTATCGTTGATCACTTCCGCTTCGGCTCGAGTGCCATAGGCTCGCCAGATCCTCAGTTCGATTGGATTGCCGACAAACTGCACCGAACCATCACACCGCAGCGTCTGAACGCCACCGGTATGCTGGCTAGATGCGGTCGACATGATCCGCCCGGGAGGAAACATGCAGGATCGAGTGTTCGGGCCTGCGACGTGCTGATACAGCGTCGTCGAATGATAGGCCCAGATCCAAGGAGCGCCGATGTTGGAGATACCCTGCCGAGAGAGGTCTTGGAAATTGAAGGCATTGCAGTCGGCAACTGCCTGGTCCGCAGTGCTGGGAAACGTACCTGGACGAAACATATCGGTCCGAAGGGTCGCTATTCCATTGCTGCCATCTCCCTTCAGCTTCTCTGAAAAACATACCGTCTGCGACATTCCGTCGGTGATATCGCGAGTACCGATCTTGCTGTCCCTGAAGAAGACACCATTCTGGGCTGGCTGGCCATAGTTGGGATCAGAAGGGTCCGTCGGAGGCGCACCAAAGAGAATCCCTGTCCCCTGATTGGCAAAGTAGTTGTTGGTGCCACCCAAGGCAATCGGCAGCTTGGATGTCGGATCCGATGGGCACTGGAAAGTCGCCACCGTCTGCATCCGGGCGTTGTTGTTGGTTGGTGAATCGTAGGCCGCATTCAAGTCGACCATGTTGTAAAGATTAGCCTGCTCCAGAAATGGCAACAATCTTGCATGAACGCTCAAACCGGTGAATGTCGCACCGACTAGATTTCCGGGAGGAAATCGCTTGTAGGTCGATTCGTAGTTGAGGATCGCCAGTCCAATCTGCTTCAGGTTGTTGCTGCACTGCATCCGGCGAGCCGCCTCGCGCGCCGCCTGAACGGCTGGCAACAGCAGCCCTACCAGGATGCCAATGATTGCGATCACCACAAGTAGTTCGACCAAGGTGAAACCAGACCGAGAGAATGAGCAAGAAGTATTGCGACGCATCGCTGCTGTCCTTTTGTTGTTTCGTGTGGATCGATGGGATCGTGCAGCAGGAAAAAAACTCTGCCGCGCTGCAGTTGAGTCAGCCAGACCGCGTTGCCCGAAGGCAGAT
>JBIINB010000138.1:0-11005 GCA_044337705.1 Pirellulaceae bacterium | reverse complement strand
GACCATGTGGCGTTCGACCAACGACCAGATGCTGCTGGTGATGAAGTAGATGCAGAGGCCAGCCGGCACCTTGAAGAACATCACTCCCATGAAGATGGTCATGTACATCATCATGGTCTGAGCCATCTGTTGCTGTTCATCGGTTGCCTTTGGCATCAGCACCTTCTGCTGAATGATGAACAATGTCACGGTGATAATCGGCAACAGATTCAGGTAGGGACCGAACCAACCTGTTCCCTTCCCAGCAATCCAGTCGGGCATCCAGGTAGACCAGTTGAGCAGCATGTCGGGACCGGCAAGATTGGAGCACCAGTCGAAGCCTGGAATGAGCGGCTGCTGCCGTAACTGCACGTCGACCGAGACGGCGCGATAGAGCCCGATCATGATCGGGATCTGAATGAAAAGGGGTAGGCAACCGGAAGCGGGATTGAAATTGTGCTTTCGATAAAGTTCCCTTGTCTCCTTCGCACGCCTTTCAAAGTCGTTCTTGTACAACTCATTGATCCGCTTGATTTCCGGCTGCAGCGACTGCATTTTTTGCGCGTTCAGTGAAGCACGGCGTGTCAGCGGGAACAGCAAACTGCGGACCAGTACTGTCAGCAGGACAATCGCGATTCCGTAGTTCCTCACGATCGCATAGAGCGTGTGCAGGATCCATGAAAGCGGCTTGGCCCACCATTTGAACCAGCCGTAGTAAACCAAATCGCCCAGTCCGTAACGTTCCAATAGTTCGGGATCTTTTGGCCCCGCAAAGAGCAGATACTTTCGCTTGTGCTCAGAACCCGCAGGCACATCCACCGGCACGGTATCCAGCCATGCACTGACATTGGCGGCATTCTGTTTTGCCGGGACCATCTGGGTGGGATCGCACTGAGCGCGCGTGGCGGCTTGAGCGATCTGATCGAGATCCTGTGTCTGGGAGGGGTGCGGCATCAGCGTGGCGGCGAAGTACTGGCCGTCGATACCCAGATACTTCAGGTCTCGCTGGTCCGGCGGAAGAGCAGCGCTGATGAAAAGGGTATCGGGCTCCTTGGGGTTGCTTCGCGCTGCATTGACAATGCCACCTCGCGTCAATGTCGTATGACCCTGTCTCCGACTGGAATAGACGATATCCCGCGCCCCTGAGCCCTCGAACATGTGTGGGCTGATTTTGACAAGGTACCACCAACCTTCCAGTGTCAGTCCATTGAATGCTTCCTGTCGGAAGGCGACACGGTGCGATTTCTGGCTCCGGTTGCGGACTGCCGTCTCCAATTCCAAGTCATATCCCGAACCGCCGGACGTGCTGGTTCCCAGGTTGGGACGAAGCCAATAACGCTTGACCAACTCCAAATCCGCATCGATACCCTGCTTTTTCAACCAAGGGCCAAGAGGCATCCGAAACTCCACCCCCTGCGCAGGAGCGACCCCATCGGCCTGCTCCTTTTCCTCCAACCACTCTGCCTGCCAGTGCCCATCGAGCGTTTCCTTCAGGCCGGGGAGAGAGGAAGATCCGGCCAGAATTTGACGATCGTCCAGCGATGCCAGGGTGGTGAGGCAGGAAAGTCGATTCCAGTTCCCCTGAACTTGTTCGTCCCGCGGGTCATCCCCTTGTCGAATGACATCCATTGGCTGCTGGACCAGCTTGACCTGAAAGGCCATCGCCGACTCCATCCCAGCTCGCCGCACCTCCACCTTCACATCCTGTCCAGGCTTCGTACGGGAGAGAACTCCGTGGAGATCGGCCATCGAATTCACGGGAGTCTCAGCAACCTGAACGATCAAGTCCCCCTTACGCAATCCCCGCGGATTGCTAGGTGTCTGGTAGTCGATCGCATCGGCAGCTGGGGAACCGGGTGGAACCACCTGAACACGCAAACCTTGCGACTCTTCCGTCAGCGCCAAATAACCCCAGTAGCCCGCTTCGGCTTCAATGTTCCGATACCGAAACTTACCCTCTTTCTCCTGCTCCACCAACTCGATCCGCTCAATGCCCCCACCGCGACTAGAAAGGGTCACCAGCAACCGAAATCCTTCCTCCGATCGCATCGATCCAAGCGCGTACCAGGAAGGAGTCACCTCGGGTAACTTCCCCTCCTTATCTGGAGTGTCACTCAAGGGGTCTTCGGACTGGGCTGATTCGTCCGAATCAACCGTTTCGGCCGCGGTACCACGCAAGGCTGACCTTCCCTCAGACGCGGTCGCTGCAGGTGGCACGTCGGTTGCAGGAGGGGCGAAACGCTGCCTGAGGGAGGACCAAAGAAGGAACATCCCGGCTGTCAGAAAAAGCCAGGCTAAAAATCGTTTATCCACTCGAAATACCTTTTAAAGGGGGCTGATGCGGCACCATGGGCGCCATCACCTTCCTGGCACAGATCATCCACTAACGTCCCGTCTTCAGTCTTTCCGCCAGGAAAGTACCCAACAAAGGGACTGCCAAGATTTTTTTCATTGTCTGATCGACATCGTACTCGATGCGACGGAAAGTAACTCTACGGCCTTCGACAATCGCGTAGCAGCTTCTCCAATCCCCGTCGCGTGGCTGCCCCACGCTGCCCACATTGATCATGGACTTGCCGTTCCCCAGAAGGAATCCGGCAGAACATTCTTCTTCGGGTATGAACGTGAAGTCTTCCGTAAAGACTCCTGGCACATGGGTGTGCCCCATAAAGCAGACTTCCTGGATCATCGAAAACAGTTTTTCCATTTTTCGCTGCTCTTGTGCGTCTTCAGGAAAGACGTACTCATTGAGCGGGTTTCGGATCGACCCATGAACAAAGCATTGCCCACCCTCTACATGAGTCCTTGGCAACCGCGCCAGGAACCCCATGCGTCGTCGGATTTCCTCACTGCTTCCGGTCGTCTCCAATTGCTGGCGAGTCCAAAAGATCGCTTGCTCTGCCGTCCCCCCAAATCCCTCGGGATCCAGCAGAGCCCCAAAGTCATGGTTCCCCAAAATGCAGACATCCGCCTGCATGATGGCATCCAGGCAGACACAGGGATCGGGACCGTAACCCACCACATCACCTAGGCAGTAGATCTGATCGCATCCTTGCCGCTTGATGTCCTCTAGCACGGCGGTCCAGGCTTCCAGGTTGCCGTGAATGTCACTGACGATTGCCCGCTTCACCCTATCAACCTCTCCCCGGGGTCACTCCCGAGACGATCTCGCCATGCCTATCTCTTCTGGGCCAACCCCTCTGTTGGTTCCCTTCCCGCTACGGGCCCCTCCGGAAAAGCTGGTACCCGATTTCGCAGATCCTTCAGCCCTCAGCGGCCACTGCGGAGACGATCACCCAACATGTTGTCCAGTTCGTCAATTGCATAAATCTTACGAATCGTCGTCTCTAGATCGTATGGCACCCTCCGAAAGGTCACCGACATCTCCTTGCTGTCCAGGATCACGTAGCAGGCCCTCGAGTCTTCATCCCGAGGCTGCCCGACGCTTCCTACATTGACCATGACCTTCTCGCGACCAAGGCGAAAACTGGAATCATCGAGATCGTCGGGAGGAATAAAGAGAGGGTCGGTTACAAATACGCCGGGCATGTGCGTGTGCCCTTGAAACGCGTACTGCGGCACCCTCTGGAAAATTTCGTGCATCCGAGACGCCACCAGCGAGGTCTCCGGAAAGACATACTCGTTGGTAGGATCCCGCGCCGACCCGTGGACGTATAGGAACTGATCCAACTGCTTGAATTTCGGAAGGCCATTCAGAAAATCCCAGCGTCGATCGACAACGCTGGGGCGACCGCGCCGGAATTCATCGAGGCAATCCCGGGTCCAGTAGATGGCACGCAACGCCACCGGATTAAATCCCTCAGGATCCCAGATCGCTGCTTGGTCATGATTCCCAAGAATAGCGAACTTGCAACGCCGCATGACGATATCTAAGCATTCGCAAGGATTCGGACCGTACCCGACGATATCCCCCAAGCAAACAATCTCATCCACCTCTTGCGCGGCAATGTCATTCAGGACAGCCGATAGGGCTTCCAAATTTGCATGGATGTCGCTGATCAGGGCCTGGCGCACTGTGTACGAAACTCCCACTAAAAACTCAAAGGCTTCGAAATACCCGACCGGTAGCCTTTGACCAAAATGACCTGCCGCCACTCTCCCCAGTACATCAACGTACTAGGTCGTGACAGTTTTCCCAAGTGTCCTGATCGATTGGACCGATCATAAGTTGGGGGAACAAAGACGAAAATGCAAGAAAATCGCTAAAAACCAACCGTTCCTCACCTCTTGCCCAACCTGCGATTTCACCGTCTCGCATCTTGTCTGATCGGTGAAAACTTCTCCTTCCCGACCTCTTCCGGAACCTTTATTCTAGAAAAAGAGCGAGACGATAAGTTCCATTTCCACCCAAAAATCGCTTCGAACACGAAATAAACCTGCCAGTGACCCGTTTTCAGCCCCCGCTCTGCCTGATCATCGACACCGCTTCGCGCCAAGGAATCGTGGCGCTGGGGCCAAGCTCCCACCCGGCAAAGCAGGTGGAACCCATCCCCAGAACTCCAATTGACCCCAGAACGCAGATAGACAGAGAGGCGATTTCCACCGGTGGCTTCGGATTCGACCGGGTGGAGTCGGCTTTGAGTCTCTTGCCAGTCGAGTCTGTCGCATGGGAAGTCATTCCCAGCGACCCGGGGGTCAACCGCATGTTGGTCCCGACAATTCAGCAACTGCTTACACGATTTGCCCTCCCGTTCGATCAAGTCCGTCCACTTGCGGTAATCCAGGGACCAGGATCTTTCACAGGACTCCGCGTCGGTATCGCGACCGCCAAGACTCTGGCCTACGCTGCCTCGGTGCCTTTACTGGCAATCGATGCGCTGGAGGCAATCGCTCTGGAAGGATGGCTGTCCATCGGTCAGCAGTCCCCAATGGAGATCGGTGTCTTGATGGATGCCTATCGCGGAGATTTCTTCTGGGGCCGTTGGCGGTGGGATCAAACGGGCTGGAAGACGATCGAGCCCAGTCGACTGCTTCCTGCGACGGAGGGAGCTCCGGGGTGCCAAGCCGGCATTCCATCGATCTTGTGCGGTCCAGGGATTTCCGTGCTGGACCGGAAAAACCTGTTGGCCCCCTGGCGTGATGGCGGATGGCAGACACTGAACGACCCGATCCCACTGGACATAGCCGCTCGGGCACGACTGCTTCTGACCCACCTTCTCTACGAAACTGCCCTCACGATCGACCCTTTCTCCCTGTTGCCCAGCTATCTTCGCGGAAGTGCTGCCGAAGAAAAGGCATCTTCACACCAAGCAACTCGGCCGCCAGGATCGATCGATGGGTGACCGACCAAGGCAGTTCGACTGGGTGGTGGTAGGCGGCGGTTCTGCAGGCTGCACCGTCACGAAGGAATTATTGCTGCGGAAACATCCTCCGCGAAAGATCCTGCTGATCGAAGCTGGTGGAAATGCCACCGATACTCGTATCGCCGTACCGGCCCGAGCGATCGAATTGATTGGTTCACCAATGGACTGGAAGGACCGTACGGAAGCCTCTCCACAACTCGCAGGACGCCGTCTCTTGTGGCCTCGAGGCAAGGGGATGGGTGGATCGTCCAGTATCAACACGATGATTCACGTCGTGGGTTCTTCGAGCGACTGGGAAGATTGGCCAAGGGAAGCACAGGATTGTTGGAACTACTCCAGTTGCCATCGCATTTGGGAATCGTTGGTTGAATCGTACTACCCCGACGGTGGTGCCCTGTACGAACGACTCCGCCTTGCCTCCCCGCCGAGGCGTTTCGACATTTCTGACTGGTTCCTGGAGGCATGCCATGCTGTTGGTTGGCCCAACAACTGGCAGCCGGGTTGGGCAACCGTAGGCTTTGGCACTTTCGCGCGCTGGCAACAAGGTTGTTTGCGGAAATCCCCTTGGGACTTGCTTCGCGCCGTCGACTCCAATCGGCTTACGATCGTTACGGATTGCTTTGTCCAACGACTTTCCCCCATGAACTCTCAGGGGATGGAACTGGAACTGGCCACACCTCATGGTCACCAATCGGTTCAGGCCAAGTTGGGGGTGGTGCTGGCGGCCGGTGCAATTCAGACCCCAGCCCTGCTGCACCGAAGCGGGATTGGAGACAGAGAGCTCTTGGAGCAAGAGGGTATCCACTGCTACCACCATGATCCGCATGTCGGACGGCATCTCCAGGATCACCTGATCTTCCCGATCGGTCTCCAGACGCCGGCTCACGCCGTAGCAGACAAAACCAGCCTGCAAAAGGCCGCCAGCCTTTGGACCGATCTCTCGAAGTCACCTCCCGACTGGCGTCTGGCAAGCAACCTAGTCGAAGTCGGCGCCTTTGGCCCAACCCCACCAACAAGGGGCAATCCTGATGCCCCCCCGGAGTTTCAGATTCATCTTACCGCGACGTCTTATCTGGAGTACGCGACTCGCGACAAGCCACCCCCTGGCGCCACCCTGGGGATCACCCTGCTTCGGCCTGACTCGGAGGGAAGCATTGAACCGGTTAGGCAGGACGGAACCGTCGGATATCGAATACACCCAAACTATCTCGAACACTCCAGCGACTGGGGGCGATGGCTTCCATCCATCCGCTCAGGAATTGACCTAGCCTCCAACGATTTCTGGAGACGCAAGGGGTGCCAGATGGAGCGACTGGGGTGGCAGCAAGCCGATGACGAGCAGTTGAAGACGGCATTCCGCCGGTTGGCTACCACGTTGTTCCACCCTGTCGGAACCTGCCGCATCGGAACCCCCGTCGAGGGGGTGGTCAGCACGGATTTGTCACTTCACTCCCTGCCTGGCGTCTGGGTGGCGGATGCTTCTGTCCTTCCGAAAATCCCTCGGGGCAATCCCCAAGCGATGGTGTTGGTGATCGCCAAATGGCTGGGCCAGCACCTATCGGAAAAATGACTCCAGTGGGTGTCCTCTCCGCAGGTTTTTCAATTCTTCTCACGAACTTAACAGATCGCGACATGCAGGCAGGCAGCTCATGCGGAAAAATGGTCGTTTCGGTGAGGTCTGATGATTCGGGCGATCCTAGCCCATCCCATTGCTTTCCAGGTGCCCAATGCTCCTATGTTCGTTTGATCCCAAGGGTCGCGCTCCGTGGCGGATATTTGGAGTGGCCTTTCTCCTGATGGTCGGCGTTTCCTCTTGCCACGGCCAGGTGGAAGTAGATTCCCAGCTTCCCGACTACCGATTCGATGCCACTGGTATTTCGGGGCAAATCAAAACGGTCGGTTCGGACACGATGAACAATCTGATGCTGCTCTGGACGGAACGCTTTAAGGAAGGTTATCGGAGCGTGCGAGCGGAAGTGGAGGGGGCGGGGTCGTCTAAGGCGATGCCGGCGCTGCTGGAAGGAGCTGCAAGTTTTGGGCCGATGAGCCGGGAGCTGAAGGCGAGCGAAACCAACGAATTCGAGAAGAAATTCGGCTACAAGCCCGTTCTGCTCCCCACCAGCATCGACATGCTGGCCGTATTCGTCCATCGCGACAATCCGATCGAATCGATGACGCTGGCTCAGGTCGATGCGATTTTCTCCAGCACCCGCAAAATGGGCGCCCCCCAACCGATCAATCGCTGGGGTCAGTTGGGCTTGGCCGGGCAGTATGCCAATGCACCGATCACGATGTTCAGCCGCAATGCAGCCTCGGGGACCTACGGTTTCTTCAAAGAAATGGTGATGGGCAATGGGGACTTTCGCGATGAAGTCAGCGAGCAACCGGGAAGCCCAGCGGTGATCCAGTCGGTGGGATCCAATCCTATGGCGATCGGCTACAGCGGAATCGGATATAAGACGGAGGGAGTCAAAGCGATCGCACTGGCACCTGACGCCAACCAGCCGGCCATCACTCCGACCGCAGAAAATGCCTACTCTGGCGATTATCCCCTGTCCCGCTATCTTTATTTGGTGGTCAACTACAAGCCGCAATCGCAATTGGATCCTCTTCGCCGGGAATTTCTCCGATTTCTCTACAGCAAACAGGGCCAACGCTTGGTGATCCAGGATGGTTACTACCCGGTGGATGCACAAACCGCTCGTGAAGCACTTCAAAGCGTCGGGATTGATCCAAAGTTTTGATGCAACGAACCCGACTGCGGCGGTCGCTGTGGATCCAAGCCCGACAAGAATTCCAGGCCAATCCCTCGGGGGCGATTGCCGGCCTGCATTCCCCACCTCAGCCGCGATGCTGCCACCATGAAGCGACGCCATTCGACTCCCTGGGTAGTCAAGCTGCTGGACTCTTTGGCATCGAGGGTGATCCCAATCGGTGGCATCGGCACCATCCTGTCGATTTTTCTGGTAGTGGTCGTGCTGCTGGCCAATGTGCTACCTCTGTTTCGTCCGTCGCGCATCGAAAAGGCGCGGTCTCTCTCGCTTCCTTCCTCCTATAGCCAGGAGGCGGTAGCGGTCGGCTGTCATGATTCCAATTGGATGGCATGGGTGATTCGCAGCGATGGCACTATTGGTGTCTTTGACACCGCCGAATCTCGACTGATCAAGGAGATTCCACCACCAGACGACTGGCCCGCAAAAACCCGGATTACCGCCACGGCCAATACCCCTGACAACCGCTCCTGGCTTGTCGGATGCACGGATGGATCTCTACGGTTCCTCGATCTTTCGATGGAGGAAGGTTTTCTGGCTGAGAGCGATCCTCGGACCGAGGGAACCCCGCCATCGGCCACCGAAGCCGATCGTCTCGTCGCTTCCACGGGAGAGGGATTGCGCCGCTTCCTTACCTTCCCGACGGCTCGATGGAGCCCCCCAATGAGCGTCGGGGATCAGCCGATCAGGCAGGTTGACTTGTATGGCAATCAAGCGGGAGGCGCTGGCTCCCAGGATCGCGCCAGACAGTGGGGAGTCGTCTGCGGGAACCGCCTGACCATCGGCATCAACTCCACCAGGGTCAACCGACTGACGAAAAAGGCTACCGAACAGGTGGCGATGATGCATCAGGAACTTGGCGACCGAATGGCTGGTGATCCGATCGCAGTCATGATGCATGCCAGCGGCAATCGAGTCCTGGTTGCATCGTCCATGGGGGAGGTGATTTCCTACCGGTGGGATTCGATTTCCGGAGCCGACAAAAAGGAACTGATGCCGGAGTACCAACTGCAACTGTCCGATTATGGCGTCCGCGCGGCGACCGTCGCAGCACCACTTTTGGGTCGTGAGACACTTCTGGTAGGTGACGCAAACGGCGCGATCGTCGGCGTCTTTGAGGTCCGTGAGACGGCCGAGCATCATCAGGGCGTTGCCAATCGGTTGGCGGCGGTTCAGCGGATGGAAGCGGGCACGGCTCCCGTCCGCACCCTCGCCTGTTCACCGACCGACCGAGTTGTGGCGAGCTGGACGGACGCTGGTGAAGAGCAGATCTCCTTTGCCTCAACCTCGCGTCAACTGGCACGTTTCCGCGATTCCGATGTTCCATGGAAGCATTGCAATTTTTCCCCCAAGGGAGACGCCATCTGGATGGTAGGGGGGCAACAACTGGCGCAGCAATCCCTTGTTCTTGCCCACCCCGAAGCATCTTGGGAATCGTATTTTCGGCCCGTCTGGTACGAAGGATATCCCCAGCCTAGGTACATGTGGCAAAGCTCCTCCGGATCAGTCGCTGCCGAAAACAAGCTAAGCCTGATCCCCTTGATCTTTGGAACGCTCAAGGCAACCTTCTACACTTTGTTGGTGGGCGTTCCCCTGGCACTGATGGCGGCGGTTTTCTCCAGCGAGTTCATGGATCGACGATGGCGTCGGAGGGTCAAGCCGGCGATCGAACTGATGGCGAGCGTGCCCAGTGTGGTGCTGGGCTATGTGGCTGCCATGGTCTTCGCTCCCTGGCTTCGCGATCACTTGGCCTGGATGCTGGCCATGGTCCTTCTGATTCCTTTCAATTACCTGCTTGGCGCCCATCTTTGGGGATTGGTCCAACGGGATATCGCGCTGAGATCAACCGGTTATCGCGTGGTGGCTGTCCTGCTGCTGTTACCCTTTTCCGTCTGGCAGGCGGGATGGCTGGGCCTTTGGATCGAAGACCGTTGGTTCGACGGGGATTTGCTCCGCTGGATCACCGACGGACAGTCCAGTTCGCAAATTGGATGGCAATTGATGTCACTGCCGCTAGCCGTCGTTCTGGTCGGTCTAGGTAGCGGTCGCATGGAGAGTCTGCTAGCGGGGTCAGATATCTGGAACCGATCGTCTAGCAGACTTACTCGTTTTTTTCTTGCGGCGCTCCTGGCATGGCTAGCGGCCGGATTGATCGGGTGGGCTCTGCAGCGTGGACTGGGGCCAATCCAGCCATTGGTTTTTTCAGGAGGCTACCAGGAGCGGAATGCCATCCTCGTCGCGAGCCTTCTCAGCTTTGCCATTGTCCCATTGATCTACACGCTTGCCGACGATGCCCTCCAAGCGGTTCCACATCATCTTCGCAGCGCTTCCCTGGGTTGTGGAGCTACAACTTGGCAGACCGCATGGTATGTGGTGCTGCCAACGGCAATGAGCGGGATTTTCAGTGCCGTCATGGTTGGCTTTGGACGGGCCGTGGGGGAGACGATGGTGGTGCTTATGGCTGCTGGCAACACGCCCCTGATGGACATCAGCCCGTTCAATGGGTATCGAACGCTGTCAGCAACCCTGGCGACCGAACTTCCGGAAGCCGCGCGAGGCACCACTCACTTTCGCACACTTTTCCTCGCCGCACTTCTCCTGTTTGTTATCACGCTTCTTGCCAACTCGATCGCCGAATGGGTCCGTATCCGTTACCGTAAACGCTTTGTTCAGCTTTGACCGAGTGCCGTTTATGCCCCCCCGGACCTCCGCGAATCCCAACAGCATGACCGAGACCACTCCGCGAACGCCCAGACCCCGTCCAGGACTAAAGGCCGAGGGGGAGGTGTGGATCTGGCTGACCGGCGGCACCCTGGCTCTGTGTACCTCAATGATTGTCGGTCTACTGGCGCTGTTGGCGTGGCAAGGACTACGCAATTTCTGGCCCAAACCGCTCTTGATGGTTCCCACCAAGACTGGAGAACTGATCCT
>JBIINB010000012.1:0-63223 GCA_044337705.1 Pirellulaceae bacterium | reverse complement strand
AAACGCGTCACATCTTCCCCTACCGGCAAGGAAGGCGAACCGGTGACAAGGGATGAACCGGACCTAGCCCGAAGTCGACGTCTTTATCTGCGCACGGGGAACTTCGAATGGACCAATCGGCATTTTACCTACGTAAGCGATGTCGACAGTGATTTGAACGACGCTTGGCAGCCGGTAAATGCCTGGGCGTTGGAACGACGGAAGATGGGAAGACTGTTTGCCTTCCCGACACGCATGGTCTGGCATGCACCCCGATTCCCTGACGCGATCGCTGAGAGATCTACACAGTGCCTTGAAGCAGTGAAAGGCATTGAGGCGGAAGCGGAAACTGCCGTCTCCCCGACTCTGATACAGGTTCTTGAAGATCATCAGCGGAAATCGTTTCAAGACGGTTTGATCCGATGGATCGACCAACGCCGCAAAGAAGGCTACCTTATCTGCCAGCAGCAGGCAGATGGTTCCTTGATACCCTGGGATGCCGATGCCGTCTCCTCCGACAAAGCCCCATCACAACTTGTCGCATGCCTCGATGCTGGCGAAGGATTCAATCTCCTTTTCGAATCCTGGCTGCAGCGTGCCAAAAGCCACGTAGCGGAAGGAGAACGCCTTCAGAAAGAAATTAGCCGCATCGACTCCCACATCGAGAAGTCACGTTTGAAACTGCGGCAGTATGAGATCGACTATCGAAAATCCCTTCTGCCTAGGCTAACGGAGTTGGAGCAAGCAGCGGCCACGGTCGCTACCAGATACCAGAAAATGGATCGCGCGACGACGCTCCTAAAGCAGCTTGCGATGGAAGCTTCTTTGGCGGACCTTCTTGCCCCGATGCTCAATGAGTGCCTTCCCTGGTTGGATTCCGCCAGAACAGCCGAAGAGGCTAAATGGAACGAACTGCAAAGGCAATTTTGGGCCAACCTTCCCGATTCAGATTCGGTCGACAGATCGGTTGTGGAAGCCTATCTGGCGGGGGTGGTGCGCGGACGAATCGAGTCGGCAGCGATCCAGGATAAGCTGGAGGTTGCGTTGTCCGCACAAGCCGAACAGGTAGTGACCTGGTCGATCCCCCAGCAACTCAAGAGCCTTCCAGAGGCACAAGCAACGCCAGAGCGATGGCTGGAATCGGATCAGGTCATGAATTGGTTGAGCCGGGAGATTCCAGGAGCGACTGCTGCCATTTGGCGATGGGAGGCTATCCCGTTTGGCGATCGATATATGTGGTGGGCCGGAAAACAGCCTGGAATCGGGACTCGCTATCTCTGGTATGCCGGCCCAACCGATGAGAAGGAGGCGACGGCTCGCCTTTTACCTGTGCATGATGTTTCCATGGCCGAAATCGTGCGTGGCTTTCGTCCTAACGCTTTGACGTCATTCGAGAAGTGGAAGGTCTATGGCGATCGTTGGTGGGAACTTGTCTCCAGCAACCCACGCGAGGCTAACAGCGAAGGTGGGCTATTTCCTGCCATCTGGGGAACGATCGTGATGACCATGATCATGACGCTTGTTGGGGTTCCTTTTGGCGTCATGGCAGCGCTGTACCTGCGTGAGTACGCCAAGTCGGGGTGGCTGGTCAGCCTGATCCGGATCTGCATCAACAATCTGGCCGGGGTGCCCAGTATCGTCTATGGAGTCTTCGGGCTAGCATTCTTCTGCTACACCGTTGGCGCCTGGATCGATGGCGGACCAGATCGAATCGGCATCATGCCGTGGCCTCCGATGCGATGGTTTGCAGGTCTCGTTCTTCTCGCTTTTTCGGGCATGGCCGCATTCTGGCTGCAGCTTTCAGCCAGCGAAAAACAGGGGACTTCGCATCGCATGCTGCGAATGGTAACCAACCTGATTTGGCTGGGCTGTGCAGCAGGCGTGCTGCTATTGATAGTGAAAAACCCCTACTTCCATGGGTTTTACCAGGCCTCGCTGCCCAACCCCACCTTCGGTAAAGGAGGGTTGCTGTGGGCCTCGCTGACCCTCGCTTTGCTGACGCTTCCGGTGGTAATTGTAGCGACCGAAGAAGCAATTGCTGCTGTTCCCAACAGCCTTCGCGAAGGCGCTTTCGCCTGCGGTGCCAGTCGCTGGCAGACCATACGCACGATTGTTCTGCCCCTGGCGCGTCCCGGAATCCTTACTGGAATGATCCTCGCGATGGCGCGGGGTGCCGGTGAAGTCGCTCCACTCATGCTGGTGGGGGCGCTTCCGTCAGCGGTCGACCTGCCACTGGATGGCGAGGCTCCATTCCTTCATGGATCCCGAAGTTTTATGCATCTGGGATTTCAGATCTATACGCTCGGTTTTCAAAGTCAAAATAGCGAAGCGACCAAGCCGATGGTGTTTACCGCCACGCTGGTGCTCTTGATGATCGTCCTGCTGCTCAATCTGACCGCTATTGTTCTGCGAAACCGACTGCGACAGAAGCAGAATAGCGGGGTCTTCTGATGGCAGCCGATATGCCATTTGGAATAATCGCCGGCAACATGGGAAAAGAGGATTCGATGGATCGACTCAAGGCAATCGTCGAGGGAAAGCAGGTCGATGCGGTTGTCCATCAGGAAGTCCTAGGATTCGATTCGGTTCTTCGGATCGAACGCTTCAGCCTTTGGTATGGTCGCAAGCAGGCGCTCTTTGAAATCGATATGCCTATCGCCAAAGGCAAAGTCACTGCGTTGATCGGTCCCAGCGGTTGCGGGAAATCCACCCTGCTGCGCAGCGTCAATCGGATGAACGATCTGATCGAGGGGATTCGAATTGATGGCGACATGAAACTGGGGGGAAAATCGATCTTCGGCAAGGGAGTCGATGTGATCGCCTTGCGGAAGCGGATGGGGATGGTATTCCAAAAACCCAATCCTTTTCCGATGAGCATCTTCGAGAATGTCATTTATCCTCTCCGCATCGATGGCGTGCGGAATCGAGCGATGCTGGCGGAGGTCTGCGAGAAGAGCCTCCGGGGTGCGGCGCTCTGGGAGGAAGTCAAAGACCGATTGAACGAAAGTGGACTGAGCCTATCCGGGGGCCAGCAGCAAAGGCTATGCATCGCCCGCGCGATCGCCAGCGACCCCGAGGTGCTGCTTTTGGATGAACCCTGCAGCGCACTGGACCCGCTGGCAACCGGGAAAATCGAAGACCTGATCCAGGAACTGAAAGGGAATTACTCCATCCTGATGGTCACCCATAACATGCAGCAGGCATCTCGGTCCAGCGACCTGACCGCGTTCATGTACCTGGGACATCTGGTTGAACTTGGACCGACTGCACGCGTCTTCACTAAGCCGCTACTGGCGGAAACGGAAGCCTACATCACAGGCCGCTTTGGTTGACCCCAACCGTTGCATCGGATCGTTCCCAACCGATCGTAGACGACTCCTTCTTCTGGAAAAATCGGGAAGATCTCGCCCGTCTACTTGCCAACAGCCATAAGCTATGGCATGATGCGAAAAATCATCAAGCGACGAGCCAACGCATGGGCTGAAGTTCGCTGGGTGATTCATCCTCTCCAAAAGCATCTCTGTTTTTCCGGCAAGAGAAACTCTGCGGATTTGGTGAGGATTTTCTATGAAACCTGTTCGTTTTCTGCTATCTACGGCGTGGTTTTTGCGCGCTGTGCTCGTAGTTTTGGGAACATTGGCTTTTCCCGATTTGTTGCATTCGGCCCTGGCGCAAGACGCTGCGGTCGCTGAGTCTGGGGCACCCCCGGTGACCCTTGACGCACTGGAGGCCCGACTGAAGGGTCTGGAAGCGTACCTGGGCAATGTGGCTCCGGTTGAAAATACCCCATCTGCGGGTATTCCTGGTCCCGGGCATAACGCCTGGTTGATGACCAGTGCCGCTTTAGTTTTGTTTATGACGCTACCAGGCTTGGCTCTCTTTTACGGCGGGTTGGTTCGCAAGAAGAATGTTCTTTCGGTCATCGCGCAGTGCTTCGGATGCGCGGGGCTGGTCACCATTCTCTGGGTGACGTTCGGCTACACGCTGGTTTTCGGCGAAGGTGGGTCTCCTTTCCTGGGTAGCACCAAGCACCTGATGCTGCAAGGAGTGGGCGCGGCACCGGATACTGGTTATTGTGCATGGGTTTCCGAGAATGTCTTCGCGATGTTTCAGATGATGTTCGCGATCATCACCCCTGCCCTCATCGTTGGTGCCATCGCCGAACGGATGAAGTATTCAGCGTTGATGCTTTTCATCCTGGCTTGGATGATCGTCGTCTACATTCCTCTGGCACACATGGTTTGGGGGGTCGACGGATGGATGAACGGGGTCTGGAATGGAAAGGCAGCCATCAAGTCGATCGATTTCGCCGGCGGCACGGTAGTTCATATGAGCTCCGGTTGGAGCGCCCTGGTGCTCTGCTTGCTCCTTGGGCCGCGTAAAGGTTTTGGTAAAACACCAATGCCCCCTCACAGCATGGTGCTCTGCGCTATCGGAACAGGCATGCTTTGGGTCGGTTGGTATGGCTTCAACGCTGGCTCGGCCCTGGCAGCCGATGGGGTTGCTTCCAGCGCCTTCACCACGACAACCGTCGCGGCGGCCGTCGCCAGTTTTGTCTGGCCGTTGATCGAGTACATCCGCAACGGTCGCCCCTCCATCCTCGGTTTCTGTTCGGGTGCAGTCGCTGGCTTGGTGGTGATCACCCCCGCCTGCGGCTTTGTCACCGTTCCGTCGGCCATGCTGATGGGGGTGCTGGCAGGTATTGTTCCTTACATCTTCTGCACCAGCGTCAAGCGAGCTTTCCGTTACGATGACGCCTTGGATACATTTGGTGTCCACGCAGTAGGGGGAACGCTCGGTGCTTTGCTGACGGGGATCTTCGCGACCGCGTCGGTCAACGCCAATCTGACCGGCTCCTACGCAGTCGAAAACGGTTTGGACAAGATTCTGGCAGCCGGCACGCTCTGGCTTGAGCAGCTGAAGGCGATGGGAGTTACCATTGTCCTGTCGGTTGTGGCGACTCTGGTGATCGCGAAAATCATCGATGCGGTCATTGGGCTGCGACCGTCGCCCGATACCGAAGATATCGGTTTGGATCTGGTCGAACACGGCGAAGCAGGCTACGAAGGCTAAAGGAGAATACCAACTATGAAAAAAATTGAAGCGGTGATCCGCCACTTTAAACTGGAAGATGTGAAAAATGCCCTGACCGAGAAGGGTATTGCAGGAATGACGGTTACGGAAGTCAGAGGGTTCGGTCGCCAGAAAGGCCATACCGAAATCTATCGAGGTTCGGAATACGCCATCGATTTTGTCCCGAAGGTCAAGCTAGAGGTGGTCTGCGTCGACCAGGATGTCGACACCGTCGTCGGCACCATCATCGACGCTGCCCACACAGGCCAGATCGGGGACGGAAAGATCTTCGTCAGCGACATCGATTCGGTCATCCGCATCCGAACCGGTGAGAAGGATTCCTCTGCGATCTGATCTAGAATCGGGGAATCGTCTGCTTTTTCAGCAGCTTGAGGCGCTCCGTTCGGTCGGTACCGTTCGGAGCGCCTTTTTCTTTGCACCCGAGTCGCGGCAGCCATCCCCATCTGTTTTTTGGCAGTCCCTCGCCATATGCCCCTTCTCATGAAGCAATCCAACCACTTGCGGCAACTCAGCACGCCCCGCTCCCTGGACTCTCAGGAAGCAACAGTCTCTGCCAGTTTTATGTGGTACTTTGTCGCAGCAAATCTCTAGGTTAAGACGGACTTTGAGTCGGTCGACAAAGCCTTGCACTCACCGAGCGGAAGTCCGTCCTACGATCGGACTCAAGCGTTCTTTGGCATGACTGGCTGGGTGCATTCGGCGCGATTTTCCCAATACCGAAACAAAGCTGGAGCCAGATCCTGACCGGCGCGGTGCAAAGACCGACCTGGAAGGTTCAGAAGCGTTCCGAAAATCGTGTCGCTGGCTACCGGATTCCTGACGGTCGCTCCAATGATCTTTAGAACGGCTCGCAAAATGCGTTCAGATGCCCGCAAATGACTTCTTTCTTGCAGCAGACGAAGCAAGCTGGAGGCGCCGAGTCGAAAAGCGACTACAGACCAGGATCAGGGTATCGCTTCCCGCAAGTTCCCAGGACAACTTGCAGAGACATCCGAGGGATCCCAACGCACAGATCGTCGGATAACTCGGCTGGCTGACTGGTAGCCGGCTGAAAATGTTCATCGTCACCATTTTCAACCTCGCCAAGCTCAGAGCCGAGTTCTGAGCGGCTCGCGAAATGTCGACATTCGCCTCCGTTTCGTGATCGCTTTCTTACGATCACGGGGCCAATGGAATTCTTCAACGGGACGCCAAGGCTGTAATCTTGTACTTCACCAGCCCGCACCTGTTGGTAAAGGAACCTACTCCCGCCGCATGGAAAAGGCAGTCTGATGGATTCCCGTCTCGTCCTCGACGATGAAGGACCCCGCAGGCGCCAGGTATTTGGAAATCACTTCAAAGGGGGGCAACTTGTACTTCTCAAGTCCATTGCTGAGCGCCGCGAAGATTGGATTGCTCTCGGACAGTTCCTTCAGTCTCGCCTTGTTATCCGGGTCTGCAGCAAGATCATAGAAAAGTCGCAAAGATTCCTCGGGGCGGGTGTAGGAGACAATGCTGCTCTCCTGGTCGCGCAATTGAGCCTTGATGCGGTCGCGCACTAACTTGTATTCCAACGAGTCGGCGAGAATCTCGTTCTGCCCCTGCCGTGTCGCCAACGCACGCTCCAGCATCGCACGGCTGTCGGCAACAAGAATCATGTTGCCCGCAACCGTCATGCAGACTTCCGGTTCCCGAATCGCCTGAGCGTTTCCGGTTGGAAGTTCAAACGCGTAGGTCGTCTCTCCGGCAACTACGGTAGTTGTCCAGCGATCGTCCATTTGCTTCAGTTTTTCAAAGATCTTTGGCATTGTATCGGTGCGGAAGGTCGAGCCATCCTTCAGGTGGATGCAGTAAACGTTGCTTCCGCTGTTGAGCTTGGCGGGGCGGATGAAAAACTGAGCCAGCGAGAAACGATCGCCCAGTTGATCGAGAAATTCCTTCTGGAAATCGATCCCAAGGAACTCCGAAACCCGATTCAACGCTTCATCCTGAAAAGCACCTTCCCCTCGGAAGTTATCGAAGATTTTGGCGACAGCGGAAAGCGTCTTTTTGATATCCCAGTTGACGGTAAAGTAGGTGCCTGCATCCTCCGCTACCCAGTCCTCCGGATCCGTTGGGCCGCTTTTGGGGCGAATTACATCCAGCAGGTTCTTGCGAGGGCTTGCAAGGAGCAGATGCAGGTGGGTGACCGAGTCGAATTCCTTGGTCTGCAGGATCAGCGATCCGCCGACTCCCTGGACTCCATCCAATCCCAGCACGGGCAAAAAAGTAAGCGCCATCGTGCCGTTGGGATTCCCCTTGATCACTTCCTTGAAGATCGCGATAGGATCGACAAAGAAAGATGCCTGCGGTCGCTCCCCTTCCACTCCCACACAGCGACTCATGATCGTCGTGAATCGCCGATTGTCCGAAAGCGGTTTGAAGTCGATGCCATTGCCGGTCCAGCGCTGCGCCAGTTTTTCAGCTTCGTCCACCTGCGAACTGATGACCAAGCACCCCTGATGGATGAAGTAACCCATCTGCCGTTGGTCGCGATTCGGATCGCGCCATCCAATCAGTGTCAGCTCCCCAACCTCCTTCGTGCGCTTCTCGGCGCCAGCATTGCTCAGTCGCTCCTCCAGTCGCTCCAGCAGAATCTCTACCGCCGGCATTTCGTCCCCTGCCTCCAAAAGCACGCTGACAGCGGGAAAGGTATCGGTTGGGCTGACAGCGATCGCCATCTCACCATTGGGGATGCCCAGCAACTCCTCGAAGTTGATCCCCAGTCGCTCCTGCATGCCGTCTAGGTTGGTGATCAGCGAGTTGTAGATTTCTCCGAGCATTGGCTTGAGCTGTGGATCGTTGCCCAGGCGTCCCATGCTCGATTCGGCCATCTTCGCCTTCATGTCGCGTGTATCATCGATCCGCACATACGCGAGGGTGTTGTCGGCAAAAAGGCGGGGTGCCGTCGGACGCTGGGCCCATGCGACCGGACCGCCGACCAGACAAAGCCCCAGCACCTGAAGAGCCAGCATCCAAAGAGCCAGCGAAAACAATCTGATATGCCTCACCCGCATCGCCGATTCCCTCCGGTCCGAGTTGGCTAGCTAGCACCTCTCGAACGTACTTTCCATAGTTCCAATCGGCACCTCGCCGATACAATACAACTTCGTGGATTATCTGTTTTTCTTGGAAAAATGCAAAATCCAAAAAACCCATTGGTCCATCCGTCCTAGAATGGGTTTGAACCTAGGGGGGCAACCGTCCGATGGACCAAAGAAGGGGCCCACGCACTTTCCCAGACGTCTTTCATTTGCTTCTTAACACAATGAGATCGATCATGCGCCGCCTAGCCATCGGGCTTTTGACCATTTGCCTGCTTTCCTCCCACGCTGCACTCACTTTTGGGCAGTTTGACCAGGGGGGGGGATTTGGTAGTGGTGGTGGTGGTGGTGGTGGAGGCGGATTCGGCGGAGGTACCGGAGGTTTTGGGGGAACCACAGGTGGCTTCGGAGGAACTACCGGTGGATCTGGGGGCAGTACAACCGGTACGGGATTGGGTGGAAGCACTGGTGGAAGCGGCACCGCGGGCAGTTTAGGTGGCGGTGGCAACACTGCTGTTCGGAATTTTTTTGAGACGACGCGGAGATCCCGAGCGAATTTCTTTGGTGGCTCGACAACTCAAGGCACCACAACAGGTGGCATGAGAACGACCAACAGCTTCTCGACTTCGCGTGGAGGCCTAGGTGGGCTTGGAGGCCTAGGAGGCTTCGGGGGCGGCTTGGGTGGGCTCAATGGGCTTGGAGGTCTTGGAGGGAGCACTAACCAGGGAACAACGGGCGGCAAAGGTCGCCTGCGTTCGGTGGCTCAGTTGGCTCCCGAGCAGATGACTCGGCAGGCACCGGCCGGTCCTCGAGTCGACGCACCAAGGCTGACCAGCCGACTGAATGGGTCGGCAGCGGCATCCCGCATGCAGCGCGTGCGGGTGCAAATGCAAGGCTCTACCGCTGTGCTTCGTGGTGAGGTAGCGACGCCAGCCGATGCCAAATTGGCGCGACGCCTTCTTCTTCTAGAACCGGGAGTCTCGGAGGTGGTCAACGAATTGACCGTTGCGACGGCTGCCGAGCAGATTCCGGCTGAGCCGACTCCGTGAGACTTCAAATGCCGGACGTCCTTGGGGTACCGGCATTGGTGACTCATGGAAGTACCGCGCCGCCTGGAATGCCGCGTGAGGGTTGCATCGGTCGATGATCGACTTTCGGCCATGGCTTGCCCCAGGATGGGTTCATCGCTTGCTGCATCGATCCCATCGATGCACCTTGAACGGCCATGGGTGGAGTTGGCCCTGGGCCATTTGCCGGCAGAAGATTCACCGATCCATGCGGGGCAGACTGCGGAACAGCTTCTTGAGTTTGCCAAGTCGCGGGAGTTGCCGACGCGCCGTTGGGTGCAGGATTGTTAGCCGCTGGGGAAACAGCCCCTGCGGGCAAGACGAATCCCGAGGAAGGCGATTGGATAGCGCTCGGCGCGATCCGTCCACCTGAGTGGGAAGGAATGCTGATCGTCGTCGTGCGAAGTCCCGAACTTGGAATACGATTGGCATGGTCCGGTGGGTCGACTCGCAAAATATCTGCATGGTAGGAGGCTGCCTGGACGGCGCTCCCCTGGTTCGATGAACTTCTCATAGCGTCCCTCAGTGGTGCCATCGGATCTTGTGTCGCCTGGGGCTCGGGAGCTGTCGTTCCCTGTAGCACCACCTGCGAGGATTCCCCCCTCACCAACTTGCCATCTTTACTTAGAAAGGTCGGGATCAAGACAATCCGACGACTCTCCCCTTCCTGTTGCTGATCCCACGGAATCCAGATGCTGTATGACGCCCCGAGCTGACTTTCGGAAAAGTGCTGCGTGAACTGTTCAGCGGTGAAGCGGAATGTCTTATCGGCTTTTGCAGGATTGGCTCCTGCTGTTTGCCTGGTCGTTTCGTCGTAACCATGAACAACCAGCTCACCGTCCACCGGGATCGCCTGTGATTTTTCATTGTAGAAGTAGATTCTGCCACCAAACCCACGAGAAGGTGGTGCTCCGGGTGCGATAAAGACGTCGGGACTCCACACCACAGCCATACTGCGCGGTACTTGGTATTCCTTCTCCTTGCTCCATGGCCACTTCGACTGACCTTTGCTGGAGTCCTTCGCTGTCTGCTGTTGGGTTAAGGACGCACAGCCACCACCGAAGGTAACCGTGCAGAGCAGCATGAGCAAGGAAAGGATTTTCGAGGAAGTCATTCTAGTCGGCATCACAGAAGCTCCTGCGGATCATAGTGAGATCATCGGTTGACCATCGGGGGGATTCAGTCGCAGGTCGCTTAAGGCCTTCCTGGCTGGATCGGGATACCTCGAGGTTGCAGCAATCCTGAAGCACCGGGTGCATTCACTGCCCCGGAGGATGGCGCCGGCTGTGGGATAGGACCAAAGTTGGGTACAGGCGGTACGGGAACCATGACGGCTGGTCCTTGAACGCCAGGTGTGGAGACGCCGGGATCGGGAGAAGATGTAGGGTTCCCCACGGGAGCTTGCCCAGGAACATTGCCTGGCACTTCGGTGTATTCGATGACTCGCCGTTCCACTGGCTGCATGGTTCCATTCGATACACCAACGGGTCCCTGGAAGACGGCATTGGGAGGCACCATCATCGCTCCTTCAGGGACCAGCACCGATTGTCCCTGCCAGGAAGGCACGTTCGAGCCACGGAGGGTTCCACGTCCCATCGGCTCACTGGAGCTAGCGGGGAGTGGGTTACGATAAGGTGCCGTCTGCCCGGGAATCAGCCCTTCGTCGGTGCCCAGTGGATTGATGTGCGGGTAGATGACCGGGGAGGCAGCGGGGCCCCAGAGTCCGTTGCCCTCTGAAAGCGTTGCATCACCATGGATATTCAGCACATCGGCCAGACACCAGCTCATTCGCGACGATTCGACCTGATTGATGATCTGGGTGTCTTCGGGACCACGAACGATTCGTGGCGTCATCACCACCAGCAGTTCAGTCCGCCGCTCCGACTCCGTATCGTAGCGGAACAGGGCTCCCAAGATTGGAATATCGGACAGCCACGGAACGCGACGGGAGATGGAGGATCTCTCCTTGGTGATCAGACCTGCAAACACCACGGTCTGACCGTCTTGCGCTGTGACCTTGGTTAGGGCGTTGGTGGTGTTGATGACAGGGGAGCGGATCACTTCCGTGTCTCCATTCGCGCCGACAGCAAAGCCAATCGGAATTCCGGTCGAGTCGTCACCAACACTGGACCGTTCGACATAGACATCCATATGAATCAATCCATCTTGATTGGTCCGTGGACGAACTCGCATCAGCAAACCAACATCTGTATCCTGCGTTGCGATTGTTTGCCCGCCGACACCGCCGTTGTTGGTGATACCAGTCACACGGGGAACGCGCTGACCGATCTGGACGAAGGCTTCGAGGTTGTCGAGCGTCATCACCTGGGGTCGAGAAAGGATTTGCAGTCGCTGAGCGTCCTGGAGAGCGCGAATCAGAATGCTGACCGATTCACTGGCTGCAGAAAGCACTAACCCGCCGTAACCAAGTGACGAATTCGAAGTACCGAGCCCAAAACCGGACAGTCCCTGGGCAGCGAGATTTTCCGGATATCCAGCAGTCACACTATTATCCAAGGGAGCCCCAACTTCGAATCCAGGTGTTCCCAGCGTTCCACCGCTGGCCGTGCCGCGATCAAAGAGCAGGCTATCCTGAAGCCCCAGTTCGGAACCCCATTCGAAGGTGTCGTCGAGCGTCACCTCGGCCAGCAGGATTTGGACGTGGATCATTGGCGGCTGGCGATCGAGCCGTTCGATGACTTCGCGGATCACGTTCGCGTACCTAGGACTTGCGCTGATGATCAGGCTGTTCGTGGTCGCCTCCGCCTGCACCAGCACTTCCCGATCGATCAGCTCCGCCCGCGGAATCAGCACGAAGTTGTTCTGCTGGCTGGCCTGCTGAAGAATCTGCCGTTGCTGCTGGATGAAACCATTGATGGCGGTGGCCACCTGGGTGGCATCGCTGTTGCGGAGCCATACGACCTCGGTCAGCCGATTGCGAACCCCATCTTCGTCCAGCCTGAGAAGCAATGCTTCGATCACCTCCAGGTCACCTTCGGATCCGGAGACGATGATGCTGTTGGTGCGGGTATCGACTGTAATTCGAACCGGAACGATCGCCCCTTCGGAGGCTCCCGTGAGAACGCCGAGATTCACGGTATTGTTTGCACCAGCAGCTCCACCGGCGCCCAAGTTGCCTCCCGTGGTTGCAGCGATGCCAAAGAGCTGTTGGATGGTGCTTGCCAGGGATGTTGCATCTCCGTTTCGGATCTCAAACACCTTGACCTGCGCTGAAGCATTTGAGGAGCGATCCAGCTGTTCGATCAGTGCAGCGATCAACGGCATGCTGCCACTTGGGGCGCGTACGACCAGGGAGTTGATGCCGGGATTGGAGGTGATGGTGACACCCTGGAGAATGCCGGAGTTAATCATTGTTCCCGACTCGGCCGCCAGAATGGCCAGCCGCCCTGTCGGGGCGGAGCCGCTGGAGTTGCTGGATGCTGCGTTGCCTCCGGCTGCGTTGCCGCCTTGCGCGTTACCGGTAGCCGCGGCCTGGCCGGTAATTGCCGACTGAAGAATCGGAGCGATCTCATCTGACAAAGCGTTCTGCAGTTCGAAAACGCGGATCTCCGACTGCGCTTCAGCCCCTTCAACATCGATCTGCTCGATCAACCTAGCAACCTCGATCAGGTCGCGAGGACTGGCTTCGATGATCAGGCTATTGGTGCGGTTGTCAGCGACAACCCGGACGCGTGTGCCCAGTCCAGTGCGATCGGTCTCACCGCTCCCCGGCTTTTCGACGAAAAAGCTTCGCACGGTCTGTTCGGCATCCGCCGCCGCCGCGTGGACCAAGCGGAAAACCTGCAGTCGGCTGCTGGGATCCAAGGGCTTGTCCAACTTCTTCAAGAGCTCGATGACCGAGGCGACAGCTTCCTTGCGGCCGATCAGCAGTAGGGAGTTAGGTTGGTTGAGCGCTGTGATGCTGACCTGTCCCTGGCGTGGAGCGAGCACCTGGTCGTAGAGTTCGCGGATGATGGTGGCTAGTGCCTGACTGTTGACATGCTCCAAAGGGTAGACTTCGACCTCTGGCTGTGTCTCTTCGCTCTGCTTCTTGATCCGCTCGATCACCTCCAGCACCCGCTGCACATCTCGCTTGGCACCTTTGACGATAACCAGCCCCAGTTCGCCGACGAATTCGATCTGCACGTCTCCGAAGAGCCCGCTGTCGGCGCCGATTTCATCCAAACTCCCAACCGCAGTGCTGGTGGGGTCCTGACCTGGAGCGACCTGGGGTTGGCCGAAAGTGGTCGCATCGGTGGTCTGCGGGTCGATAGGTTCCAAATTCGGGTCTTGAGGGTTGGGATTGATCGGTGGCTGGTAGGAAGCCTGAATGACTTTTAAAGCCTTCTCGACCTTGATCGGATCGGCCTGGCCCAGCGGCACCACCTGAGTTGGACTATTGGAATCGGCCGCGCCATTGTCGATGGCGCTGACCACCTGCAACCAGCCATGGATCGCGGTCGACGTTCCCTTGAGCACCACGTCGGAGTTGCGATAGTCGACCTGAAGCAGGTTTTGATACCCCCGCTCGGTCCTCAATCGCATCCGTCGGACATTCCCCTGCTCCATCTGCTCGGACATCACCTGAGAACCGAGTATCTGAAGGAGTTTCTGCTCGAGGCCCTGAGCGGTCAGATTACGGAGTTGATAGATACGTTCCTGAAGCCCAGCGGATTCTCCCAGGCCTCCGGTCCTTTCGATTTCTTCCGACAGAGCCTTTAGACGGTTCTGGACCTCCAATTGAACGTGGCCAGGGCCAAAGACCATGATCGCCCCGGATCCAGGTTGAGCTATGATTCGAACTTTGGGATCCGTGCTGAAGCCGATTTGAAGACGGGCTGCAATGGCCCCGGTCATTTCTACCGGCACTGGGTAGCTTTGCAGTTGTGGAACGTCACCCCCGAGGGTGCGCTGCAGAAGCGTCGCTTGGCCGTTTGCGACGACGGGACTTTGGCCCGCGACAGGAACCCCGCCAGCCTGCTGGACGGGGCTTTGAGAGTACATGGGCTGCACGATCGACAGAAGGCTAAGGGCTCCACCAAAAGCCAGCCTCTTGCGGCAAAACCTGGGCATTTCGCAATCCTTTGCGTTTTGTATCTCCCGGCGATCCGGCTCTTCTGGCCAGACCCCGAGCATCCGAACAATTTCGGGCCTCAGGCCTTTTTTTCGACACAATGCACAAACTCGCTTGAATCGATTCCTTCGACTCAACCGGAAAATCTTACCTAATCGGCCCTCCCGTACCCATCACTTGCTGAGTCCAAGCTTTGGTGGTTGGCAGCTTGGAACGCGTCGCTTACCTCCATCGAAGAGACCGAGAGCCGAACAAGCCCGACTCCTCAGGAAATGGCTTAGCCCGCGGCGCCTCAAAACCACCCAAAAGGGGCAATCTACTTCCAATTGGTGCCACCCACCGATCTCAAGTTAATCGAAGAGACCGAGAGCCGAACAAGCCCGACTCCTCAGGAAATGGCTTAGCCTGCGGCGCCTCAAAACCACCCAAAAGGGGCAATCTACTTCCAATTGGTGCCACCCACCGATCTCAAATTTTGATAGCTTTTGGCGGTGTGCGGCCAATCCAGGCTGCGGCTCTGCGGGCTAGGGATTTGCGAGGGAGGTCGCGGCGCGAGGAAAAAAAGGCAGGCGTTCCTAGTGCAGCGGTGGACGGTTGGGAGGTAATTGCGATTGAGACTTGAGGAAAGCTACTGTTTCCGAGGGAAACACTTGCCAAGAAAGAGCGTGGCATCCTATAAATAGGTGTCGGGATTTCTCCCAATGGCTATTGTCGATATTCCAGCGGCGTTCGCACCGGTTTCGATACGAGGAAAGAGGTAGACAGATGGCGATTCAGCTTACGGAAAAGGCTGCACAGCAGGTTCAAAAGTTCAAGGAAGAAAATCAAATGTCCGAAGGGATTTTCCTCCGCATTGGTGTGACTGGGGGAGGCTGCAGCGGGCTCAATTATTCGCTTGCATTCGACGACCAGTTTGATGACGCCAAAGACAGTCGCTACGAACAGCATGGTGTTAGCGTCGTGGTCGATAAAAAGAGCGCCCTTTACCTCGATGGCACGACAGTAGACTGGTACCACAGCCTGGAGAAGCAGGGCTTTACTTTCAGCAATCCCAATGCTGTCAAGACTTGCGGCTGCGGTAGCTCTTTCCAGGCCTAGTCGCCATCACAGTCCGATACTTTGCTAACCGCACCCCTTTGGGGTGCGGTTTTTCTTGCGCGCGGTCCAATTGCTTCGTCGGGTGCCATGGAATGGGGCCGGGCATAGCTTGCAAGCAATCTCGGATCGGTTACCAATGCTACTTGCTAGCGTTGGTATCTACCGACGATCGGTCTCAAGTACCAATCCGGTCCAGTCTGGGTCACGCCTAAAAAAATGGAACGCCACGAGATGCCAGCATCCATCCACGTTATCGGCATTGGGGAAGATGCTTTAGAAGGCCTGACCAAATCGAGTCGGCAGGTCTTGGCGGAAAGTCAATGGCTAGTCGGTCCCCCTACTTTGCTGCGACATTTTCCGATTCGGACAGGACAGCAACAACAGGTGATGCCAACGGATTTGGAGGAACTGGTCGAGTGGCTAGAAGCGCATGCGGATGCGTCGGTTTCGCTTCTTGTGCAAGGTGACCCGTTGTTCTACGGGATCGCGAGGTTCCTTTGCCAGCGGATGGGCAAAGACCGCTTTCAGGTAGCACCTCACGTCAGCAGCATGCAGATGGCTTTTGCACGTGTGAAAGAAAGCTGGGACGAGGCGTACCTGACCAATCTGGCGCACCAGAAAATGGAATCGATCGAGGATCGGATACGAACGGCCGAGAAGGTTGGCATCTTCACCTCCGACCACCAGCAGCCCAGTGGGATCGCCCAGTTCCTGATCGACCGCCAACTCGACTACTTCACCGCCTACGTTTGCGAAAATCTTGGTGCCCCGGACGAAAGAGTCACGCGCGGCGACCTTCACGAGATCGCTCGCCAATCCTTTGCCCCTCTGAATGTGATGATTCTAGTGAGAAATCCTGGGACTCCCGACCGACCAGCCGATCGCATCGGTAGGCGGCTGTTTGGAAATCCCGATGAACTGTTCCTCCACGCCAAGCCCAAACGCGGTTTGTTGACGCCTTCAGAGGTCCGGGCCATTGCCTTGGCTGAGATGCAACTTCAACGCCATGCAATCGTATGGGATATCGGTGCGGGAAGTGGATCAGTGGCGATCGAGGCAGCGATGCTGGCCGATCGTGGCCAGGTTTTCGCGATTGAAATGGACGCAGAGGACTTTGGCCTACTGCTGGAGAACAAACGCCGGTTCGAACTACCAAATCTCCATTGTATTCATGGGGAAGCGCCCCAGGCATGGCAGGGATTACCTGCCCCAGATGCGATCTTCCTCGGAGGCACGGGCCGGGGATTGAAGGACCTTGCCAACTCGGCCTGGCCCATGCTGCGAACTGGGGGGGCACTGATTGCCAACAGCACGGCACTGGAGCATGTGGCGGCGTTGCAGACTTTGATGCAGGAAAGCTGGCAGGTCGACCCTCAATTGTGGATGATCCAAATTTCGCGATCCAATCTCCAAATCACCAGCACTCGCATGGAATCGACGAACCCCACCTTCCTGCTCAAGGCAGCCAAAAGATGAAATGCGCTGTCTTTAGCACGCGACCTGATGAACGACGATACCTGGAACAGCACGCTAGAGATTCCCGGATCGAATGGGTCTTCCACTCGGAACCTCTGCACCTGCAAACTGCACCGCTCGCCCGTGAGTGCCAGGCAATCTGCGTTTTTGTAAACGACCATCTGAACGCGGCGGTGCTGGATCAACTGAGTGCCTTCGGAGTGCAATGCATTGCGTTGCGATGCGCTGGCTTCAATAACGTCGACCTTCCCCATGCCGATCGTCTCGGTCTCACGGTAGTTCGAGTCCCAGCCTATTCACCGCATGCGGTAGCGGAACACACGTTTGCTCTTCTGCTTGCGATCAATAGAAAAATCCATAAAGCTTACAACAGGGTTCGCGAGGGCAACTTTGCACTGGAAGGGCTGCTTGGATTCGATCTGCACGGAAAAACGCTCGGGATAGTCGGCACCGGAAGAATCGGCAGTTGCGTCGCACGCATCGCTGCTGGCTTCGGAATGAGCATTCTTCTACATGACCCATTCCCGAGCAAGGAGTGTGAGGTTCTGGGACGCTACGTCGCTCTCGACACTCTTTTATCTCAATCGAAGATTGTCTCGCTGCACTGCCCGCTGACCGAGTCGACTCGTCACCTCATTGGCCGTGAATCGCTCGCCTTGATGCCGGCGAATGCAGTTCTGATCAATACCAGTCGAGGTGCACTGGTCGACACTCAGGCCGTCATCCAGTCGTTGAAGTCAGGACATCTAGGTGCGCTGGCGATCGACGTTTACGAAGAAGAAGCCGACTTGTTCTTTGCGGATCACTCCGGTGAGGTACTACAGGACGACGTCTTCTCGCGACTCCTGACCTTTCCAAACGTGCTGATCACCGGGCACCAAGCCTTCTTCACCGAAGAAGCTCTTCAGGAAATCGCAAGGGTCACCGTTGCCAATCTCAGATGCTTTCTTGCCGGACAAACCTGCGAGAATACAGTCGGTAAAACTTCCCTGTCGCCCACTGCGATCTGCGATGAAGGCCCTCGAGATTCACGCCAAACCTAAGTGAACCGATAGAACCGGCTTGGCTTGCAAAGGTCCTCGCGAAGCCGACCGGCGGCGAATCGTCTGAAGCCTAAGTTGCCTCTAGGCCGATTTTCCGGTTTCCCCCATGCCCTGGCGGGCCACTTGCTAGTTTCCCATAGGCATTCCGTTCGACCGGCCGATGGGGAATCGATTGGCGTTGGCGGGGCAAATGCTTATACTAAAGTGGAGGTTTTGCTTTGGCTTACGTCGCGACCTTGGCAAATCTCTCTCCTATCGGCAAGGGTCGACAGCCCTTGTCCCGCCTTGCAGATCCCGCCCTGTCTTGGGATCGAAAAGTAAGCCTTTCATGAGGACTAACGGCATGAGCCTTGGCTGGCATCGAGTCGAATGGATCGTTGTGCTTCTTTTCGCGTTGGGATCGATGGATCGCACCGTAGTCGCACAGGAAATCCTTTACAACCGCGACATCCGACCGATTCTCTCCGAGCATTGTTTTGCTTGCCACGGTCCAGACAGTGCATCCAGGCAAGCCGATCTGCGGCTGGATCAGCGAGACGCTGCGATCGCTTCCTCAGCCATAGCGCCGGGCAATGTCGATGATAGCGGGATGGTCGCTAGGATTTTTTCTACCGATCCGGAAACCGTGATGCCTCCTCCGGAATCGAAAAAGGAGCTGACGGAAGCTCAGAAAAAGACGTTGCAGAATTGGATTGCAGCGGGAGCTCCTTACCAGCCACATTGGTCCTTTCTTCCGCCATCCCTTCCCAATCTTCCCGAAGTGCGAAACGCCTCCTGGGTTAGGCAGCCTCTGGATCGATTCGTCCTCGAAAAACTGGAATCGATGGGCTTGGATCCGGCACCTCCTGCCGACCTGCGCACTTTGGTCCGGCGAGTTTGCCTGGACCTAACCGGATTGCCACCAACAGCTGAAGAAATGGCTGAAGTCCTCAATGATCCTGCCGAAGACCGCTACGAACGCTACGTCGACCGACTGATGGATCGCGAGTCCTGGGGGGAGCACCGAGGCCGCTACTGGCTGGACTATGCTCGCTATGCCGACACCCATGGGATCCACTTCGATAACTTTCGCGAGATGTGGTCGTATCGCGACTGGGTGATCGATGCATTCAATCGCAACCTGCCTTTTGATCAATTTACGGTGGAACAGCTGGCGGGAGACCTTCTTCCCAATCCCACGATGGACCAGAGAATCGCAACAGGATTCCATCGCTGCAACATCACCACCAACGAAGGTGGAATCATCGACGAAGAATACCGAGTTCTCTATGCGAGGGACCGAACGGAAACGACCGCACTGGTATGGATGGGACTGACGGCGGGCTGTGCAGTATGCCACGACCACAAATTCGACCCGCTGTCGATGCGCGAGTTTTATTCGATGTCTGCGTTTTTCAACAACACAACCCAGGGCCCCCGCGACGGCAACATCAAAGACACTCCCCCGAGAATTGCTGTTCCCTTAAGAGAGGATCGAGCCCGTTACGAGGCGCTACCGCAGGAAATTGAGGAGGCCAGAGCCGCGATTGCGGAACGTCGCGTTGAGGCAACATCCGATTTCCAGAAGTGGTTGACCACGAATCCCTCCGTAACGGCCGCCTCCCCTGCCACTCAGTGGGAACTTCCACTAGCGGAAGGTTCTGCAGGCCCACTTTTAGTCCTTCACTCTGGCCAGCTTCAGCGGATCCCTCTTGGCTTCACTCCAGACTGGAAACCGGGGCACGTCGCTGCACTCGCTTGGAACACCAATGGCCAGCAGGCTCCGGCCCTTGGGGAATTTGGAAACATCGATCGCACCAAGCCGTTCACGCTTTCCGCTTGGATCCGACGTCCCAACCAGGGAATGGTCGGTTCCGTTTTGGCAAAAATGGACGATCCGGAAACGTATCGTGGCTGGGATTTGTGGCTGGAGAATGATCGCATTGGCATGCATCTGATCCATCATTGGCCTGATAATGCGATCAAGTTTGTCTCCGCTCAGGCATTACCTCCAGATCGCTGGACCCATATCGCCATCACCTACGATGGATCTTCCAAAGCTTCGGGATGCCAGATTTACTTTGACGGCAAGCCAATCGGCATCAACGCCAGCAAGGACTCGCTTAGCGAAACAACGGAATCCTCGGTGCCGCTGCGATTGGGCAGACGAAATCGCGAAAGCGCTGTCACCAATGTGCAAGTGCAATCGGTCCGTTTTTCTGATCAGCTATGGTCCACCGACCAGATTGCAATTAGCGGTTCGTCCGAACGACTTGCCTACCTGCTCTCCAAGTCCACCGACGCCCGAAACGCAGAAGAAACGGAGGAGGTGTTCGTTCACTACCTCAATACGCAAGATCGCATCTACCGCGAGCTGTCCGGCCAGTTGGCTCATCGGGAAGCTGAGAAGCTGTCGATTGAGAATCGAGGGACGGTGGCTCATGTGATGCAGGAACGCGCGGAACCGGCGATCGCTTATGTACTGAATCGAGGCGAATACGATCAGCGGCGGGATGAGGTGAAGCCAGGTACCCCGCAAATTCTCCCCCCATTTTCGGAAGATCTTCCGCTCAATCGACTTGGCTTGGCCAGATGGTTGGTGCGTGACGAACATCCGTTGACCGCACGTGTTACTGTCAATCGATTCTGGCAGGAGATCTTCGGAAGGGGATTGGTGGCAACCGCTGGTGATTTTGGTGTCACTGGCGAACTTCCCTCCCATCCGGAATTGCTAGACTACCTCGCGGTGACATTTCGCAATGAAAAATGGGATGTCAAAAAATTCTTCCGTTCCTTGGTGACCAGCGCCACGTACCGTCAGAGCAGCCAGCTGACGCCGGAGAAGTTCCAGGCAGATCCCGACAACCGGTGGCTATCCCGCGGCCCCCGATTCCGTATGGATGCCGAAATGATTCGCGATTTCGCGCTGGCGTGCAGCGGAGTCCTCTCCAAGAAGATCGGTGGCCCCAGCGTCCGCCCCTACCAGCCACCAGGAGTCTGGGAGGCAGTCGCGATGCCCGAAAGCAACACCCGCAATTACCGCGAGGACGAAGGGGAAAACCTCTACCGCAGATCAATGTACACCTTCTGGAAGCGATCCGCCCCTCCAGCATCGATGGACATCTTCAACGCCCCCAACCGCGAACAGTGCACCGTGCGAAGGGAGCGAACCAACACGCCGATACAGGCTCTTGTGACGCTCAACGATCCCCAGTTCATCGAAGCGGCCCGCCGCATGGCGCAGCGAATGCTTCTGGAAAGCCAGATACCTCCAGCCGATCCGCTAGGAAGAATCCAGTGGCTCAGCGAACGCATCTTGGCTCGCCCCATGCTTCCGGCGGAACTCGAAATCGTTCAGCAGAATATCACCGACTTGATAGGCTACTACCAAGCCCATCCCGAGGCAGTGGACGCGCTGCTTGCTGTAGGGCGATCGCCTGTCGACGGGAAAGTCGATCGAAGCGAACTGGCCGGCTGGACCATGCTGGTCAATGAACTACTGAACCTGGATGAAACTCTCAACAAATGACTCACTCGAATCCTAAGGTGCTTTCCATGTCCCGCCATCCAGCGATTCCTCATGAATTGGAGCAGTTTGTGCGCAGCGAGACGCGCAGGCAATTCTTTCGCAAGGGGGCTAACGCCCTTGGGACTGCTGCCCTTTGCTCGCTGGGTGGGATCGCCACCGCCAACGACTTCCGTGACAAGAATGCAATTGGCGGCATTCCGTCTCTTCCGCATTTCGCCCCGAAGGCAAAGAACGTCATCTATCTTCACATGGTTGGAGGTCCTTCGCAGATGGACCTTTTCGACTACAAGCCACAGATGAACGACTGGTACGATAAGGACCTCCCCGAATCGATCCGAAATGGCCAACGGCTGACCACCATGACCAGTGGCCAAGCACGATTTCCAATTGCGCCATCCAAATACAAGTTCGCGCAGCAAGGCCAGTGCGGGATGTGGATGACCGAGCTACTCCCATGGACCAGCAAGGTTGTCGACGACCTCTGCTTCATTCGCAGCATGCACACCGAGGCGATCAATCACGAACCAGCAATAACCTACATCCAGACAGGCAATATGGTCACCGGGCGCCCCTGCATGGGATCCTGGGTGTCGTATGGCCTTGGATCGCTCAATCAGAATCTCCCTACCTTCGTTGTGCTGGTCGCTCAACCGAGCAACACCGAACAGATTCAGGCCATCTCGGCGCGACTTTGGTCCTCCGGATATCTGCCTGGGGTGCATGCTGGAGTCAGCTTCCGGTCGGTGGGGGATCCGATCCTCTTTATCAACAATCCTCCAGGTGTTCCTCCCGAGATCCGCCGCAAGACGCTCGATGGACTCCGCTCGCTCAATGAATTCAATTTCAAACTGGTGGGCGATCCCGAAACCCAGACAAGGATCGAACAGTACGAACTGGCGTTTCGGATGCAGTCGAGCGTACCGGAGCTGACACGAATCGACGACGAGCCTCAATCGACATTTGATTTGTATGGTGAGGAAGCGAAGAAGCCTGGCTCCTTCGCCAACACCGCTCTAATGGCACGCCGAATGATCGAACGAGGCACCAGGTTCGTTCAGGTATACCTCAACAATTGGGATCATCATGGAAATGTTGCCGGACGCTTGCCAAGCCAATGCAAAGATGTCGATCAGGCGACCTACGGACTGATCACAGACCTAAAGAACAAGGGAATGCTCGATTCCACTCTCATCCTCTGGGGTGGTGAATTCGGAAGGACAATCTATTCCCAGGGAGGGCTCAGCAAGGACAACTATGGCCGTGACCACCATCCAAGATGCTTCACCATGTGGATGGCCGGCGGCGGCATCAAGGGAGGCACGATCTACGGAGAGACCGACGATTTCTCCTATAATATTGTGAAGGACTCGGTCCATATCCGCGATCTCCATGCAACCATCCTCCATCTGCTGGGGATCGATCACGAACGGCTCATCTATCGCTACCAGGGACTCGATCAGCGTCTGACGGGTGTGGAACCGGCAAAGGTCATCAAGGACCTTTTGGCCTGACCGTACCTAAGGCCATCTTCCGACCGAACTGTCCGTGCGCGAGGTCTGGACCTGTATCACGAAACTCGCTGGCCCAACCCGCGCTGCCTCCACGCATCGATCACCACGGCTCCGACGATGATCAAGCCAGTCACCAGCCGTTTGATGGAATCGGCGGCCCCCAGTTGTGCCAGGCCTGTCTGAAGAACCGCCAATAGGCAGGTGCCCAGAAGCGTGCCGATCACCGAGCCTTTGCCACCTGCCAAACTGGTGCCTCCAATGACGCATGCAGCAATCGCCTGTAGCTCCATCCCGGCAAAATTATCCGCCTTGGCAGACAAGGTTTCGCCTACCTGAATCAAGCCAGCCAAGCCGGCAAGTAGACCACAGATGACAAAGGCTGACACGGTTGGCGCTGCCGTACCGATCCCCGACAATCGAACTGCTTCGGCGTTGGTGCCAATGGCGATCCAGTACCTTCCAAGTACAGTTCTGCGGATCAGCAGAATCATTATCGCTGCCACCAGCAATGACAGAAAAACGGCGGGTGAAAACCCCAACAGCTTGGGTGTGGCGATCCAATCGATGGAGGACCGCACCGAGTGGCTTTGGCTCTTCGTCCACCACAGTCCAATCCCCCGAGCTGCCTCTAGCATTCCCAGCGTGACGACAAAAGAGGGAACCCTGGCGGCAACAGTGACCAAACCGTTCAACCAACCACAAAGCATTCCTGTTCCCAGAGCACCCAGGATCGCGAGGCCTTCCGGCAGGCCAGCTTCCATCCGGAGCATCACGAAGGTGACCGAAGCTAGCGCCATAACCGCCCCGACCGACAAATCGATCCCCCCGACCAGCATGACAGCCGTCATCCCCAGCGAAACCAATAAGAGGGAGACATTGCCGCGGGCCATCGTTGAGAAGGTGGCCATGGAGAAAAAATTGCGCCCCGCGATCGAAAATGCGATGCAAAGCAGCAGGATCACCAGCAACAGGATCAACAGGGAGCCACTGCCGGCCCAACTTGGCACCCGCCTGCGGCCTAATCCACTGCTCCCGGAAATCTGCGGATCAACCACCTTGCACTACTCCTTCAAAGCACGCTTCTTCCAAAACGCTTCGACCGAATTGGTCCCGAGAAAACTCCTTGACAAATCGTCCACCCGATAGAACCACGATCGTATCGCTCCAAGACATCAATTCCTCCAGATCGCTCTCGACGAGAATCACGCCACACCCGTCGTTCTTCATCCTGGCAACCGTTGCCCGAATCTGAGCGCGCGATCCCTGATCGATACCACGCGTTGGTTCATCCAAAAGGAGGATGGAGGGATTTCGCTCCATCCACCTTGCCAATATCAGTTTCTGCTGATTGCCACCGGAAAGCGTTGCTGCCGATTGATCGACCGAACAGGCTCGGATCCCCATCGTCTCCATCCATCGCGCGGCCACTATCTTTTCCTTTCCCCTATCGACCCAACCTCGCGCATGCAAGCGACTCCAGTTGGCAAGCAGAATGTTGTCGCAAAGACTCTGTGCTAGCAGTAGAGATTGCCCTTTACGATCTTCGGGGACGAAAGCCAATCCGTGCTCCACAGCTTCCGATGGGGAACGAAAGGGGTGGTCCAGCAACTTACCATGGATGCTAAGTCGCCCCTTATCGACACGATCCGCACCAAAAATCGAACGGAGCAGTTCGGTTCTACCTGACCCGATCAAACCCGCGATTCCAACGCACTGGCCTGCGTGAACCACCAACGAAAGATCTCGAAACAAGTTTCTTCGCGTCCAACCTTCCATTCGAATTCTCTCGTCTCCAAACCGCGATGAACGACTCATCGTCGCCTGCACCCTTGTCTGTCCTGACGCCGAACTCCGTCTCGACACAGGATGCTCGGTCAATCTCTGCAGAAGCTGGGTTTCGTTCATGTCCTGCAACGGCAGCGAATCATGGATGCGTCCATCCTTTAGAATGACCGCACGATCGCAAAGCCTAAGCACCTCGTCGAGCCGATGGCTGACGTAGATCATGCCGACTCCCTGGCTTCGCAGTTCCTTCAAGCGATCGAAAAGCGCACGGGCTTCCCAAGGAGTCAACGCCGCAGTTGGCTCATCCAACAGAAGCAGTTCTGCATTTCGATCGAGCGCCGCGGCGATCTCAACCAACTGCTTCTGTCCAACGCCAAGGTGCCCCATGGGTGTTGCGGGATCAAGGTGTGACAGCCCCACACGTGCCAGAGCGCGGATCGCCCCCGCACGCAACTGGGATTGATCGATCCAAAATCCTCCGATCGTCGGCATCCTTCCCAGATTAAGGTTCTCTGCCACCGACAACGTGTCGATGGCATTGAGTTCCTGCTGCACGAATTGGATGCCAGCTCGCTGCGCCATGGACTTGCTTTCCAGCGCAATCCTTTCGCCTCGCCAGCGCAGTTGACCGCCATCTGCGGAAGATAGCCCCGAGAGAATCCGACAAAGAGTGCTCTTGCCGGCGCCATTGGCTCCCAGCAACGCGACGATCTCACCTTCGTAGATTTGGATGGAGACATCCTCCAGCACTGGTGTGGCGAAGGACTTGCTGATCCCTTGCGCCTCCAGAAGGACCCTAGGAGGGCTTCTGCTCCCTTCCCTCCTCTTCTCCGCAGCGGTCATTTCAGCTGATCCAACGTGATCAGATCTACGGGAGTCTCTTTGTCGGCAGGAGTCGCTTTGGGATCGGCAAGCAACTGAAGTGCGTAGTCAATTCCATACGCCGCTAGCTGGTCTCCGTGCTGGTCTGCAGTTGCCAGAATGTCTCCCTCCCGTATCGACTGCTGAACCGCCTGGATGTTGTCGAACCCTACTAGCTGAACCTCCTTCCGCTTGCCTGCAGACCGGATGGCCGCCAAGGCCCCTACTGCCATGCTGTCGTTGGCAGCGATAATTGCTTTGAGGTTAGGGTGAGCTATCAGCATGTTCGCGGCGATCCGATTGGCTTGATCGGTTTCCCACTGCGCTGACTGCGAATCTACGATCTGGATCCCCGCCGAAAGCATCGCCTCTTCAAAGCCAGCTTTGCGTTGCTGTGCATTGAAGGAAGTCGTAACACCTTCAAGGATCGCCACTTCGTCCCCCGATTTCAAATGCCTTGCAAGGTATTCTCCAACCTCCTTTGCTCCACTTCGGTTATCTGGACCGACAAAGGGAACCTTAAGCTGGTTTTCCTCCAGCAGTTTGGCATCGAGTCGGTTGTCGATGTTGACGACGATAATTCCCTGGTTCTTGATCCGCTTAAGCACCGGGACAAGCGCCTTGGAGTCGGCAGGTGCGATCACGATCGCTCGGGCACCTCCAGCCACCAGTTCCTCGACCAACTGAACCTGCCGCACCACATCCTGCTCATCCTTGATTCCATTGACGATCAAATCGTATTTATCAGAAGCTTCGCGCTGATGACGTTTGGCTCCCTCTGCCATATTGGCGAAGAACTCATTGGCCAACGACTTCATCACCAGTGCGATGACAGGCTTTGCGGCAGCGGTTGCCTTGGTATCTGCCGATTTCGGAGACTCGCCAGAAGGCTGACATCCTGCAATCAGTCCGGCGATCAGGAAGAAACCTAGAATCTTGTTGATTGTCATCGTCACCCTCGTTCTACCAAGTCCTTGCCGATGCTCTCCGGAGGCGATTGGAGCAATACTGTCGCGTTCGCATCCCCACCAGAAGTTTACTTCGCCCTATGCAGTCATCGATCGTGTGGATACCGATCCATCATTGCCACCACCTCCGCTAGGTAGGGAAGGGAAGGCTGTGCACCCATACGACTGACCGCGATGGATGCAGCTGCTAGGGCATAGCGCAGCGACTGTTCCAGCGATTCGCCTCGAAACCATCTGGAGGCTAAAGCGCCCACAAAGCAATCTCCGGCAGCGGTCGTATCGACCACCTGAGCGGGCACGGAGGGAAACCACTTGCATTGCCCATGACGATCGCGAAAAAGCGCCCCATCGGCCCCAAGCGTGATGACCACATTTTGGGGACCACGCTGCTGAATCCAATCGGCCACTTCCGTAGCATCCGCAACTTCTTCAAGAGGCAGCCCCGACAACTGCTTGGCTTCGCCTTCGTTTACGATCAGCAGATCGACATTCCAAAGGAGTTCGGGAAACGGATCCAGCAGGGGGGCAGGATTCAAGATGACCCGCATCGACTTCCGCCGCGATTCCTCCGCTGCCGCTACGATGGCATCCGCTGGTATCTCTCCCTGCAACAACAAACCTGCTGGATCGGGAAGAAGAGATAGAGCTTGGTGCACCTGATCGCATGTGACCATATTATTGGCGCCGGGGATGACAAGAATTGCGTTTTCCCCGGAGGGTTCGACCTCCACGATCGCAGTCCCCGTCTCAACGTCCGAAAGGACCTGAACGAAACGGGAATCGACGTTATCCTTTTTCAACTGCTCGATCAGAAACTGCCCCTGCTCATCCTCCCCCACAGCTCCCACCATCGCCACACGGGCTCCGCTGCGTGCTGCCGCAACCGCCTGATTTGCCCCTTTTCCACCAGGCACTTTACGAGATCGACAGCCACCGACAGTTTCCCCACGGGAAGGTAGATGTGGACACTCGATGAGCCAATCGAGGTTCAGTGAGCCGACGACCACACAGTCGATTCCCGCCGGTCCGTTCACTTGGCGATCTCCTGCGGCGGCTGGCTGGAAAGCTGTGCGAGCGCCTCGATCACACGAGATCGGTTGGCTTCCGCCAGTTTCAGGAACCGATGTTTTCCATCGGCCTCAGGGACCAAACGAGTCAACCCCTGCTGGTCCACTTCCACCCTGCCAGGCTCGGACAGTTCGAAGTACCCATGCTCGGGCCTCACCGCCGCCAGCACACTGGTCAAGTCCCATGTCGGACGATCGTGTGGAGGTGGCGAGTAGAGATGATATGCTTCGGCCAGCGGATGATGTTCGACATAACCATAGTCCCGAAGAATGCTCTGGTGTGGATAGGGACAAGCCAACCCGATCTCAAAGCCGCTCCACAGCATCTGGCCCGGCCATTTGGCTGCCAACTGTCGACAGGCCTCTAGATCTTCGACAACGTTGTATTCGCGATGATCGGTTAACTGGCCATTGGGCCCTGGGATTTTGGTGAAGGCGCCCGCCATTAGGGAGAGCAATCGGACTTTTGAAGCGGCCAACTGCATCCCGTCCAAGTTGCTGTACTGATCTGGCTTGGAATCCAAAAGAGCCGAAAGGTTGGTGGAGAAACCGACCTGGATAATCACGACGGAACCGTCGGGCTGACTGGCCAGAAGCCTGCGCAGAAGTTCGACCGCAGGGGGATCGCTGCGGTCGACCCGGTGCGGGTAACGCAGATGCTGACCGTCCTGCTTTTCGGCCAGCGGCAGAAAAGTCCCTGGTTCTGGGGTCTTTCCACTAAGGCAAACACCGATGGGAATATCAGGCCTTCCATAGAATTGATTCACCATCTGAACGAAACGAGCGGCAAGGGGATGATCCTTGGTGATTGTGACACCGATCAACCTGCATTCCCTGCGGCTTTCCAGTGCATGGAGGACGCCCATCGCCAGAGCGTCATCGACATCATTCCCAATGTCCGTATCGAAAATGATCGAAATAGGTTCGGTGGCCTGACTTGATTTATCCATCAACCACCCTGACAACAGGATGATTCCAACCCCCATCAAGCGAACCAGCTTTACGCGAAAACTCAACGGTTTCATCATCGGAATCCTCGGCACGCCCCAGAAAACCCCCGCCACTCGCTCGGCATCCCAACCCACTGCGTTCATTGTAACGGCTTCTTTACCTAGCCGACGGATCACTCGGCACCCCAGTCGGGAAAACGTAGCAATTCACCAACCTATCGATCATTCTAAAGGCATCTGTGTTGGAACGTGACTTCGCTGCCACCACACCTATCGATGGAGAGTCTAAACGACGCGGAGCGGCACAGCAGTAAAGCTCCATGGGGTTAGGTGAGCCGATACGGGATGGGAGCGGTGGCTCCAAGCGGATTGCGTCGAGTTGATGAACGGAAAGCGAGGGGCGTGAGCGTATGGCGAGACACCGGCTAATTTACAACGTCATCTGCCTGCTCGGTTCCTACCTATCGTTCGCTTCGCCCCTATGGGGCGGACAATGGTTCCAGCGCCATCTGCAGGTGGACGGGATTTCGCGAGACTATTTGCTGTACATACCATCCGTATTGGAGAATAACCGCTCCGCCCGACCTTTGGTTTTGCTTTTGCATGGTACGGGGATGGACGCATCGTGGATGCTTCAAAGAACAGGATTCAAGCAGACAGCAGACCATTGGGGTTTCGTCCTGGCGGTGCCCAACGCGATGAAAACCGGTGGCCTTCGCAGTTGGAATGCGGGAGGTCGCCATGGCTGGATGGCGCGCCGGGCCGTCGACGATGTCCAGTTCATCCGGCTGCTGATCGCAGATGTGGAACGGCAGACGCCAATCGATCCATGCAGGATTCACGCGACTGGTTTTTCCGGGGGCGGAATGATGTGCTACCACCTCGCCTCACAGGTCGACAGCCCCTTCGCCTCGATTGCGCCAGTCAGTGCGGCCGCGTCCGCCACGCCCCCTATTGCAGCTCCTCCAGTTGCCATCCTTCATATCCATGGACGACTGGACCGGATCGTCCCCTGGGATGGCCCCAACTTGCTGACTCCCAGGAACCTTGAATTCCTTTCGGTACCTCAGACGATCTCCGCCTGGGCAACGCATAACCGATGCGACACAGACGCGACGGTTCGCCTTGCCGAGGGATGTTTCAGGCATTGGCGGACTAGCATGGAACCGGGAACAGAGGTCATCCTTGTCGAACTAGGGTCGGGCAGGCATCGCTGGCCAGAGAGCCTACCGCTTGGCATCCCCCTGCCGTCATCGGATCGATGCACCGATACAGGCCACCAGATTGCGAGTTTCTTTTTCGAACATCCAAAGCGTGGATCTGAAGGGCTTGGGGAGGTGCCTTAGGTGCAACCTCCATCACGGGCCGCTCATCACTGCCTGCTCATTACGGGCCGCCAGGAGCCTTGGGGGCGAGGGTGGGGAACGCCCCCAAGGCTCCACCGCGCGCGGTACTCTTATCGAACCCAGCCACGTTCCCGGGGATCGCTCAAACCGTGCTGAAGTTTCGATAGCGCCTCGACCTCAATCTGCCGAACCCGTTCACGTGTCAACCCAAGGGCTTCGCCAATCTCCTTGAGAGTGTGGGTGGGCGTGTCCTCCAGCCCAAATCGCATTTTGAGTACAGTCGCTTCCCGCGCATCAAGAAATTGAAACAGCTCTTTCACCTTTCCCAGAACGTCGTCGTCGATCAACTCCTGGTCCGGAGTCTTCCTTCGTTCATCCATCAACATGTCACCAAGAGTCCAGCTGGCATCCCCTGGTTCGCTCTGCGGGCTTGCCACCTGGATTTGGATCGCCTTCTTCACGATCCCAATCTTCTTGCGTGGTAGACCCAGCATCCGGGCAACTTCTTCCGGGCTTGGCGGACGGCCTAGGTCTTCGTTCAGCCGAACCGACGCCCTCCGCCACTTGCTCAGCAGCTCCACCATGTAGGCAGGGATCCGAATCGTCTTCGAAGAATTGATCAAAGCCCTTTTGATCGCCTGCTTGATCCAGTAACTGGCGTAGGTACTGAACCTGGTTCCCACGCGATGATCGAACCCCTCGACCGCTCGCAGCAGCCCCAGATTGCCTTCCTCGATCAGGTCCTGAAGCGCCAAACCTTTTCCGGTGTACGATCTGGCGATATTGACCACCAGCCGCAGATTCGCTCGCACCATGCGGTCGCGAGCTTCTGGATCGCCTTGAGCGATGGCGCGAGCCAACTGGTTCTCTTCGGACGCAGTCAGAAGCCGTGTCTGATTGATTTCGCGAAGATAGGTCTCCAAAGGAGACTGCGCCCCTGCCGAATCGCTGGCCGAAGTCCATGAGAAACGACCTGACTCCAAGCGGTCTTCGTCGCTCACTTCGGTTGGATCGTTGGGTGATGGGTCCATCGTCGTATCGTTTCCAAGCTTGAGATACATTCCGGAGGGATCCGGTTGACTCGTTTATCGACGGGCATCACCAAAACTTTGATAGCAAATGAAAACGTAAGGATCAGGCGGAGTGGAGCAGTTGTGCCGAAGGTGCCGAAGGTGCCGAAGGTGCCGAAGGTGCCGAAGGTGCCGACCGGTGCAACTATCGCTGGACGCGTCCCCGATACCGACGTGGACAGGCCGAAGTCATGCGGCCAACCCAGCATTCCTCAGCATGGCGACCGAGAATCACTTGGATTTCCGAAATTGCCAGGAATCCAGGTTGCATCGGGTGGTCGAGATCGAAACAATGGTAGCAAAGGATCGAAGCAGAAGACGGTTACTCTCCCGAGCAGTCTTCGGCGGCTGGATGGATTTAGCTGACTACCACCAAAGGGAGCCATCTCATGTGGAAAGCTTTGGCGCATCGAAGGACCGGGACGGTTGCGTTTCTGATCGGAGCCGTTCTGTCAGTGACATTGCTACGGAACCGGACGTCTTGGGACGGTTCATCACCAACCACTACAGGATCCTTGTCCAAGTTCCAGCCTCCAGGCAGTGACTCGGCCGAATCCCAGTGGATGCCAGATGGAACCGATGGCGTTGCAACGGATCTGGGTTGGAAGTCGCTCGTCGAAGCCTCCGAACCGCTCGCCGACTCGGCAGATCGCACGCGGGCATTAGGGATCCACGGTGCACTGTTGCTGTGTGGTGGTGGAGATTTGCCCTCTTCAATTCTCGATTTCTTCCATCAGCGAGGCGAAGCAGACTCGGGGAGGCTGGTTCTGATTCCGTCGGCCAGCGTAACCTCCGACAGCGGCGATTACTCGCGATGGCGTTCCTTCTGGTCCCGATATCCTTGGGCGGAAGTCGAGGTGATTCATGCCAAATCGAGGGACGAGGCGGAGGATTTGCGGTTTGCGGAGTTATTGAGAAGAGCCACTGCCGTTTGGATTTCGGGAGGTGATCAGACAAGGTTAGCCGACCGCTATCTTGGGACAATGGTTGAGGAAGAAATCAAGAACCTGCTCCGTCGCGGTGGTATTGTCGGTGGCACCAGCGCAGGCTCGGCCATCGCGACACGCGTCATGATTTCCGGAGGACGCGATACCGCTCAACTTCGAGATGGCCTGGGATTGCTTCGCCATGCAATCGTCGACCAGCACTTCTCGCAACGGTCCCGTATGCGTCGACTGGCGACCGCAATCGAACGACACCCCGATCGATTAGGGATCGGAATCGATGAAGGGACTGGGTTGTTGATCGAACCTCGTGGGGCCAAGGTGATGGGAAAGGGAACAGTCCACCTGGTCCGTTATCCCGATCGCCATCGCATTGGGGGCGAAGGAGTGGCCGACGGGGTGGCGGCGAGCGACGTGCTAGCGATGATCGACCGGGAGGAATATGTCGCGGGAAGCGAGCTGCCTGCCGATCGCATCACGTTTCTGATGGAATGACCCGATTCGATCCATGGTACCGGTTGCACCAGCGTCTCCTTGGACCTTGAAGAATGGCTTGCCGATAAGGCAGCGTCAATGGAAACAATGAAAGTTCGGGGAGCTCGATTGCACTCACTTCGATGGTGGATCCCCGCCGTTTTTTTCTTCGTTTCACAGTTCGGAGGGAAGAACCAACCGCTGCTGTCACAACAGCCTCCCCCGACGCAAGAGTCCTCGGATCAAAGAAAGCCTGAATGGGCTTGGACCTCTGGGAGTCAGTTGGAGATGCCGATCAACATGGCGATGCCCACCCTGGGAGGCATGCAGTTCTGGACCGATCATCGCTGGTGGAAGGGTTGGAAGATCCAGCAGCATGCATCGACCGGCCACTGGCGTCTGATCGATCCGCTTCTGGTCCGTCGCGCTTGGGGTTCGCTGGCAAACTGTGAAACGACGCTGCGGGAGGTGATGGAAGCAGAGCCTCATCAGCCATCCGAGCATGTGACCATTCTGCTCCATGGCCTGATGCGCACCAGCCGTTCGATGAACCCGCTTGCGAACTCGTTGAAGGATCACCGACCTGGGGAGATGATCTGTTTTGAGTATGCGAGTACCCGAGCTTCGATCGATCGACATGCGGAAGCTTTCCGCAATTTGGTCGAATCGCTGGAAGGGACCCCGACGATTGACCTCGCGGCGCACAGCATGGGCAACATCGTCGTGCGGCGAGCGATCTTTGATTGGCGGCGGCCTGATGGAGATCCCAAGCGGGTGCTGCCGAGACTGCGCAGCATGGTGATGCTGGGGCCTCCCAACCAGGGCGCCAGTATCGCCAAACAATTGGGACGCCTGGAGCTGTTTGGTTGGATTACCGGGCGGGGTGGACTGGAGCTTGGGCCCAAGTGGGAAGACCTGAGCCGAAGGCTTTCGATACCACCTTTTCCTTTTGCGGTCGTCGCCGGCAAGCTGGATCCTCGCATTCCACAAAATCCATTGGTCGAGGGTGCAAGCGACTTTGTGGTTTCAGTCGAGGAAACCAAACTGGAGGGGATGACCGACTTCCTGGAGGTGCCGTGCCTCCACAGCTTTCTTATGGACGACCCGCGAGTCCAGCAACAGGTCGCTCATTTCATGCAGCATCATTCCTTCTCGCCAGTCACCAATGTAAATTTCGACGCGGCCGGCGGATGATCCTAAGGCTACCGCTGGACGGAGCCTATTGCCCATCACGCCCTCCTCGCCTCTGCCCCTGGCGTCTCCATTGGCCAACCGCTACAACAGGGGTTCGGGCAGACAGCCGTTTGGCTATCTTTACTTTATGATTTGGCGGGAGCTTTCATGCCTGACGAAATGTCGATTCTCCGGACTCTCCATCGGATGCATCGGCAGATTGCCGATCTCCAAGGGCAGCTCGATCGCATTCCTCGCCAACGCAAAACCGCACAAGGCTTGGTCGATCAAGCCTCCCAGGCGCTAGCGGATACCAAGGACCGTATCAAGCAAAAGAAGATGGAGGCCGACCGTAAACAACTGCAGCTCCGCGAAAGGGAGGCAAAGCTGCAGCAACTGGAAGTCAAGCAAAATCAAGCCACCAACAACCGGGAATACCAGACGCTGAAGGAGCAGAGAGCCGCCGACACGCAGGCGAATAACGTTCTCTCAGACGAAATTCTCGAAGTCCTCGAAGAGGTCGATCGGCTGGAAGCCTCCCTGCCCGAGGCCCAGCGACTTCTGGAAAATGCCCAGAAGGATCAGAAATCGGTTGAAGCTTCGTTGCAGGAGCGAACCGAAGTTGCCACGCGCGAGCTGCAGCGAGTGATGGGGGAACTGAAGGAAACAGAGTCCACCCTTTCAGGTGATGGGAGACAGGACTACCAAAGGGCAGTGCAAGGCCGTGGCGAGGATGGAATGGCCGAACTGGAAGGGCAGTTTTGCGGCGGATGCAATACCATCCTAACCGCTGTCCACCTGGACCGCCTAAAAATGGCTCGTTACATCGTATGCCCCAGTTGCGGACGCGTCGTCTACTCGCCCGCTTCGTGATCGCCCTTGCAAATGGCTTGACTTTTCTGCCTCTTGGGCAATGATACACCGCAACCAAGATGCGGCTGTTTCCCTGGCGGGAGATGGTCGCATCTTTTTTTCTGGGTAACGGCCATCGTCGCGAGCACGCACCAAAAAACCGAGAAACGCTTGCGGGGAAATTTGCCGACAAAGGGGCTGGGGCACACGGTTGTCGACCTCAGCCAACGACAGGTTGGAAACGAGAAGTCATACCGCCTCTTTGGAAGGCGGCAGGAGAAGAGCCATGAGCGGTGATTTTGTACCGATGACGCGTGAGGCATACAACCGTCTGAAATCGGAGATTGAACGGCTGGAAATGGACGAAATGCCGAAGATCGCTCAGAAGATCGCGGAAGCGAGAGCCGAAGGGGATCTGAAAGAAAACGCTGAATACCACGCACAGCGGGAAAACCAGGGCCTTCTTCAGGCCAAAATCAATTCGTTGAAAAGCAAGTTGGTCAACGCGCACATTGTCGATCCGACCACGCTTCCCAAGGACGAAGTGGTCTTCGGTGCGACAGTTCGAGTCCTCGACCTCGACTTCCAGGATGAGGAAGAGTACACACTGGTTGGAATGGGTGATGAAGACTACGACTGCGGGAAAATCCTGACTACCAGTCCGATTGGCGCTGCCTTGCTGGGGGCCAAAGTCGGCCAGACAGTCGAAGTGACCGTTCCGCGAGGCAAGCTCCGATACAAAGTACAGGGAATCGAATTTCGCGATCTCTGAAACGAAGCCTTGCAGATTGTTCGTTGTGAGCCGGCGAACAACTCGGGTAATCGACGGGGCTAGGGATTGGGAAGCGGTGGCGCAATCAGACCCGACGATCGAAGAGGTGATACGTGGCCGAAATTGATGCAGCAGACGACTCGAAACCGGTCACCCTGGGTCCTGCGTGCGCTGTCCTCTTTCTGATGGGGGCTTTGGCGCTTGCGGTGTCCCTGGTCATTGCGTCCTGGATGCTGATGGGCAATCAACCCGCCATGGCGGCTCGCGCGATCGAGGAGCAGATGATTCCCTGGGTCAACCAATCGGTTTTGGCACCCGATGATCGTTCTGAAATTCTTGAGGAATTGCGGCAGCTTGCCGAGCAGATACGCACCACTCCGCCCGATGACCGCAAACTACTTCGGCTGAAGATGAGGATCGCGGACAGCCCCGTTCTTCAGTGGGGAACGATGCAGATCCTCGCCCAAAAGATCGCTCAATCAGGCCTCACCGAGGAGGAGAAACAGGCCGCTGTGCGGACAAACCAAAGACTTTTGCGAGCTGCATCGGAGGGGACCCTGGGGATCCAGCAGCTGGAATTCATTGTGCAGCATGTCACTCGTAAAGAAGTTCTTTCCGGACGTCTTGTAAATCTTGAGAATCCCTCCGATGCCGACCTCCGCGAGTTCCTTCGTCGCGGTGTGGCTTTTTCGGATACCGCGAAAATCTCTGGGGATCCGTTTAGCAAGTCGCCAGCGCAGGTTTTCCATGACCTGATTCTGGATGCCCTCAATCCGCCAGAACGGTAACAGACTCAACGCTGACTGTCTTGGCTGCTTGGAGACAAGGTGAAACTATGATGATAAATCCGGTTGCCCGACTGCTTTTCGTCAGGTACTTGGATCCGCTACGATAGGAATCACGTAGCTTTATTCGCTTTTGCGGCGCCATCATGCCTGAATCGATCCAGTCGCTTGATTTCCTAGCCAAAGCCACCCCCGCGCCCGTTCCGGCGACCGTGGCGCTGGTGGGTAGCGATCACTTTCTTGCGCAGCTAGCGATGGAGCACCTGCTGACCGCCCTTGCGATCGATCCACAGGAGGTGACCCGCGTCGATGGTGCTGAGGCGCAGTGGCGGGATGTCGGTGACCTGCTGGACACCCCCAGCCTATTCTCGTTGAGTGCGGCCCGAGTTGTTCTGGTGCGCGACGCAGACTCTTGGCTGACCCGCTGTCGCGAGCGGCTTGAGAAATGGATCCCGTCGCCACCGCGCGATTGCTATCTGATCTTTGAAGTGACGAAGCTACCGGGAAACACCAAGCTGGCGAAAAAGGTAATGGAATCTGGATGGCTGATTCAATGCGCCGCTCATGGCACCGGTCTTTTTCGGACAGCAAATGAAAGGCGAGCGATCGAGCAGTTTCTGGCGGTGCATGCAAAGAAGCGGCACAGCCTGGAGTTGAAATCCACCCAGATCCAATGCCTGCTGGATCGGATGGGTTGGGAACTGGGGATGATCGATACAGAACTAGCGAAGCTTGCTCTTTTTGCTCAAGCCGACGGAAAGATCTCCGATGAGCTGGTTCGGGAACTGGTAGGAGGCTGGCGAGCCAAGACGGTCTGGGAGATTGCGGATGCCGTAGCGGATGGAAAAATCGATGAGGCGTTGCAGCAGATCGACCGACTGATTCAGGCAGGGCAGACGGCGATAGGGATCATGGCCCCCATCGCATGGTATTTCCGACGGTTTGGACTGGCGGCCCATCTAGTTGCCCAGGGAGAAAGAACCGGCCAACCCATAGCGTTGGCAAAGGCTTTGGAGCGAGCAGGATTCAACCGATACGACCTGAAGCAGGCGGAAGCAAGACTGATACGCATTGGCCGACCCCGGGCACTAGAGATACTCAACGGCCTGGTGGTGCTCGACGGTCAACTGAAGGGTAGCCACTCTCGAGAAGACCCCGCGCGTCACGCCTTGGAGCAGTTCCTCTTCCGATTCGCGAAAATCGGCTAGAATCGAAGACGAGGGAATAGCTCCTCGATCCGATGGACAAAGTCGGGGGGGAACCGATCGTCGTTCTTCGGCCGACCAATGATGCCCTGAAGGAACCAATGGGGGCGTTGGTGTTGGAGCGATCTAGGATGGGAAATCTGTTGCTGAAAAAAGGACTCACCTGTGAACCGAAAACAGACCGCTGAATCGTTGGGAGTAACTTTCTCCAAGCAAGAGCCTGGCTATTTGGCGATGGTGGTGAGAAGTGGCCAACAGTTGATCACTTCGGGACACGTCAGCGATCTGAAGGGCAAGCTTGGTTCCGGCCTCACTGTAGAAGAAGGACAGGCGGCGGCTCGCCAGTGCGCAGCGAAGATCCTTAACTCAGTATGGAATTTTCATGGCACCCTGGAAGGACTCCGCGTGCTGAAAGTTCTAGGGTGTGTTAATTCGACCCTGGAGTTCCATGAGCAGCATCTGGTGATCAACGGATGCAGCGACCTCCTTCACAGTATCTTCGGGAAGTCGACCGATGGCTACCATGCGCGAAGCGCCCTGGGATTCGCCCAGTTACCTACCGGTGCCGCCGTGGAGGTGGAAGCCATTTTCGAGATTCTGTCCTGACGTTTTGATGGGAAGTTCCTGATGCAACTGCATGCAACGCGTGTTCTCTTTTCCCCACCGACGGAAGAACTTCGCTTTTTGCCCGAAGGTCCCTATCCGATCGAAGACGGGAAGTTCAGCTGGGTTGCGATCGCACACGGTCGAGAGTCAACCTTCGGATCTCTGAATCTGTTTGACTGCACGACAGGCAGAAACCAATCCTACAATCTCCCCGGACGTCCCGGCTTCGCTAGACCCACCGACTCCAGCGATTGGTTCCTCGTCGGTTTGGAGCGGACCTTGGGGCTGTTTCAGCTGTCCAGCAACCGCTGGATCCCTTTGTGCCAGCCGATCGATCAGGAAGTGGAAGGGACCATCATCAACGACGCATGCACCTGGGGAGACTACGTCGTCTTTGGAACGAAGGATTTAAAGTTCGAGTCTCCCAAGGCCTCGCTTTATGCCTGGCGGCCAGGGATGGAAAAGCCGGCGCGGTTGACCGGCGGGCAAACCTGCAGCAACGGCAAGGGAATCCTTGTAGGCGGAGCCGATGGCTATCGATTGCTGGACATCGATACGCCAACGCGACAGATTGCTTCCTACCCGATCGACCTCCAGTCAGGGACACTGGGAAGTCGGTCCGTCGCGCTCGATTTGAGTCATCTCGACTCGTTCCCCGACGGCATGATCCTCTGCGATCAGGGGCGGATGGCGCTGATCAGCTTCTATGATCCTTCGCGAAATGAACCTGGAGAGACGAAGCTGTATCGGCTGGCTGACGGAGAGTGCTTGGGTGTCTGGCAGACCGACCTAGCACCTCAGGCCACCTGTCCACAGATCATTTCGTGGGAGGGTAAACGGCACCTTGTGATCACGACGGCGGTCGAGTGGATGGCAGAAGATCGTTATCGACTCTGCCCAAACTCCGGGTCGATCTTCATCGCACCTTGGGACCACGCCGAACCTTCAGATACACCGCCATTTGCGGTCAGCACGCTAGTCGAAAAACTGGCTTGAATCGACATCAAGACGGCCGATCGTTTCCTCCGGCCCAATCGAATCAGGCTGCTCGTCGAACCGATTGGCCCGCCGCAAGAAATCGCTGCTGAAGTGCCTGCGTGGTCCTGGCCGTCGCGCCACGATGTTCTTTCGCAACATCCTGGGCTCGGCTACCCAGGAGCTCAGCCTGGCGTTCGTTGGTCAGCATCGCCTGCAACCAATCGGCAAGGTCTTCGGGACGATCCAGCACCGTAGCGGCTTGGGCATCCAGCAGCAGGTGGACCACATCGCGAAAGTTTTGCGTATTGGGCCCGAAAGCGACACAGACCCCATATCCTGCTGGTTCGATCATATTCTGACCACCGCGGTTTCCGAAACTTCCCCCAACAAACCCCAGGTCAGCCAATCCCCACCACCATCGAAGCTCGCCAAGGGTATCCCCAAGAAGGATCTGCCAGTCCGATGGAAGCTGGTCGGACATCCGGCTTCGGCGAAACGTCCTGAAGCCCGACTGCTCCAGCTGTTCGGCAACCTCGTCAAATCGCTCAGGATGCCGCGGCACCAGTATCATCTTCAACGCTGGGAAGGAACCGATCACCTGGCGAAAAGCATCCAAGCAGATCAGTTCTTCGGGCGACTGCGTGCTTCCAACCACCCACACCTTATCTTCCGATCGCAGGCCAAGCTGTTGGAGTCGTGAAAGAACTTCCGGATGCCTTCGGTCGAAATTGGCATTGTCGAATTTCATCGAGCCGGTGACTTCGACTCGTGAAGCTTCACAGCCCAGCACACCGAATCGCTCAGCATAGGTCTCATCCTGAGCCCCCACCCAATCAATCTTCTGAAAAATGGACCGGGCAAGCCAACCCAGACGCTGGTACGATCGGAACGACCGATCGCTCAAACGTCCATTCACAATCGCAACCGGACATCCTCGCCGTTTCGCTGACAGGATAAGGTTGGGCCACACTTCCAATTCGGCGAGGATGAGCAGGTCGGGATGCAGGCGTCGAAAAACCCTTTCGATCGACCATGAAAAATCGAGAGGTGCGTAGAACCTAGCTAACTCAGGGTAGAGCTTCGCTGCAAGCTGGTAACCCGACTGGGTAGTCACCGAGAGGACTAGCTCAAATTCGGGGCAGCTCTTTTGTAGCTGCCGAACCAGAGGATGCAGCAACTGAACCTCTCCTACGCTCACTGCATGCAGCCAAATGGACCGATGATCTCCTTGGATGTTGGGTGATTCACCTTTCCACCTGTTCCACCAGATAGCGAACGATTTTCCACGTCGCAAGCTGTCCCATACCAACCATGGTGCCAGGAAGGCCAGCAGGACCAAATAGAGTGCATTGAGCAGATATCGCATCCTAACTATCCTTCCATCCTGCCGCCGCTCCTTCGCAACCTTAGACAGTATCAATTGACCGCTTCGGGGGAAATCCCGATTTCCAAACCACCATTGCTTCCTGTAGTCCGCCTTCCCTCTCTTGGAGGATGCGCTCGAAATCGTTGTAAATCGCTTTGTTTCACACCGGATGAAAAAGGACATGACATATAATTAATGTAAGCCGTCGCTGCTCAGCGCGGTGCGGGACACCCACCAGAACTGGCCTTTAGCAATTCGATTAGCCGCTGCTTCATGATGGCAAGTCTGCTATCCCTTTTTCTGATTCCTGACTACTTCCATGCGACCGTGTGCGCAACGAGGTTCACTCCATGTCAGCTCTCAATCAACTGGCTCGCACTGGCACCAAGATCTATTTGGACAGTATCGCACCTGATCTGGTCCAGCATTATCTGGACGAAGGCGCGGAAGGCGCCACCTCCAATCCGTCGATCATTGCCGAACTGGTCGCATCAGGAGATTACAACGCGTTGCTTGCAGATCTTCTTCGCCAGTCTCCAGAGGATCGCGATGTGGCATGGGCTTTCGCGGACTTTCTGGCGGCGGAAGCCGAGCAGGAGTTCATGACGATTTGGGAGAATTCGGAATACAACGAAGGGTGGGTCAGTTTCGAGGTGGATCCGATGATCGAATCGGACGAGTATGACATGACGATCGATGAGCGAGTGGAGGCGTATGTCGATCAGGCACAACGGGCTCGCCAAGCCGGTTCCCCGAATCGCATGATTAAAATTCCTGCTACCCAGGCAGGATTGCAGGCGTTGACGCCCCTGGCAGCTGCGGGTGTTCCGCTGAATGTGACGCTGATCTTCACTCCCAATCAATATGAGATAGCCAGAGCAGCTATAGAAGAAGGTCTGCAGAGCAATTCGAACCATCGCGATTTCAAGAGTGTTTACAGTGTCTTTGTGTCGAGAGTCGAGCAGTATGCCAAGGTGCACCTGCCTTATCTGAGCGCCGAAGCAACGTCGAGATTTCCGATCGCCAATGCCAAACAAATATGGCTGATGAACCAGGACTTCTGGAGCAAGCATCCGATGCGTCTGGATCAGGAGATTGTCTTCGCCAGTACCGGCACCAAAGATCCTTCCGATCGCAAATGGAAATACGTCGCAGCCCTGGCCGGCTCGGACATTCAAACCATCCCTCCGGCTACGCTCGCTGCAATCGAAGAGGCCTCCCCCAGCTTTCAGAGAAAAATCGAAGATCCTGAGGAAGATGAAATCATCGAAGAGATTGAAAGGACACTGGACCTTTCCCACATGCACAAGACGCTTCTTCGGGAAGGCATGGAGAAGTTCATGCAGGCACAGCGCAACCTGGAAGCGACGATAGCCAATCTTCGATCCGAGAACAACCAGATCAGACTCCTACCACGCAAGACCTAGCCTAAGCGAATCGTCACCGGACCTTCCATCGGTCCGACAGCACGCAAAAGCGTTGAGAGCTTCTCTCCCGAAGCCCGCTCGGCGCTGTACACTTAGACAGTCCTTTTCTGAGATCTGATAGGGTGCTGTTGGGCCCGGATATCTCGAAATCGATTGTTTCTAAGAAGGTCGAACCTCGCTTCGACGCTCCGAGAGCCAGCAACGGGAAGCCGATGAACAAGATCCTTTCCCAGGTGCCTTCCATCCGGATCCGCAGCAGTGGAAGAACCTCCCCCGACTCTAATGGCAAGTACGTTCTTTACTGGATGTCGGCTCACAGAAGACTGACACATAACTTTGCACTCCAGCGATCTGTCGATTGGTCATTGCACCTGAGCCAGCCGCTGGTGATTTTGGAACCGCTTCGATGTGGCTATCGATGGGCCTGCGAAAGATTCCATCAATTCATTCTCGATGGAATGGCGGAGCATGCCAAGGAAATGGCCAGCATACCTGCGGCGACCTATTACCCCTATGTCGAACCGCAGCGGGGACATCAGGACGGATTGCTGGACCACTTGGCAACCAGTGCCTCGGTGATCGTGACCGACGATTTCCCAGTTTTCTTCCATCCGGCGATGATTCGTTCGATCAGCCGGCGCCACGAACGCTTCTGGGAGATTGTCGATTCCAACGGCATCATCCCAATGCGTCAATTCGACCGCACTTTCACGGTCGCTCATTCCTTTCGACGCGCACACCAAAAGTGGTTCCGACAAGAGTGGCCAGTCTTCCCCGAACCCGCACCGCTAAATCGACTCCCGAAAGGCAAGGCGATTGAGCTGCCTGACTCGGTGAAGAAACGCTGGTCCCCGTTGCAGTTTGGTCGCGATGGCACTCCGAAGATCGACTTGTCAAAACTCCCGATCGACCACGAAATTCGAGAGGGCTTTACTTCTGGTGGCACTGCGGTGGCACAGCAGAGGCTGAAGGGATTTGTGGAAAGGAAACTTTCCAACTATGCCAACGACCGAAACGAACCGCAACAGGAGGGATCCAGTGGCCTGTCGGCTCATCTCCATTTCGGACATATCAGCTCGCACGAAGTGTTTCTCGCTCTGTTCGAGGGCACGGAATGGTCGCCAGAGCTTCTGGGCAAAGCCGAAGGAAAAATGGAAGGCTTTTGGAATTTATCGCCTAATGCCGACCCATTGCTCGACCAATTGATCACTTGGCGCGAGATCGGATTCAATTTCGCAGCCCGAGAACGCAATTACGATCAATATGAATCTCTCCCCGAATGGGCGCAGCAGACTCTCGCTGAACATGCCGACGACCCGCGCCCAGCTATCTACTCCCTTGAAGAGTTCACGCAGGCGAAGACCCACGACCCGCTATGGAATGCCGCACAAAGGCAGTTGGTGCGGGAAGGACGCATCCACAACTACCTTCGAATGCTATGGGGAAAGAAGATCCTTCACTGGACGCGATCTCCCCAGGAAGCTCTGGAGGTGATGATCCAGTTGAACAACCAATTTGCCCTCGATGGACGCGACCCAAACAGCTATTCGGGGATCTTCTGGGTCTTGGGGCGTTACGATCGAGCCTGGGGACCGGAACGTCCTGTGTTCGGAAAGATTCGCTACATGACCAGCGAATCAACCGCCAGTAAATGGCGAGTTGGCGAATACATCAAGAAATACTCCGACGCAGCGACCTGCTTGAAGCCCAGGCCTTGAGTCGAGGGCCCGAACAGATCAAAAGGTTCAGGTCTCTTTGTTTCGCCGCCCGCCACGCTAAGACTGATTCCTGCTACCCAGTCGGATGCTATCGCGATCCGGCCGTCGTAAGATCTCCGGTTCTCAATGGCTCCCCAGCAAAGTCAGCCAGCCGCGGGGAGACACGCCGACTGAAGGGTCCTGGGGGTTCTTCATCCTGCCAGGGATCGCCCTCGCTTGTCTTGCGGAGCATCTAATTCAACCATGGCGACTTACCAGCCAACCCACGAAGTTGCCGGATGGCTCAAAAAGAGGCGCCGCCCGGATTCGAACCGGGGATGGTGGATTTGCAATCCACTGCCTTAGCCACTTGGCTACGGCGCCTAGACGATGCTCAAGCGAGCGTGGAGCCCTCTTGTTGCACCAGTGTATCGTCGATTTCCAGCCGGAAACCTGCAAGATTTCTGACGATTATATCGATTTTTCCGAAGTGGGTAAGGGGCCACGCACCGTCCCACTAGGCCGTTCCTGACTCTTCCAGCTCTCGGACCGACCTAGTTAGGCAGCCACAGACTTGTGCTACCTACGGCTTATCGTCGATTGTGGGCAGGGACCATCGCCTATAAACTTGGCAATGCCGGGGTTTGGAAAGTCCGAATTGGCTGGTGCCCATCCGACAGCTCCGGCGATGGTCTGTTGCTGGCATAGTACACCCGTCTCCATGGCCCGCGATGACCTGATGGTTTTGGAAACGAGGACAAAGGGAAGACTGACAAATGAGCGGCGATTGCGACTTTGGGCTGATCGGGCTAGCAGTGATGGGCGAGAATCTGGCGCTCAACGTGGAAAGCCGTGGGTATCGGGTCGCTGTCTTCAATCGCAGTACCGACAAAGTGGATCAACTGATGGCGGGACGAGCCAACGGCAAAAACTTCGTTGGCTGTCACTCGATCCCCGAGCTGGTCGCTTCCCTCAAGGCACCACGTATTCTCATGATGCTGGTCAAGGCAGGCCCTGCGGTCGATGACTTGATCGAACAATTGATGCCGCATCTGAGCCCTGGGGATATTCTGATCGATGGCGGCAATACCCATTTTGCGGACACCGAGCGACGGACGGCGTACGTGGAAGGGAAAGGTTTTCGCTTCGTTGGATCAGGGGTGTCTGGCGGTGAAGAAGGAGCTCTCAAGGGGCCCAGCCTGATGCCTGGCGGTAGCGAATCGGCTTGGCCAGCGATACGCCCGATCTTTCAAGCGATTGCTGCCAAAGTTGGCCCCCAAGACGATATCCCATGCTGCGAATGGGTTGGACCACGAGGTGCCGGTCACTACGTCAAGATGGTGCACAACGGGATTGAATATGGCGACATGCAGTTGATCTGCGAAGCGTACTTCCTGCTCAAGGAAGCCGCTGGCCTGACCAACGAAGAACTCTACGACGTTTTCTCTGAATGGAATCGCGGGGAACTTCAGAGTTACCTGATCGAGATCACGCGAGACATTTTCAGCGCCAAGGACGACCTGGGGGGAGAGGGGCATCTGGTCGACAAAATCCTTGACGTCGCTGGCGCTAAGGGAACAGGTAAGTGGATGAGCCAACTGTCGCTGGACCTGGGAGTGCCCAGCACTCTGGTGACAACAGCAGTCTATGCCCGAATCCTTTCCTCGATGAAGGAAGCTCGAGTACGAGCCAGCCATGTTTTGGCCGGCCCCCAGAAGGGGCATCTCAGTGCGATCCAGCCAGCTGTCCAGTCGATGGTTGGAAACAAGAAAGCCTTCATCGAACAGGTACGACAGGCTCTCTATGCTTCCAAGATCTGCAGCTACGCTCAAGGTTTTGTTCAGCTTCAGGAAGCCAGCAAAGAACATCGCTGGGGACTGAATTACGGGGACTGTGCCCTGCTTTGGCGAGGCGGATGCATCATCCGCGCCCAGTTCCTGGATCGCATCAAGGAGGCATTTGACGAGCAACCGAATCTCGAGAACCTGCTTCTTTACCCCTACTTCCGAGATGCGGTGGCTAAGGCACAGGAGTCGTGGCGTCATGTGGTGATTGCTGCTACGGCGATGGGAATCCCCGCCCCTGCTTTCTCCACCGCGCTGTCCTACTACGACAGCTACCGACTGGCTCGCCTGCCAGCCAACCTCCTTCAGGCTCAGCGAGACTATTTTGGTGCGCACACCTACCAGCGTACCGATCGCGAAGGGGTGTTTCATTCCGAATGGCTTGACCTTCGCCGAAAAAGCTGATCGGCGGATCCAACAGCCGGAGATTTCAGGTTTCTGGGGATCGATTCGCGCCGTTGAGACGATTCCCGAGGAAACAGCAGCGGAAGGAACTGCGCTATGGCATCGTCCATCGTTATTTTTGGAGCGTCGGGGGATCTGACCAGCAGGAAACTGATCCCAGCGCTCTATCGTCTTTCGCAGCGCCGCCGCATCGATCCCGATACTCGAATCGTCGGTGTCTCCCGGACCCCTCTGGACGATTCTGCGTGGAGAAAGCAACTGGCGGAATCGACCGCCAAGTATGTCGGAACTTCATTTGACGGCGAAAGCTGGTCAGCCTTTTCGCAGAGAATCTTTTACCAACCCGGAGACCTCTCCAGCTCTCAGGACATGCAGAGGCTCCAAGGGCGACTGATCGATTGGGAAGGTGATTCGGTTTCCGATCGTCTGTACTATCTGGCGACCATGCCGCAACTCTACCAGACGGCAGTCCAGCAACTGGGCATGGCAGGGATGCAAGAGGAGTCCCAAGGAGCGAGACGGCTGGTGGTTGAAAAGCCATTTGGGACCGACCTGGAATCGGCTAGGCAGTTGAACGACGCTATCCACCAAGTGTTCACCGAGAAGCAGATCTATCGAATCGACCACTACCTCGGAAAGGAAACCGTTCAAAACATTCTCGTCCTCCGTTTCGGTAATTCGATCTTCGAGCCGCTTTGGAATCATCACTACATCGACCACGTCCAGATCACGGTGGCCGAGGAAGTGACGGTCGGAAGGCGGGGCGACTATTACGATCAGGCAGGTGTGCTGCGAGATATGTTCCAGAATCACCTACTGCAATTGATGATGGTGATCGCCATGGAGCCACCTTCGCGATTCGATGCGGATCTGGTGCGGGACGAGAAAGTCAAGGTCCTTCATGCCGTGCGGCCATTTCGCGGCAGCGACTTTGCGACGGGAGGTGTTCGAGGACAATATGCTGGGTATCTGGCCGAGCAGGGCGTACCGAAAGGGAGCCAGACGGAAACTTTCGCAGCTTTGCGTCTGCTGATCGACAACTGGCGATGGAAAGGTGTCCCGTTCTTTCTCAGAAGCGGAAAGGCGATGAGCTGCAGGACGACACAGATCGTGATCCAGTTTCGTGAACCACCGCACTTCCTTTTCGATCAGCGAGAGTCGGTGCGCCCGGAAGCCAACCGCCTGGTCATCCAAATTCAGCCGGCGGAAGGACTGCAAGTTCACTTCCAGTCGAAGATCCCTGATGAAGAGATGCGCATGCGCACCAGCGAACTGGACTTCCGCTTCGATCAGCGGATCAAGGAAATGCCCGATGCCTACCAGCGGCTACTCCAGGACGCTATCTCCGGTGACGCCAGCCTGTTTGCTCGGAGTGACGAAGTAGAGCAGGCGTGGCGCATCGTCGATCCGATCATCGCGGCATGGAAAAGCCCCGCCGCTCCACCTCTACAGACATATCCAGTGGGAGCCTGGGGACCAGTGGAATCGAATCAGTGGATTGAGGGATTCAAGAGAAATTGGTTCGATGTCTGCCCAATCATCCGATGACTCAGTCAATCCAGCTCTTCAGGCGACCGGAAAAAGTCAGGGACGAAGATTCCAACTGGCCATCGATTCCAACAGTGGTGACTTGGTCAGGTCAAACTGCAGTGGTGTCACCGTGACATGTCCTCGGGATAGGGCCGCGACGTCGGTTTCGTGCGGGGTGGGCGGCGGTGGTGGATCATTGGTCGACCAATAATAGTCACGCCCCTTGGGATCCTGTCGCTTCAGGTAACGGTCTCCGTATCGCTCCACCCCCATCGGGACGCAATGCACTTCCGGGGTGGAACCGCTTCGGAAACGCTTGGTGGCCTCGGTTGGAATGTTGATATTGAAGAGTTCGGGCTTCCCTCCGGTGGCCGTCAGCAGTTGCTGGATCAACCGGACCGCCATCGTCGCTGCCGCATCGAAGTCGGCATGTGGATCGTACTCCAATGAAACGGCAAAGCTGGGCAATCGAAAAAAAGCACCTTCGATCGATGCGGCAACGGTGCCTGAGTAAAGGACATTGATCCCAGCGTTCAGCCCGCCGTTGATGCCGCTGATCACCACATCGACATTGCCTCCTGACAGCTCACTGATCCCCAATTTCACGCAGTCCGCAGGGCTGCCATCAACCGCCCAACCACGAAAGACTTCCTGATCGAAAACTTTCTTGCACGTCAGCGGTGTCAAATAGGTGATCGAATGCCCCACCCCACTCTGTTCGGTTGCAGGCGCACAGACCAGCACCTCTCCAATCCTGCGAAGCTCCTTCTCCAAAGCCGCCAGCCCAGGTGCAAAAATACCATCGTCGTTGGCCAACAGGATACGCATCGATTGCAATCCTCCTCTTCACACAACCAAAGTACCCCAACATCGATCGCCCCAAGGCCGGTGCGATCCATGCCGTAGTGTCCCCGAAGGTTCTGTCCTCAGCAAGGCGCCGAGCACTGGCGAACCGTTAAACCAAGCGTTTGCAGGGAGCCACTGCACTCAAAGCACGCCAGTCTCTTTCCCGCCACATTGCCCGACAAATCACCGGCTGCAGCTGTAGTCCCCGGGAATCGACCCCCTGATTGGGAGCCGGGAGCATGGTACAATCATCGCTCTTCTTTGCATCGAGTCTGGAGTCAGGCTCCAGTCGACCTGTTGCAGGGAATGCGTCACGGGAAAGGACGTTGGCAGCCCCAGCCCGTCGCCGACGTTTCAAGTTGGCTTGGTTGGTTCGAAAACTCTCCGATGGAATACAGCATGAGTGCTCAAGCAGAGGCGAACGCCTCTCGCCCTGCCCAGGAACATGTCATCGTTCTCGATTTTGGATCACAGTACGCCCAACTGATCGCTCGTAGGGTGCGGGAACACCACGTCTATTGCGAAATCGTCCGGCATGACATCTCGATCGCGCAGATTCGAAAGCGTAATCCCAAGGCCATCATACTTTCTGGTGGACCATGCAGCGTTTACCAACCGGAGTCTCCCAAGGCGACGTCGGAACTGCTTCAGCTGGGCATCCCGGTACTAGGAATCTGTTATGGCATGCAGTGGATGGCCAGCGCCCTTGGTGGCGTAGTGCAAGGGTGTGAAGCGAGGGAATTTGGTCGCGCCGCCATCGAGATGGAACGAAGCCATCACCGCGCGGCTCAGCTTTTCTCCGATCTTCCTGATGCGATGGAGGTTTGGATGAGTCACGGGGATCAAGTGGTCCAACTCCCACCAGGCTTTCTCTCGATCGCATCCACCCCCACCTGCCCAAATGCAGCGATGGCGCATCAAGACAAGCCGCTGGTTGCACTGCAGTTCCACCCGGAAGTAACGCACACTCCGTTGGGCGGACAGTTGCTGCGGAACTTTCTCTACGAAATTGCCGGCTGTCGCGGCGATTGGCACCTGGGCGATTTTGCTCGTCGAAGTATTGAAGAGATCCGCCAGAGAGTTGGAGATCGCCGGGTCATCTGCGGACTCTCCGGAGGCGTCGACTCCAGCGTCACGGCCGCACTGATCGCCGAAGCAATCGGCCCTCAGCTCTCCTGCATCCTGGTCGACAACGGACTTCTCCGCCATGACGAACAGACTACAGTCATCGACGAGTTCACCCGGCATTTCAAAACCGATCTCCATGTCGTTCATGCTGGAGATCGTTTCCTGAGAGAGCTATCTGGGATTATCGATCCGCAGGAGAAGCGTAAGCGGATTGGCTATCTGTTTATCGATTGCTTTCAGGAAGAAGCAAGAAAAGTCAAAAATGCCGTTTTTCTTGCCCAGGGCACCCTCTATCCCGACGTGATTGAAAGTGGCGCGGCAATCGATGGTCCTGCGGCAACCATCAAGCTGCACCACAACGTAGGAGGGCTCCCAGAAAAACTTGGCTTTGAACTGATTGAACCGCTGCGAGATCTGTTCAAGGATGAGGTAAGGCGTCTTGGAGCCTCGCTGGGTCTCCCCGATTCGCTCGTCTGGAGACACCCCTTCCCGGGCCCTGGATTGGCCGTGCGTTGCTTGGGGGAAGTCACTGAGGAGAAATTGAAAATCCTGCGAGATGCTGACCGAATCGTCGTGTCGGAGATCATCGCAGCCGGATGGTACCGGGAAACTTCCCAAGCCTTCGCGGTGCTTCTTCCAGTGCAGAGCGTCGGTGTCATGGGGGATGCGAGAACTTATGAAAGCACCATTGCGGTGCGGTCCGTCAAAACTGATGACTTCATGACCGCCGACTGGTCGCATCTCCCTTACGAGCTACTTGCCAAAATCAGCTCACGGATTATCAACGAAGTGCGAGGGGTCAACCGAGTCGTCTACGACATCAGCTCGAAACCTCCTGCAACGATAGAGTGGGAGTAAGCCGATCCCTCTTACTGTCTTCTTCGGATCGATCGAATCGAGAAAGGGCCAAAATGAGTCGACGTCCCGGCATGAATCTGAAGGACTATATCCGGAACATCCCCGACTTTCCGAAACCGGGGATCCAATTCAAGGACATCACTCCACTGCTGCTGAACCCGGAAGCGTTTCAGGAATCCATCGACCGACTGGCTGACCACTTCGCTAGCCAGCAGATCGATTTGGTGGTTGCGGCAGAAGCGAGAGGATTTCTTTTCGCCGCTCCACTGGCGATCCAACTGAATGCCGGTCTGGTTCCGATTCGCAAACCGGGGAAATTGCCTTACGAAACCTTCCGTTACACCTACCAACTGGAATACGGCTCCGATACGCTTGAAATGCATACCGATGCGGTGCGTCCCGGTCAGCGCGTCCTGGTTTTGGATGATCTTCTTGCAACGGGCGGCACGGTGACCGCCTGCTGCCGGATGGTGGAGAAACTGCAGGCGACCATCGTCGGCTGCGCCTTTGCGATTGAACTGACCGACTTGGGAGGCCGCGCCAAACTGGCTCCCTATCCCGTCTTCAGCCTTCTGGAACTTTGAGTCCGACATGGGCAATGACGAGCTGCGGGAGGAATCGGATGGTTCCGGCGACAGCCAGTCGGAGGGCCTGGGGTATCGTCGTGCAGCAGAGAAGGCAAAAGCGTTCCCACAAAGCCCTGGGGTCTACCTGATGAAAGATCACCAGGGGATGGTGATCTATATCGGCAAAGCGAAAAACCTCAGGAATCGCGCATCGAGCTACTTTCATGAAACAGCGATGCAGGATCCTCGACTTTTTGCATGGGTTCGCGAGATTTGCGACATCGACTTTCTGCCTTGCACCAGCGAGGTCGACGCGCTGCTGACTGAGAACCGGCTGATCAAGGATATCCAGCCCCGCTACAATAAAGAACTGAAAGACGACAAGACTTACCCTTATCTGATGATCGTCACCCACGAAGAATTTCCTCGTGTCGAGGTGACGAGAACTCCAAGGCACCGCGGCGCGAAACTCTATGGGCCCTTTACCAGTGTGGCCCAGCTGCGCGGAGCACTTCAGGTTCTGCAACGGCTGTTTCGATTCCGCACCTGCTCCCTGGATATCGATTCGTCCGATCCCCGCTGGCGCTGGTTCCGCCCCTGCCTTTTGGCTTCGATTAAGCAATGTTCGGCTCCTTGCAATCTCCGGATTTCCCGCGAAGACTATCGACGCGACATCCGACGTCTCCAGCTGTTCCTGGAAGGGGGAAGGGAACGACTGGTACAGCAGATGGAAGAGGAAATGCGGCAGGCCAGCAAGGAAATGGCATTCGAAAAGGCAGCGCGGATTCGCGATGAATTGAAGCTATTGGCATCGCTGGACGAACGCGGTCAGATCGATCGCCATGCCCAGCCGGAAGTCTTTCAGATCGATCCCAAACGAGGCCTTCGAGGTCTGAAGAAAATCCTCCAGTTGACTGAAATTCCTCGCGTGATCGAAGGAATTGACATCGCGCATCTGGGAGGGCGGGAAACCGTCGCGTCTCTTGTCCAGTTCATCGATGGCCTACCGTTCAAGCCAGGCTATCGCCGCTACCGTATTCGAGACGTCGACGGAATCGACGATTTTCGCAGCATCCATGAAGTCGTTTCGCGTCGATTCCGACGCGCTTTACATCAAGATGATCCATTCCCAGATCTCCTCCTGATCGATGGCGGAAAAGGACAGCTCAATGCCGCACTGGCGGCCTTTCGCGATCAGCAGATCCAGCCACCCGTGCTGCTGTCCCTGGCCAAAAGGGAAGAGGAAATCTACCTGCCGGGAGAATCCGAGCCACTGCGGCTGCAACGGAATGCTTTCTCGCTCAGACTGCTCCAATACGTGCGTGACGAAGCCCATCGCTTTGCCCAGCATTATCACCATATCCTTCGAAGGAAGAAAACCTTCGATGAGGATCCTCCGATGACTCCGTGACTGGGTTCCTAGCTGCAGAATTCCGATTGATCCTGAGGGAAAAGAAACGTCTGCGCCTTGTCCGAACAGAATCCAAAACAAACAATCGATGAGGTTTCCTGTAGCGACTGCCGTCCAATCCGCACGATGATAGCGAGATCTACCAGGCCGCAGGTGAAGACGGCCTTCTGAACTATGAATAAAGTCCGCAAATCGATCGCCTGGCATGCCGCCAAGCTGCTTCATTCTCGAGAAGAATCCCAATGGCATCGAGCCAAGTGGAAGGCAGCTCGACGCCAGATCGGTGGACGCATCTCACCTCGTGACCTCCCGACTCACGAAGAGATCGAATTTCAGCTGCGGTCGATCACGCGCCAACTGGAGGGGGATCCCGATCAGGCAAACTGGCATCATCTCAAGGAAACTGCTCTCCATGCGATGCAGCGATGGGAGGAGTACCAGCCTCTTCTGATCGGTTCCGTCGCTTCCGGTTCCGTGCGGGACGGCTCGGATATCAACCTTGTCCTCTTTGCCACCAACGTCGATCGTGCTGCGGAAAAAATTTCGCAGCAGCCTTCCGAAAGTCGATGGATCGATCAGCCATGGAACTCCGGCGGAATCGTACCGTTATCGGGACGTGAATTGTCGACCACCCTTGAGGGAGTCCCGCTGAGGCTTTGGGTGGTATCGGATTCCGCTAGAAGTCGCCCCTGGTACGACCCCAATAGGAAACGCGAAGTTCGCTCGCAGGATATCTGCGAACTGGCGCACTCGCTGCAACTACCTGATGAAAAGCAGGAAACAGCCCCGGAGGAACTCGACCCCTACACTTGGTTTTCGCAATTGCTGGAGTCGTTGGAAGATGTGCCGGTCGATCTCAAGGAACATCCCGAAGGCGACCTGCTTTTCCACTCGCTTCAGGTATTCGCGCTGGCATCGGAGGCATTCCCCAACGACTTGGAGGCGCTGGAAGCTGCCTTGCTGCACGATGTCGGTGCGCTAACCTCGACCGAAGATTGGCAACAGGCCAGCATCACTCTTCTGGGAGATGCAATCACACCAAGAACTGCGTGGTTGATCGAACATTGGCCCGAAGCGGTGCTGGCCAGCGAAAGCCGCCTGGGTGCTCGTGCCATCAGGCGGCTGAAGGATCATCCCGATTGGGATCTGCTTTTGGCGCTAGTCGCGATGGATCGGCGAGGCAGAGGAGGCAATCTCGCGACGCCCTCGCTGGAGGAAGCAATCCAACAGCTTCGACAACTCCATCTGCAGTGCGAAGGACAGGAGGATGCATGGGACCGCTAGTACCATCCAAAGAAGAAACGCCGTGCCACTATTACCTGCTGATCTATGAAGTGCCGGAAAACTACGCGCAGGCTCGGTCTGCTTATCGTTCTGAGCATCTGGAGTTGGCACGGCGATTCGAATCATCTGGACTTCTGCTTGGCGGAGCGGCGGGAGATCCGATCGAGCAGGCGGTCCTGCTATTTCGAAGCCCAGGGCCTGAAGCTGCCAGGGAGTTTGCGGCTTTAGATCCCTACGTCCGCCACGGAATCGTTCGCGCCTGGAAGGTACTTCAGTGGAATGTGGTGGCTGGCCAATGGCTTTGCAACACCAGCTGAAGGATCTGGAAAAAACCAATCTATCGCCACCACCAAGACGCCTCTTTACGTTCGCACGTGCAGCAGATTCACCGCAGGCCATCCGGCAAATCGTTCATCGTTCCAAAACGGCAGTTACTGGAAAATGATCCGAAGGAGTCCTTCCTCGTGAATCGGCGGTGCGATCGATCGATGACTCCAACACCGTCCAGCCGGAAGAAATAGCGATCCAATCGATTCGTTCACCGACGGAATTGGCGAAATCGAAGCCTGAATAAGTCCCCTCGCGATCGCCTCTTTGAGGTTGAGCCAAGCGGAAGGCGTCTCGAAGGAGGCCAGGTTTACCTTCGGAAGCGTCTTGAACAAATAGCGCCCGATACGGCTCGCTACCCTCGCCCGCATTGAAATCTCCGGTCACCACAACATCACGATGCAGCGACTGGGACAGGCTGCTGCGTTCCAAAGCCCAGCGTGACAGCAGTCGGGCTGATTCCAGTCGCGCCCTCGGGCCGCGATGATCGAAGTGCACGTTGATCCAGAGCAATTCTGGGGCATCTCTGCGCTGCACTTCCTGAAGAATGACCCAGCTAGCGATTCGCGGTAGCGCCGCGTCCCAGCCGCGACTGGCGACTTGCTCGGGCGTTTCGCTCAGCCAAAAGGTACCGCGGTCGATGCATCGCCATCGATCCACTTTCCAGAATACCGAAGCCATCTCCCCTTGCCGAACCCCATCCTCACGGCCAACACCATACGACTCGTAGCCTGGCAATTGCTCCTGAAGAAAATCCTGTTGGGCAGCAAGCGTCTCCTGAGTCCCCAGCAGGTCGGGCCCAAAACGCTCGATCAATGCAACCAATCTTCCTTTGCGAAGATTCCAGTGGTTCTCGCCATCTGCGGCCGTACCATAGCGGATGTTGTAGCTCATCACCCGCACAGGCTCACCCGACTTCCCCGTATTCGCAAGGAGCATGAGGCAGAATCCAAGCCAGACATGCAGCTTCCTGCGAACTGCAAAGACCGATTCACGCGCAAGCTGCAAGCTCCCCGTTCGGCAAGACATCTGATTCTCCGATTGCAGCTAGAAAAACGAGTCAACTTCCATGAGACAGCTCCGAAACAAAGCTCGTCCATGCAGTGTAAGCGAATTCCGAACGATGCTACACCCTGCCCATTAGCTGTCGTAATGAATGCAGCAAGCATTTCCGATTTCGCTGATGCAAACATGGCAACCGAGCGTCGGGGGGCGGGTTGACTGTCTTCCTGAGAAGGAACAGCTGCCGTAAAATGGAGGCTTGGTAGAAGAATGGCGGAAGAGAGTGTCACCAAGAAGGCCAATCGCATCGTGAAACGGATGTTCAATTTCTCGGCTGGCCCAGCGGTCATGCCGGTACCTGTGTTGGAGCAGATTCGCGACGAGATGCTGTGCTTGCCTGGGGTTGGCGCTTCGGTGATGGAAATCTCCCATCGAAGCGATCCGTTCCTTGCGATTCAGGAGGATGCCAAGCAACGGCTGATACGACTGCTGGGAGTCCCCCCGACGCACGAGGTTCTTTTTCTGCAGGGTGGATCGCGGCTCCAGTTTTCCATGATCCCAATGAATCTACTGCGAGGCCAGAGCCTTGCGGCAAAATATCTGGTGACAGGCACTTGGGGGAAGTCCGCCTACGACGAAGCGATCAAAGAAGGCCCTGTCGATCTGGTCTGGGATGGCAAGGCGACCAATTACGATCGCTTGCCCGAACCATCGCTATGGGATCGGATCGGATCGGGAAGCTACCTGCATGTGACCAGCAACGAAACAATTCAAGGGGTGCAGTTTCAGGAACTTCCCAGTCAGCCGGACTGCCCATTGGTCTGCGACAGCTCGTCGGACTTCCTCCACCGTCCCGTCGATGTCAGTCGCTATGGAATCCTCTATGCATGCGCCCAGAAGAACGCCGGACCTGCGGGCGTCACTGTGGTGGTGATTGAAAAGGGACTTTTGCAGCGATCCCAGAAGGATCTGCCGGGCTATCTTTCCTTCCGCAACCACGCCGAAAATGATTCGATGTGGAATACACCACCCACCTTCGCCATTTACGCTCTGGGGCTGGTGGCCAAATGGCTGGAGGAAACCGTCGGTGGCCTGCAAGCGATGTTGACTCGAAACCAGAAAAAGGCTCGGCGACTTTACGATGTCGTCGATCGCTACCCACAGCTTTATCAGGGCCATGCGCAGACATCGTGCCGATCGCTGATGAACGTCACGTTTCGCCTCCCTTCTGCCGAAGTCGAAAAGTCATTTCTCAAGGGAGCTCAGGAGGCCATGCTCGATGGACTGAAGGGGCACCGAAGCGTCGGGGGGATACGAGCCAGCATTTATAACGCGATGCCCGAAGAGGGAGTCGAGGCGTTGGCGAGCTACATGGAACAATTCGCTGCCCATCACGGTTAGCACCACTGGCGATACTCTTTTCCCCCTTTCCTCTCACGAAGGTTCTCCCATGGCCAAACATCGCATCCTGGTGCTAGACCCGATCGCAAGTGAGGGACTCGAGCTGCTGGAAGCTCTTCCTGATTTCGAATACGAAACTCGGTTGGGCCTGAAAGGCGATGCTCTCAAATCCAGCCTTGCTGAGTTCGATGGTGCGATCGTTCGCAGTGGTGTGAAGATCACAGCCGAGTCGTTGGAAGGAAATCGGCGATTGCGAGCGATCGTGAGGGCGGGGGTGGGTACCGACAACATCGACAAGAATGCGGCGACGCGTCTTGGGATTGTCGTCATGAACACACCAGCGGGAAATACCGTCAGCACGGCGGAGCACACCTTTGCCATGATGCTGGCGCAGTCGAGATCGATCGCCCCGGCAAACCAAAGCCTGGTGGAAGGGAAGTGGGATCGCAAATCGTTCATGGGCACTCAATTGGCCGACAAAACGCTAGGCATCATCGGCATGGGGAGGATAGGTCGTGAGGTGGCAGTGCGCGCCCAAGCATTTCAGATGCGGGTCCTCGCTTACGATCCGTTTTTGACCGACGAGCAAGCATCGAAGCTGGGGGTTGAGCGGGTGGCGACGGTTCCCGAAATGTTGCCCCGAGCCGATTATCTGACGGTTCATACTCCGCTGACCAATGAAACAAAGTACTTGATCGGCCGCAAGGAATTGCCGCTGCTGAAGAGGGGAGTCCGGTTGATCAACTGCGCCCGAGGCGGCATTTACGAGGAAGAGGCACTGATCGAAGGGCTCAAAAGCGGACAGATCGGGGGAGTTGCCCTCGATGTTTTCGAAGAAGAGCCTTGTGCAAACAGCCCTCTTTTCGGAATGCCCAACGTAGTCTGCACGCCGCATCTGGGCGCCAGCACGGAAGAGGCGCAGACGCAGGTCGCGATTGAAGGGATCCAGCTGCTGATTCAATTCTTTCAGAAGGGAGAAATCCGCCACGCGGTGAATGTCGCATCGCTGGATGCCAAGACAATCGATGGACTGCGAGGCTTCCTGGATGCATCTCACCGGCTCGGCCTATTCCTTGCCCAATGGCACGGCGGCTCTGTCGATTCCTGCCGATTGACTTACCGTGGCGAAGTCGCAGATCGGGAAACCCAACTCCTGACTGCGGCGTTTTGCGCCGGACTGCTGGAGCGAGCGTTGGAGGAGGATGTCAACATTGTCAATGCCGAGTGGCTGCTGCGAGAAAGAGGCATTGAACTGACGGAGAATCGAAGCCGGGAAATGGGAGCCTTCAGCTCATCGATCGTCGCCGACGTCTCGGGCGCAGACGAACAGATGCGGGCCGGTGTGACTCTGTTCGGAACTCACATGCCCCGTTTGATCTTGATCGGAGACTACCGCTTGGAAGCTTATCTCGATGGAAAACTGCTCGTATTCACTCACCACGACGTGCCAGGAATCATCGGACGAGTTGGCACGGTTTTTGGTAAACACCACGTCAATATCGGCCAGATGTCGGTTGGCCGTGGCAGCAGCCAGCCAGGTGGCCAGGCGATCGGTGTCCTGAACTTGGACAGTTCCCCACCGGCGCAGGCTCTCGAGCAACTGGCAGCAATCGAAGGAATCCAGAGGGTGCGTGTGATCGAACTGCCACCTGCTGGTCAGTTCCCACCGTGGCTTCAGACCTGATCTTCTCAAGGCGACGCAAAGATTTCCCCTCGTTTACAGATGCGAAAGACAATCGCCAATTCGAAGTGACACGTCACGTCGCGACGCTACGAATACCGGCATGAGCGATGGTGCGGTAGGGCGTTTGCTGGGAGACTCCGGCGATGTATGAAGCAAAAAATACACAGCGTGCCGTTGTGCGGATCGGTTACGATGGCCGCGTCTACAAGACCTTTCGCGGCGATCGCGCAAAGGAGCGTTTCGAGAATGAATGCATGATCCTTCGCCATCTGGAATCCAGTGGCTGCAACTTCGTTCCCCGGTTGATCTCCGCCGATCCGGAGAAACTGGAACTGGTCACCAGCAATTGTGGAGCCCGCGTGGAGCAGATGAGCGAAGGCCGCATCGAAGAGATGTTTGCCTCGCTGCAAAAGTATGGAGTGCGCCACGATGATCCGTTCCTGCGCAACATTACCTACCGCGCCAGCGATGGACAGTTCTGCGTCATCGATTTCGAGTTCGCAACGCTGATCGATCCCACCTTGGCAATCGCCGCAGCGGCTACCTCCACCACCGAAGGCTCCATGGTCCGACGGATGCGATGGTCCGGTGCGACGCACCCTGGTAGGTTTCGCCCCAACAACGAAGACTCCTTTCTTGGCATGCTGCTGGACCGATCCGGGATCCGATATCTGGGAAAAATCGGTGAGGCCAGCACGGATCAGCAAGAGTTTCTGTTCGCGGTGAGCGATGGGATGGGTGGAGAGAATTCTGGGGAATTCGCCAGCAAGATCGCAATCGACAAGATCACGCAGATTCTCCCAAAGCACTTCGGCCTGTCACTGGAACGCTTCATCGCGCATCACCAGCAGATCGTAGTGGAGCTGTTTGAAAGCATCCATCAGGAAATGCTGAAGCTCAGCCGCTACGATCCAGCATGCCGCAATATGGGTGCCACGCTAACACTGGGATGGTTCAAAAAAGACCACCTGTTCTTTGGACATATCGGCGACAGCCGGCTTTATCACCTGCCGACTCAAGGCGCCATGGTGCAGTGCACCGATGACCATTCGCATGTCGGTTGGCTGAGACGCAATGGGAAGATCAACGAGCGGGAGGCAAGGATGCATCCTCGAAAGAATGTCTTGGCGCAGGCACTGGGCGCAGGGCATCGGTATCTGATCCCTCAGGTTGGCATGAGGCAGGTTCACCCCGGTGACCAGTTCCTCCTCTGCACCGATGGGGTGGTTGATGGCCTTTGGGATCGAGCGATGGAGGAATTGACAAGGACACCAACAGCGGCGACCGCCGATCTTCCGCCTGCCGATCGCCTGGTGCGCGAGGCGGTCGCGGAGTCGGGACGCGACAACGCAACAGCCGTGGTTGTCGAAGCGATCTAGATCGACATGTTCCGGTAACTCAACGAGCAAACTACCGACAATTCCACCCCTCATAGAATCGACCAGACTGCCTCTGCATCGACACGGTCGACCTGGAGATGGGCTTGAGCAAAATCTTGGTGGCGGCTGTGATCTCCGGGAACGGCAACCACGAAGCAACCGGCCGCGCGGGCAGCCGCCGTGCCATGACTGCTGTCCTCAAGAACAAGAAGATCCTCAGGAGGCAGTTGGAACGATCTGGCCGCCTGAAGATAAATGTCTGGCGCTGGTTTCCCGCGAGCCACCTCATCACCACAGATCAGAAATTCAAAACGGTCCAAAATTCCTGCCAGCCCCAGGGCCTCGGTAGCGAAGGATCGACGACTGCTGGTAGCGACACAACGACGAATTCCCCTGTGATCAAGTCCATCCAGCAATTCCGACACTCCCGGCATCAAAGCGACATCCCGAGGCAAGAGCACTCGGAACCGCTCCTCAGCTTCCCGCTGCAGCGTCTCCCAACGATCCTCCAGTCCCTCGGCTTCGATTAGAACACCCCAAGCCTGCGGCGCTGGCTGTCCCATCATCCGCATTCGCACTTCGGGCCGGAAAACCTTTCCACGTTCCTGTAGAATCTCCCTTATCACCACTTCATAAAGATCCTCGGTATTCAGTAGCAAGCCGTCCATGTCAAAAGCGACTGCCTTCAATTGGCGATGGTTTCGATTCACCGCAAAACTCCTTCCTAGTTACTTTTCCGGATGACCTCCCCATGCGACTCGGTAATTTCTTTTCCGATCGCTCGCTTCATCCGCCGCAAATGTCCGTTTCGTCGGTGCACGATGCGTTCATCGCTCTTCATCCCCTCAAACTGGTTGCGTCGTTGCCCAAACGAAGCGCAGCACCTCCGGAGGATGAGGTCCCCTTGGAGCAACTGTTTGATGCCATGCTGGCCAAAGTCCGTGAAAATTCCTCCAACCGTCATTTGAAAGCGACTTACCTCTACGCACAACTGGACCCCGATCGCCACTCTCCGCCCCTTCTTGAAACCCGAGAGCCGCAGGAAATCGATGCAGCTCTCCATTCCCTGACCACCGAGTTCCTGGAGATCGTTCACGAGGTGCTGCACGAGGCCCGCTACCGTCGTCTGACTCCACAGCAAATCGAAGAGGCGCTCCAAACAGCAAGTCCCCTAGGAATGCACCTGACTATCCGCTTCGGCATCTTTCGCAATCTGGAACTCTATTGCCGCGGCGATGCGCTGGCCACTGTGACTCCCTGGTCTTTTTTTCCGTGGCGGAAATCACGGTCTATCGACGTCACCATCTATCGGCGATTGATTCTCTGCTACCGCCTCAAACAGGAAACCAGTGACTCAGGGGAAATGCTCTCCACATCCAAACTGCATTTGAGAACCTTCAAGAACATCCCGCGCAATGATATCGAAATGGTCCTGCCAGGAACCCAAATCCGTATGTCCTGGAAGGATCACTGGAAAGCCGGAGCTCCTTCCTTCTGGGGGGTCGGCATGCTTCTGCTCCGCATCGCCCGCGCCGCTTCGATGCTTGCTTTGATTGGAATCGTCAAGATGATGGCCACCACGGTGATCGCTCTTGGCGTCGCCTTAGGGGTGCTGTTCTACGCCGTGCGATCCCTCTTTTCCTATTCCAACCTGAAGAAACGCCACCTGCTTCAGCTCACCAGGAATCTCTACTACCAGAATCTCGACAACCACGCCGGGACGCTTCTGAGGCTGCTAGATGAAGCCGATCACCAGAAAGCATCCGAAGCGATTGTCGCCTACTACCTTCTGGACCGATCCGAGTCGCCGAAGACGGCGCACGAGATCGCACAGGAAGCACAGACTCTCCTACAGGATCTCTTGCCCGGTGGCACCCTCCAATTCGAGGCCGAAGAAGCGCTTCGACATCTTGCAGGGCTTGGGATTGTTGCATCCAACGCAGATTTCTGGCAGCCGCTCGATCGCCGCCAATCGCTCAACAAGTTGATGATGGGATAAGCCAACTCAAGGTCCATCGGTTCGATCTGCCCGATTGTCACCAGGATCAAGGCTGTGACCGAGCCTGATAGACTCGCACCCAATCGACTAGGTACTGGGCAGGGAAGGGAGTATCCGGAGCCGGATCGCCAACAAATCCACCGCCGATCGCCAGATTGAGTACCAAGTGAAAGTCCTGATCAAATGGCGCCGGGTAGGGGGCTTCTTCTGACTCCCACTTCGATTGCTCCTGCCACACCTTTCCATCCAGCAACCATCGAATCTTTCCTTCCTCCCATTCGATCGCGAACTGATGAAAGTCCGCCGTGAAGTCGAGTCCAGAGAATCTCTTCTGCTCCCCTGTGTGACGATTTTTTGGCCACCGGCCTCCATAGTGCAAGGTCCCCCAGAGCGTATCGGGTTCCTGTCCCTTGAATTCGAGAATGTCGATTTCGCCACTGGAGGCCCACCCACCATATCGCTCGTCGGTTGGAAGCATCCAGAAAGCTGGCCACACCCCCTGCCCCGCCGGCAGTTTCGCTCGCATCTCAAATCTTCCGTTCTTCCAGTCACCACGGCGTTTGCTACGGATGCGCCCCGACGAAAAATCGCGTTCGGTCCCCTGAATCGATGTGCGTTCGCGATGGGATTCCAGGACCAGCATACCCCGCTCGACCCGCACATTCTTCGCAGCATCGGTGTAGATCTGCAATTCGTTGTTCCCTCCTCCGAACGCATTGACCTCCACCTCCCATTTCGAATAGTCAAGCGATTGCCCGTCGAACTCATCGGACCAAGCCAACCGCCAGGTCTTTTCCTGCGCCGCCGAGGTCGCTTCCAGAAGGCAGAGAAATCCTAAGAAAGCAGCACAAATCCTTGTGTCTCGCATCGCCAAAGCACCTCGTTGACATATCGAAAAGCAATCGCTGGGCAGTGTCGCAGACCGTTTTCTCAACAGGCAGCACCACACTAAAGCTCATAAACAGCGAGTTCCTGCGGCACATCTATCTCATGTATACCCACATGCGCGGCACTCCCGTGCCATGGGGAAAGATAGCAAACCGAAAAAAAGTTTGATGGAGCCGTTTGTTTTCAAACGGGCAAGAAAGGCGTTGCGGACAGTGCGCCGCTGGATCAGCCGGCGCGGCGAGGCTTCTCCTGGTTGGCCTCTTCCAGCAGCAGTCCCATCAGCCGCTCAAACTGCTCGTGTGACTGAAAATGAACTTTCAGACTGCCGGCACCCTTGCCGCGACTCAGGAGCTCCACCTTCATTCCGAGAGCCATCTTCAATCGCGACTCCATTTGGACGAGGTGGGCACTGGCGGAGTTTTTCGCCGGGGCAGCTTTCGTCTCTGAAACGACCGTCGCGGATTCGGCAACCATCCGCTGCACCTGCCGTTCGGTTTCCCGTACACTCCATCCTTCTCGCTCCACCCGTTCGGCCAGATTCTTCTGCCGATCTCCTCCCGGCAATCCGAGAATGGCTCGCGCGTGCCCTGCCGAAATGCGGTCGGTCTGCACGGCGGCTTGAACGACTTCGGGAAGATCGAGCAGTCGGACAAGATTGGCGATGGTACTGCGATCGATCTGCAGTCTCTTAGCTAGCTCATCCTGCGTGCATCGATGCTGATCGAGATAGTTTTTGAAGCAGCATGCCTTTTCGATGGCGTTGAGATCTTTGCGCTGCAGGTTCTCAACGATCGCCAGCTCGGCCACCGTCCGGTCGTCGGCCTCCCGAATCCAGGCTCGGATTGTCTTCCATCCAGCAACGATCGCAGCTCGCCATCGCCGCTCCCCACTGATCAATTGAAATCGATCCCCGATCTTTCGCACCAGGATTGGCTGCAGTTGCTCGTGCTGTCCGAGACTTTTTGCCAGGGCATCTATCTCCTCGGAGGCGAATTGGCGCCGAGGCTGGTAGGGGTTTGGGTCGATTCGGTCGACCGCGATCTCCTCCCACGGGACCTCTGGCTGGGTCGCATCGACGGAATTGCCAATTCCTTTTTCTCCATCAGCAGTGTTCGCGGCGGAGGTATGGAAGTTAGGGGAATCCTGACCTGTGCCCGCCAGTTCCTCGGGGGTTGTTCCCAGCAGAGCGGCAAGGCCGCGTCCCAGTCGTCGTTCCTTAGTCACGATCCATCACCTCCATACACAATTCCATGTATGCCCTGGTACCACGCGACCGAGGCGCATATTCCAGTACCGACTTCCCGTGGCTGGGGGCTTCGGCCACCGCAACGTCTCGGGGAATCACCGTATCGAAAACCACTTCACCGAAAAAATCCCGCACTTCGTCTTCAACTTCGCGAGTCAGTTCCAACCCGCCGTCGACCATCGTCAGC